>JAQTMF010000340.1 GCA_028714515.1 Chthoniobacteraceae bacterium | reverse complement strand
CCAGATAAGCCAGGCGCATAAAGTTGAACTCGCTCCATTTTTCATCGGCCAGGAAAAAGCGCAGCCGCTTCCACTCGCCAAAAGAGGCATAGGAGCGGGCAATCTCCAGCCGGATGGGGATGGACGCCGTCTTATCGGCCGGGAGCCGCTCCGCCCACTCCCTCGCCAGCAGCGACAGATTGTTCCCGTTCATCCAATAAAGCAGCGGCAGCACGCAATCCGGCTTCTCCTCGGCCTCCCGCTCCGTTGCCGCGAGGCGATCCTGGAAATCGGGAGACCCCAGCAAATGGAGCAGTTCCAAATACATCAGCCGGTCGCTGAAAACCCGCTCCGGCAAAGCATCCAGTTCCGCCGCCATCGCGAGCGCCTTATCCGCCCGCATCGATTTGGCCGCATCCACAATCAGAGCCCGCAAAGCCACCGCGCGCGACGCGGGCTCCCGCGAAAGGCCCTCCACCTCCTTGCGCGCCGCATCCCGGACGGCGGCATCCCGCGAAGCGAGGCGCGTAATGCCGAGGTGCAGCCGGTAGGCGGGGTATTCCGGCGCGAGCCGCACCGCCTCGGCATAATGGCCCTCGGCCTCGGCCAGCTTGCCCTGGCTTTGAGAAAACCTCCCGGCGAGATCCTGGAAATCCGCGCGGCCGCGCCCCGGCGCCTCCATCTCGCGCACGATTTTTTCAATCTCCTTACTGCCGCCTCCGGCAGACGAAGCAAGCAAAGCGTCGGCCAGCGCGATCTGATCGTCGAAATTCGACGGAGCGAGTTCGGCCGCCTTGCGCAACCACGGAAGAGCCTCCCGGGAATTCCCCTGCTTGAGCGCGGACCGCGCAAAGATACGGAAGGCGTCCACATTCCTGGGGTTGAGAGTAAGAACCTTCTCCAACAGCAGCCGAAGCTCCTCCGGCCTATTCTGGTCGAGACACATCCGCGCCACCCGGACATAGCGCCGTTCCTGGTGACTCAGGTAAAAATGGCGGCCCACCCCCGCCGCCGTCAGAACCAAAATGCAGAAAACGGCAATGACCGCCCACTTGGGAACGCGGCGGCGCGCCGCTGGGGGTTCGGGGAAGGAGTCTTTATCCTCGGGATGTTTCATAAATTCCGGCTATTCCAGTGGGGGGTAAAAATACGCAGCATCCGCGCCCCATGCGAGAGCAAAGTCAGCGAGCACCGGCAACTTCCGCGCCAGCGGCGCCGCCGTCCACCCAAAACGGCGTCCCGCTCCACCGCAGCCCCCCTCACCCGCCTTTTCTTCGCGCCTTCGTGCCTTCGTGAAAAAAACAGGCGCGTTGAAACGGTTGGTGGAAGCGAGATTCAAACCCAATCACCGCCACGCCCCACGGCTCCGGGATGTAACCTCGTCTTGTGTGAAACTCCACGATCCAACTCTTCGCCCATGCTTGGCTCATTTCACACGAAGGCACGAAGGTTTTTTATTGGGGCTTGTTTCCTTTGCGAACTTCACTGACACCACATGAGGGTCTGTTCACGAATTCCAAAAGACAGAGGAGGGTCCGCAGATTACGCAGATTCCGGGAATGACAAAAAGGGATCTTCTGCCTTTCAATCTGCGGCCATCTGCGAAATCTGCGGATAAACCTCTTTGAATTCGTAAACACGACCTGGTTCGGTATCTGTTTAGCCAGGAGGCAGGAAGCGCGAATCAAGAGAAAGAACCCCGGAGGGGTTCCAGACGTTAGCCGGTGGTTGAGGCGCGTCCACGCGCCGACACCACCGGAACAGGTTCCGCAACAAAAATCACCCCGGAAGGGGTGGCAGCGGTTCTACCACCCCTTCCGAGGTGAGATAAACAGCTCAAGCAAACCGGGGGTGTCGCTCGACCCCGGCCACCATCTTTCCATCCTTCGGATTGATGCCCTTCTTGCGCGCCAAACAGATTACTCACAAACCCCGCGAACCTCACCCCCCTCGCGAAACCAGCGAAGCGAAATCATCCAAATACTGCCCGGCGACGCACTCCAGCGAAAACGCCTCCGTCGTCCGCAGCGCATGCGCGCCCGCCCGCTCCCGGCCCACCCCGTCCTCCATCAGCGCGTCCAGCAACCCCGCCAGCGCCCGCACGGGATCGGCGGCGCGGTGGTCAAAAACAAAGCCATTCACGCCCGGGTCGATAAAATCGCGAAAACAAGCCAGCGCCGAAACCAGCGCCGGGCACCCCTGCGCCATCGCCTCCAGCGGCGCGAGCCCGAACGTCTCCCCCTTCTCCGCCAGCGACGGGTAAACAAAAAGCGCCGCCTTGCGGTAATACGCGTGCAACCGGGCCGCATCGAAAACCGGGCCCACCCACTCCACCTGCGAACCGAGCGGCTCCGCCCGCCGCCGCACCCGGTCAAAATACCCCTCGCCCCCGCCGCCGTATTTCGCCTCGGCCGGGCCGACCAGCACGAGCCTCCACCCCTCGCGGCGCGCGGCGGGAAGAGCGGCAAAAGCATCCAGGAGAAGCCCGATCCCCTTTTCGGGATGAATGCGCCCGACATAAAGCAGCGCCTTTT
>JAQTMF010000339.1 GCA_028714515.1 Chthoniobacteraceae bacterium | reverse complement strand
CCTATCTCCGCTCGCGCGGGCTGCGGGGTGCTTCTTTCGTGAGGTCTTTGATGGGATTGCTCATACCCTATGGGCGATACGCCGGGATTTGCATTGTGCAAGCGAAACGTTCGAGTTTGATCTAACTAGTTTCTCCGGATGGCGCGGCCTGCGGAAATTTTCCATTGTCCCGATTTGACCTGCCAGCCATGACGCCGACTCGAAACCGATTTTTTTTCGCGATGGGGCTTGCTCTTGCCATCGGCGCAGGAGGGGCGGCGGCGAGCCCGAAGCATGTCATCCAGGAGTTGACGTCCATTTTCGAGAACAGCACGCCGGAGCTGCAATACACGTTCGTGAAAAACATCGGCGACCAGCGCGGATACACGTTTGGGTTCACCGGGTTCACCAGCGGCACATTTTCCGGCACGATTTTTCTCAAGGAATACCAGCGGCTCAGGCCCGGAAATGCGCTTGTGCGCTTTCTTCCCGCGTTCCGAAAAATCGACGCCGGCCCGCACGACAGCGCGGGGAGAAATCCCAGCACCGAAGGGCTCGACGCCTTTCCGGAGGCCTTCCGGGCGTGCGGGGGCGACCCGGTTTTTCGCCGGGCTCAACGCAACGTGGTCGATCGGCTGGCGTGGAATCCGGCGCTGGCGGCGGCGCGGCGGATCGGCGCGCAACGCCCGCTCACGCTGGGCCAGCTTTACGACGCCTATGTGAACCACGGTGAAGACGGAATCCGCAGCTTGATCGGGAAGGCGAATCGCCGCTGCGGCGGCATGCCGCGTGACGGCGTCTCCGAGAGCCGGTGGCTCGATGCGTTTCTGCGCGCCAGGCTGGCAGTGCTGAAGGCCGATCCGACGTGGGCGCAGGCGGTCGATCGGATCGCCGTTTACCGGAAGCTGCTCCGCGAGCGAAATTTCAAGCTTCGGCTGCCAATCGCGGTGGATTGCTACGGCAATCATTTTCTCCTCAAGTGAAGCTGCGGCCTGACGCCGTGGGGTCTGTGGAGAACCAGGGTAGAGGCATCGCGCTGCGATGCCTGGGCGCAGCAGCGCGACGCCCCCACCTCCGCTCTGCAAGGATCGGCCAGCTCTTGGGACTATGCCCTGCCGATGGCGATGTCCAGGACCTCGAGGAGGAAGTCCGCGTCGGCCTGGGTGATGCACATCGGCGGTGCGATGCGGATCGTCTGTCCCCACAGTCCGCCCTTGCCGAGGAGGAGGCCGAGATCCTTCGCGATTTCCACCACCTGCGCGCATTCCGTCCTGGCCGGCTCCTTGGTGGCGCGGTCCTTCACCAGCTCGATGCCGAGCAGGAGGCCCTTTCCGCGCACGTCGCCGATGAGGGAGTGCTTCGCCTTGAGGCGCTCGAGACCGGCGAGGATGGTTGCGCCGAGCCGGGCGGCGTTTTGCTGGAGGTGCTCCTCGTCGATGACTTCGAGCACGGCCTTGCCGACGGCGCTGACCACGGGATTGCCGCCGAAGGTGTTGAAGTGAATGCGCCCGGCGAGCGTGCGGGCGATTTCCGGCGTCGTGACGACGGCGGCGAGCGGCGCGCCGTTCCCAATACCCTTGGCCATGGTGACGATGTCGGGAATGACGCCCTGCGTCTCGAAGCCCCAATAGTGCGAGCCCGTGCGCCCGAAGCCGGTCTGGACTTCGTCCGCGATGCACACGCCGCCCGCCGCCCGCGCGTGCGCGTAGGCGCGCTCGAGGTAGCCGTCGGGAAAGACAACGAAGCCGCCCACCCCCTGGATGGACTCCGCGATGAAGCCCGCGATCTGCCCCGACGTCGCGTAGTCGATGACGGACTTCACGTCGTCGGCGTATTTGCGCCCCGCCTCGGCGTCGTCATAGCCATAGGGTCCGCGGTAGGGGTAGGGCGACAGCGCGTGGTGCACGCCGAAGCTGTGCGGCACGTTGAATTTCCAGGTGCTGTGCGCGGTGAGCGACATCGTGGAGGCGCTGCCGCCGTGGTAGGCATTGCGCAGGGCGACGATGTCGTGGTTGCCCGTGAAGGCCCGTGCCATCAGCAGGGCGAGGTCGTTGGCCTCGGAACCGGAGTTCACGAAATAGCAGACCTTCAAACCGCCGGGCAGCTTCGACGCGAGCATCCGCGCGTATTCGGCGACATGCGGCTGGAGGTAGATCGTGGTCGAATGCTGGAGCGTGGCGTTCTGGCGGTTGGCGGCGGCGACGACCTTCGGATGGCAATGGCCGACGCTCACGGTAACGATGCCGCCGAGGCCGTCGAGGTAGCGCCTGCCCGCCTCGTCCCACACGTATTGCATGCGGCCCTCCACGAGCATGATCGGCCGCTGGTAGTAGAGGAAAATGCCGGGATTGAGGAACTCCCGGCGGAGCGCGAGGACGGCGTCCGCGGTGGGACCGGCGTAGGGCGCGGGCGTGTAATCGAAGGGCGGAAGCGTGGGCGTGGCGGCGGGCATGGAAATCAACTGGCGGAAGCGAACGCGCCGTCGGCAAGCACGGCGACCGGCGCGAGCCTGCGCAGGATGAGGTAGGCGGCAAAGGCGATGCCG
>JAQTMF010000338.1 GCA_028714515.1 Chthoniobacteraceae bacterium | reverse complement strand
TAAGAGTTCATTTCAAAACCTGTCCTGGACAAGTCGGCTGAGATCGAGCAGCGGGAGGCATGGCGGAACTATTGTCGGACGAACTGTGGGGTGTGATCGTCCCGCACCTGCCGAAGCGGAAGCGGCGGGCCAAACGCAAGGGTGGACGCCCGCCGGTGGCGGATCGGGCGGCGTTGACCGGCATTCTCTTTGTGCTGCGGCACGGCTTGCCGTGGGGCGAACTGCCCCGGGAGCTCAAGTGCGGCTCCGGGGTGACCTGCTGGCGGCGGCTGGTCGCCTGGCAAAAGGCTGGCGTCTGGGCCCGGGTCTGGCGGGCGTTGCTCGAAGCGCTCCACCAGCAAGAGCGGTTGCAATGGGAGCGGGTGGCGCTGGACGGCTCGGCCATCCCGGCGCCAAGGGGGGGCTCCAGACGGGTCGCAACCCCACCGACCGGGGCAAAATCGGCTCCAAGCACCACCTCGTGGTCGATCAACAAGGTATACCGCTTGCAGCGACGCTCTCGGCGGCGAACACGCATGATTCCCAGATGATGGAGCCCACCGTGGACGCCATCCCCGCGGTGCGCGGTCGACGGGGTCGGCCCCGCCGCCGGCCCACCAAAGCGCATCTGGACAAAGGCTACGATTATCCGCGTTGCCGCCGGGCCCTGCGCGCCCGCGGCATCTGCCCGCGCATTGCCCGCCGCGGAGTCGACTCCAGCCAGCGGCTCGGTCGCTATCGCTGGGTGGTCGAACGCACGATCGCCTGGCTGCACGCTTTCCGCCGGTTGCGCGTCCGCTACGAGCGCCGCCCCGACGTGCATCACGCCTTCCTTTCCCTCGGCTGCATCGTCATCTGTGCACGCTTCCTTCATCAGCGGTTTTGAAATGAGCTCTAAAGCCCGGGCAGCCATTCCGCCGGAAGGCAGCGAAGCGGCAGAAGACGCCAAAGCGCGGCGGCATTGCTCGGCTGCGGGGAAAATACGTTGATCGCTGCAGGCTTGCTTCCGCCGAAGGGGCCGATAGGCAGTGAGCGCGCACTGTTAAAGGTCCGAAGGTGGAAACCCAACGTATCCCCCTGAAACTGGCTGTCGAAAAACGCCGCTCCATGCCTGAGGTTGTTGCCCCGAGGTTTGCCGCTGGCATGGCCCGGTTTTTTCGCTCGTCGGCGCCAAGCTTTTTATGAAAAAAAACACCCCCCGTCTGATTCTCTGTGCCCCGACCTGGGCGATGGTTGGCTATCCCACGCCGCGCCGCGAATGGTCGATCGACCGCAAACTCGCCGCCATCCAGGCCGCCGGTTTTGACGGCGTGTGCGGGTACATCACGCCGGAAATCAAGGCCGTGGCGGAGCGGCGTAGGCTCGCCCTGATGAGCGGCTTCGACTGCCCCAACCTCGCGGTCGTCCGGACCCGCCTGAAGGAGCAGAAGCGGCTCGGGGTGTATTTCATCAATATCCAACTCCTGAACCACGACACTCCACCCGCGCAGGCGGCGGCGATGGCCGTGGGTCTCATCAAGATCTCCCGTGAGCTCGGCCTGGGTGTCCACATCGAGGTCCATCGCGACACCTCGACCGAGACGCCGGAAAAATTCACCGAGATCGCCCGGCGCTACCAAAAAGCGACCGGCGAGCTCATGCCCGTGACATGGGATCATTCGCATTTCGCCGTCTCCAAGCACGTGTTCCCCCCCAAGAATTATTCACCACGGCTGCTCGCCTGGCCGAAGTTGATCCAGCACTCGCAGATGTTTCATCTGCGCCCCTTCAACGGCCAGCATTGCCAGGTGCCGGTGACCAACGGCCGGGGCCGCCTGACGCCCGAGTTCGTCGACTACCTGGCGTTCGTCGAGGATCTCTTCACCCTATGGCTAAAAGGATCCCGCCCCGGTGGTGAGCTCTGGGCCTGCCCCGAGATGGGCATGACCCATGGCTACCACCTGAGCACCAATCCTCCGGTCTGGCCCGACGTGGTCCGCAGCCGCGTGGAATTGCTCGGAGCTTGGAATCGGGCCCGGCGCCGGGCCGGCTGAACGCGGCCGGCGCTCACCACCGGGTAAACGACGTCCCGCTTATTCCCCCGCGCCTGCGATGGAGAACATGATCCGCATTCCCCTTGAGGATAATTTCACCGATGTCATTGGCAAGGCCCAGCGTGGGCTCCAGTTAACCGATGCCGCGCTCGCCAGGCAGGCCGGCATCAGCCCGGCCGATCTGGCGGCGATCAAGGGGGGCGAAGCCCGCGAACCCGCGCTGCGGCCCGTCGCCCGGGTGCTTGGTCTCGACGGTGACGCCCTCCTGGCCCTGGCCCGCCGGGAATGGTATCCTGAGCATCCCGTCTTCGCGCGTGGCTTTGCCATGTCGAATACCACCTTCGACGACATGACGGTGAACAGCTACCTCGTGTGGGATGCGCCGAGCCGTTTCGCCGCCGCCTTCGACACCGGCGCCGATGCCCGGCCGTTGCTCAGCATCCTTGCCTCCGAGAGTCTGAAACTCCGTTACATTTTCCTCACTCACACGCACGCGGACCACATTGCCGACTTG
>JAQTMF010000337.1 GCA_028714515.1 Chthoniobacteraceae bacterium | reverse complement strand
GGTCGGCGGCCATGCCACCCGTCGCCGAACCGGCCTGCCGGAAGCTTTTCCCGCCGTCGGAGGTGACCCAGATGCCCTTGGTTCGCGAGGCGAGGTAAAAGGTCCCCGCCTCGACCGGATGAAACGCGACGCGCTGGATGGCGCCCACTTTGTCGGCCGAGGCTTGCGGGATGGCGTTCCAGGTTCGCCCGCCGTCATCGGTTGAATACAATCCCACACCGGTGGGCAGCAGCGCGCGCCGGGGCAAGACCGGGTGTGGGAAGACGTTGGCCACTTGCCGCAGCTCGCTGTTCAGGCTCCAGGCCAGTTCGAGCGGCGCGTAGGATGCCATGTCGCAGTAGAGCGGAACCGCCGGGCGGGCCGCCAACGGCGAGAGAGCCGGGGCGAGGCACAACGCGGCAAGCGCGAGAGGGAAAAGCGGTGGCTTCATGGATCGGGGGAGGCAGGTTTGCCAAGGATGGTATGCGCGGCAAGATAGCCGGGATCTTTGGGTTTTTCGCCCGCGATGGGCTGGAGTCCCTTTTCCCCAAGGACCGTAACGCCGACTTCCTTGCCGCAGTCCTCGATCATCGGATGCTCGTCGATCACGCGGCGGCCGGACCATTCCTTGGTGACTTCGCCGTTGGGCGGCAGGAGTTCGACGGCGGCGTCTTCGGCTTTGCGGTTGCTGGAGGGGTCGAGTTTGCGCGAGGAAAGGCTGGGGTAGAGCTTCTCGAAGATCTCGATGGTTTCCCTGCCGCTGGCTTTCCACGTTTTGTCGCGCAGGGTTTTGCCGTCGATTTGTGTCCAGCGAGCAATCCACAGGGCGGTTTCGCGGGCGGCCCAGTTGTAGGCGTTGAGAAGAGTGATCGAGCCTTCCTGTCCCGCCCCCGCGCGTTTGGATTCCAGCCCGCGCAGGAAGAATTCCGCGAAGACCGGTTCCTCGCTTTCGGTGGGGCTCGTGGCGGTGATGTTGATGCGGTTGGACGCGGCGAGCGCCGCGAGAAAATCGCCTGAACTGGCGCTGAAGTTCAGGATCACCTGGTTGTGGGAGGTGATGGCTTTGAGGGCGGCGGCCAGTTGCGAAGCGGTCAGATCCGGCCCCGGCAGTACCAGGGCGGGCGCCGGGCCGCCGATTTCGCCGTGGCCGACGAGGAAGAGGATGAACTGATCCTGCGGCTTGACCCGTTGCGCAAAGCCGCCAAGGGCGGCGGTGACCGCATCGGCTCTCGCGCCGGTGCCGGAAAGGACGGTGATGTTGCCGGGCGGCACCCCGGCGGCCCGGGTGAGGTGGGTTTGGAAGCGGCCCAGCCAGTCTTCGTACCAGTGGTCGTAGGGCGCTTTGCCCGCGAGTCCCCCCACCAGCAATGCGTAGGTTTGAGGGGGAGGCGGCGCGGAGGCGGCCGGCCGAGCGGCGGCAAGAAGGCCAAGGCAAAGGAGAGTGAGCAGACGCGCAATCATATCAATGGCTCAGGAAGTAGATGATGATGTTGATGCCCATTTTGATGGCCTGCGTGTTCTTTTCCATTTCCCAAAAGCGGCAGGTCCATCCGCAGTGGATGTCGCCGGGGCTCAACCACGTCATGATCCGGCCCGTCACGGGTTCGAACAGGCCGTAGGCTCCGTGGGGGACTCCCTGCATGTGCGGGCAGCCCTCGGGAAAGTCAAAGTAGTTGTGAAAGATCTCGTGATCGGAGGGGATCTTCCGCATCGGGTTGTCGGGGTAGAGCTTGTTGATAAGGCCCTGGTAACACCGGAAAAAGGCGTCGCGGGTTTGCGGGGTGGTTCCCACGCAATCGTCGGCCAGGATGAAGCCGCCGCGTTCCAGGAATTCGTGGAGGTTTTTCTCCTCGTCATCCGGCAGTTGGAAGGCCCCGCCAGAGGTCATGAATACAAAGGGGTTCAGGCACATCTCGTCGAAGTCCCCCAGCCGGACGACCTTGGGGTCCATGCTGACGTTGATGTTGGTCAGCCGCTTGAGTTCCCGGCGCAGGATGGCGTCGCCTTCGGGGCTGATGTTCCAGAGCTTCCGGCTGCCGTCGACAGTGGAAAACGCCAGACGGGGGAAGATGAATTTGCCGGTCTCCACCGTCTTGTCGGCGCGGGCGGAGGCGACGCCCAGGAATTCCAGGAAGGCCCCTGCAAGCAGCGCTCCGGCGGCTTTTGCGCCCGCCCCCAGGAAGCGGCGGCGCGAAAGCCGTTCGATCTCTTCGAGACCGCCCGCGATTTCGTCGAGAGGAAATCCCCGCCCGGCATCATGCATTGGAGGATGAGAGTTCATACGATTTTTTATGCCAAACCGGACCGGCGGCGGATCATCCATTCCGCTGTCAGAAGCCCGAGGATCAACGCCAGGAGCAGGGGGTTGTCCCAGATCTCCATGTCCACCGGTTTCATTCCCGAGAAACGCGCGTCCCGCATGGATTTGGCGAGTTCGTCCGGGAGGGCCGCCGCCCCGGCAAACGGGAAGTAGCGCCCGCCGGCGGCTTGGGCCATTTCGCGCAAGGCGTCGTCTTTGAGCCCGGCGTCGGCCGCCTCGGCCATCGGCTCCGCGACGCGGAAGT
>JAQTMF010000336.1 GCA_028714515.1 Chthoniobacteraceae bacterium | reverse complement strand
TGCTCGCCCGCCATCGCCGCACCCTGCGGCGGATCCAGGATTTACGCGCGCCACGACTCGCCGGGCGGAATCGCGATCCGCTGCGTCGCCGGATTTGCGCCCATCCGCAGAAAAAAAGCGCCGCCGCGTGCGGAGCGAATTTCCACCGCGGCACGGTTTCCGTCCTGCCACGAGACATCGACCTCGAAACCGCCGCGGGCCCGGAGTCCGCGCACCGCGCCCTGGCGCCACGCGCCGGGCAGTGCCGGCAGCAGATGGAGGATGGGCAAAGCCGCGCCGTCGTCATCCGCAGCGGTTTCGTGGCTTTGCAGGAGCATCTCGGCGAGCCCGGCCGCGCCGCCGAAATTGCCGTCGATCTGGAAGGGAGGGTGATCGTCGAACAAATTGGGAAGCGTCGATTTCGCGAGGAGCGCGCGGAGATTTTCCAGGCATTTTTCGCCGTCGAGGAGGCGCGCCCAGAAATTGATGATCCACGCGCGGCTCCAGCCGGTATGACCGCCGCCGTGGGAAAGGCGATGATCGAGCGTCCTGCGCGCGGCCGCCGCCAGCGCGGGCGTTTGGGCGGGAGAAATCTGATCGCCGGGAAACAGGGCGAAAAGATGGGAGACGTGGCGGTGCCCCGGCTCGACCTCCTCGTAGTCCTCCGGCCATTCCAGGATGCGTCCCGCGCCGCCGATGGCCAGGGGTGGAAGCCGCAGTCGTGCCGACTCGATTTCCACGCGGAGTTCGGGTTCGACGTCCAGGATTTCCGCGGTCTTGCGGGCGCGGCGGAAAAGAAGGTCCAGGATCGCACCATCCATCGTCGTGCCCGCGCAAAGCGTGCCGCATTCGCCATTGGGCAGGCGATAGACGTTTTCCGGGGACGAGGAGGGAAACACCACCAGCCGCCCTTTCGAGTCGGGAACGAGATAGTCAAGAAAAAAACGGCTCGCCTCGCGAAAGATCGGCCAGGCGCGCTGGAGGAACGCGCGGTCGCCGGAGAAAGCAAAGTGCTCCCACAGATGCAACGAGAGCCACGCGGCTCCCATGAGCCAGTAGGAGGCGCCCATGTTGCGGTCGGTCGGCGCCGTGTCGGCCCAGATGTCGGTATTGTGGTGCGCCATGAAACCGCGGCACCCATACATGGCCTGCGCCGTGCGCGTCCCGGGCTCGACCATCCGCTCGAGCAGATCGAAGAGCGGCGTGTGGCATTCCGCGAGATTGCAGGTCTCCGCGGGCCAGTAGTTCATTTCGGTGTTGATATTGATCGTCCACTTCGAGCCCCAGGCAGGGCTGAAATCCTGATTCCAAATCCCCTGCAGCGTGGCCGGCAGACTGCCCGGACGGCTGGACGCGATGAGCAGGTAGCGGCCGTAGTCGAAATAGAGCGCCAGCAAATCCGGATCGTCCACCCCCTCGCGCATCCGCTCGAGCCGTTGATCCGTTGGAAGTCGGCGCGCCTCCCCGGCGTCCGCCCCACCGCCCAGGCGCAGCGCGACGCGATCGAAATAGCGGCGGTGTTCGGCCTCGTGCGAGGCAACCAGAGCCTCCCAGCCTTTTTCCAACGCCGCGCGCACGGCCCGCACCGCGGCTCCCGCGGGATCGCTCTCGCGGAATGAACTCGCGCCGGCGACGGCGATCAGGACGGAATCCGCATCCCGCACCACCACGGTGTCGCCAATCGTCGTCACGCTGCCTCCCGAGGCGCGCACGGCCACGGCAGCGGAAAAACGGACGCCGTCCGCTCCCGCCGTGCGCCCGGAGAGCTCCAGGCCCTGCCGGTCGAAGGCCCGGATCGTATCGAGGTAGCGCGTGGCGTAGTTGTCCGGCTCGCCCCGGTCGAGGCGAAGCCGGAAGGAGATTCTTCCCGGCCTGTCTGCCGCGATGCGGACCGCCACCACCGCATCGGGCGCGCTGGCCAGATGCTCCCGCCGGTATTTTACGCCATCCAGCGCATATTCCACGCCGGCCACGGCGGAACCCAGGTCCAGCCAGCGACGATAGCCGCACGGAACGATTTCCGCGACCTCAGCCCGCGCATTCGCCAGCGAATCCGCTGTCGCGGCGGGGGTGCAGCCGTGGTCGAAAAACAGGAGCGCGTCCGCCAGCGGCTCGTAGAAGCGCATGATGTCCGGCGTCCCCGCGAGGGCGTCCGCAGCGAGCGCGTGGGCGGCGGCAAGCTGGCCCTCGTCGATCAACCGCCGGATTTCCGGCAGCAGGCGCAGGGCGTCGGGGTTGTTGCGATTCCGCGGACCGCCGCTCCAGACGGCGTCCTCATTGAGGGCGAGCCGGTCCGCAGCGACGTTGCCGAAAACCATCGCGCCGAGCCGACCGGAACCGAGCGGCAGCGCGCGGTTCCAATCCAGACCGGCGGGTTCGTCATACCAAAGTTCGCGCGAGCATTGAAGGGAGGCTGTCATCGGGCGGCCATTCATCGCGGGCCGCGGCGGCATTTGTCAAACTGGATTCGATCCGGCGCGGCCCTCGCGTTCCCGCCGCGCAGGCGGCCTCCGATGCCATTCGTGTCCCCGCAAATTTTCCCAACTTTCCCTTGACGCCAGCTCCCTTCT
>JAQTMF010000335.1 GCA_028714515.1 Chthoniobacteraceae bacterium | reverse complement strand
AGCCGGCCCGAAAGTCAGCGGTGGCAACACGGAAGCCGCCCAAATCACTTTGCCCCTGCGCCTGCGCGCCGGCATCACTGCCGTTGCCTCCGCGTAAATCCCGGCATGAATGGAAGCCACCGTTCAACCAGCCGGGCCGACCACCGCCACGGGGACTAACCTCCCCATCGGGTATGCGTTCGCCGCGATCCCCGATCCTTACCGGATCCTCGGCCTCCGCCTCCGCCCTTTCAGCCTGGGCCACTGGCTATTGATGCAGAGATTTTCATGCAGCTTCGCCACGCAGCCCAACACTCCAACACTCCATCACTCCACCACTCCGTCCGCGGCGGCCTCCCGCGACGATTGTTTGCTCGGCATCCTCATTTGTTCGATGCGTCACGCCGACTTTTTGGCCTTCATCGAGCAAAAAGACTGTTTCAAACAAATCACGAAGTGGGGCAAGAAAGTTGGCTTCATTGACCTTAAACCCGCCGCCGAACTCTTCGCCAAGTACCTCGCCGAATCTTTGAGCGAACCCGATTACGTAGAGCTGAAGCCCGGCAGCGGAGAAGTCGCCGGCGACTGGGCGCAAAACCTCAAGATCACTTTGATGACCCGACTCGGCTACGCCGAAGCCGAAGCCCTGGACATGCCCCTCAGCAAAGCCCTCGCCGACTATTTCAAACTCGCCGAAGCCGACGGCATCCTGCGCCTGCTCACCCCTGCCGACCGCGCCGAAGCGGCCGCCAACTCCGCGGCATTCGCCGCGTTAGACCAACTCTCAACCATCAACCCTCAACCGGGTGAAGGGGAACAATGCCCGGCTTAAAGTTAGTAGCAGAGCTAGGCGGCGACGGCTCTGGCTTCGACGCCATGATGCGCCGCGCGCACGCCAGCAAAGACAAATTTGGCGCCGCCTTCGGCGGCCTGAAAAACGCGATCGCCGGCGCGTTCACGGTGGGCGCGATCGCCTCCCTCAGCCGCCAGACAATTGATTTTGCGTCCCACCTCAACGACGTCTCCACCGCCCTGCAGGTAAACGTGGAATGGTTTCAAAAACGCGCCAACGCCGCGCGCCTGGCGGGCGGCTCGGAAGACGACCTCTTCAAGTTCATCGACAGCATGACGAAGAACCGGTCCGCCGCAGTTCAGGACCCCAAGGGCGAGGAAGCCAAAAGCTTTGGCCGTCTGGGTTTCAGCGGCGGAGAAATCTCGGGCCTGAGCACGATGGCTTTCTTCGACAAAATCGTAAAGGCCTTCGGTAGCGGCGCGACCGCGCAGACCTCCGTGGACGCGGAAAAGGTCGGGGGCAAATCCGCGCGCAACCTCCTCGCCGCGTTCTACGAGGGATTCAAATCCGACGCGAAGTTCATGAGCCAGGAAATGATCGATTCCCTCGATGACATCGGCGATCGGTTCACGATCCTCAAAAATTTGCTCATGGTTGAGCTCGCCCCCGCCATCGTGTTTGCCGGTAATGCCATCATGGCCTTCGTGAATAAAACCAGGCAGCTCGGCTCTGAGTTGGGGGCCCAGACTGCCGAAACCAGCGAAGCCAGGCAAAACCGCTACGACACCTCCAAGAAGCAGTATCAGTACAGCAAAAAGTTGCTCGCGACCCGTGCTGACTTGACCCCGGAGGACACCCAAAAGCTCAAGAGCTTGATGAAAACCAGCCTCGCCATCATGCGGGGTGAATTGCGGGGACCGGGTGCCCTGGCTGCGGATGAGGAAGAACAACGGCAGCTAAAGGACGCGAGGGAACTGGCCGCCGCCCAGGACGCCGCCCGCGCCGAACGCAAAAATCGTGAGAAAGGCCCGCCCGGCTTTGATCGACTCCCCGTCAAGGAAGACAAGCCCGGCCGCCACGACATTCCCACGGACGCCCTGGTCGGCATCGGCAATTTCCTCGGCCGCAACGGCAGCCTGGTGAACAGCGTTGCCGATCAAACCCTACAAGTCTCCCGTCTGCACCTCGCCGCCACGATCGCCATGAAACAGGAATTGATCAGGCTCGCGCTCAAGCTCGCCCCTGGCACCGGCGGCACCCTGGGCATCCCGGGCGCCTGACAAACCTTTCACGCATCATGCCATTAACCACTATCGCCGGAAAAGCCAGCCCCACCTGGACGCGCCGCGAAATCCGTTTCAGCCCCACGACCGGCGACGAAACTATCTACGAATTCGAGGGACCCAAAGCCGGCATGATGCCGCTAATCCAGGAGCTGAAGACGGCCGGCTTCGCCGGCAACTGCATCGAGGACCGCAGTCCGACTGCAAAAATCAGCTACCAGATTCCCAAGCTCGACGACAACGGCGGCGGCGATCCGCAACCCGAAGTGCCGATCCCCATTTGGGAACTCTTCAGCAACGCCCAGGAGATCGACATCCTCGAATCCGAAACCGCGGTCAACATCACGGAAGAAGATCGCCGCAAAATTCGGGATGGTATCAACAGCCCCAAGCCGGAAGTCATCCCGGCGCTCACGGGCGACGCGCTGACCATCTACCGACGGATGTTGCGAGGCGTCAAGAGCCGGAGCGTGGATGCTTACACCCTGCGCCAGACC
>JAQTMF010000334.1 GCA_028714515.1 Chthoniobacteraceae bacterium | reverse complement strand
GATCAAGCCGATACGCGGAAAGGCCTTCGATCAACCGGTCCCGCCCTAGGGCCTGTTCACGAATTCACTAAAAAATTAGGAAACCAGGAAGCCAGGAAACAGAGTTTTGATTCCCCGGCAACTTCTCTCCTTCCTGGTTTCCTGGATTCCTAATTCATCCCTGTCTTTTCCTCATCGTCTTGAATTCGTGAACACGGCCTAATTCAGCGACGGATCATCCGGGGCCTCCGCCAACAACTGGAACCACGGACCATAATTGCGGATCGTCGCCGCCCACATCCGCTTGCACGACTCCGGGTCCAGCACCTCGCGGTCCGGCTTTTGAACCACCCAGGCCTTCTGCTCCAGCTCCGCCTCCAACTGGCCGCCCGACCACCCCGCGTAGCCCACAAACGCGCGCACCACCGCCTCCCCCTCCTCCGCCAGCTCCTTCGCCTCCTCCAAGTCCACATTCAGGCGGCAAACCACCGTCTGCGTCTCCCGCTCCCACTCAAACACCGCGAACGTCATCCGGTCGCGGCTCACGGGACCGCCCGAAAACACCGGGATGGCCCCCAGCGCCCCCAGATCGGGCAGCGCCAGCAAATCCTTGACCGTTTTATCCATGGCGCGGTTCAGCACAATCCCCAGCGCCCCCTCCTCCGCATCGTGGGAGACCAGGTAGAGAACCGTCCGGCGGAAATTGGGATCAAGCAAAGTGGGGTGCGCGATAAGCAGCGCCCCCTCCAGCCCCAGCGACGATGACGGAAAATCTCGCACACCTTTAAGGTAAGAGCCCCCGCGCGCCGCGCAAGACAGAAAGATGCGTTTGCGATTGGAAATCCCCCGCGGCCTGATACTTTTCACTTTCCATAAAATGACACAGGACTCCACCCAACTTGTCATCGCGGGACGCGCCTTCGGATCGCGCCTCCTCGTTGGCACCGGCAAATTTTCCTCGCATCCCGCCATGGCCGCCGCACTCGATGCCAGCGGCACCGAAATCGTCACCGTCGCCCTTCGCCGCGCCGACCTTTCCGGCCAGGCCGATCCGTTCGCCAACATCCTCGATTTCGTCGATCCCAAGCGCTATCTCATCCTGCCCAACACCAGCGGAGCCATCAACGCCGAGGAAGCCGTCCGGCTAGCCCGCCTGGCCGCCGCCGCCGGGATGCCCAAATGGATCAAACTGGAGATCCACCCCGACCCCCGTTACCTCCTCCCCGATCCGATCGAAACCCTCAAAGCCGCCGAAATCCTCGTAAAAGAAGGCTTCACCGTGCTCCCCTACATCAACGCCGACGCCGTCCTGGCCAAACGGCTCCAGGAAGTGGGAACGGCCACCGTCATGCCCCTGGGCTCCCCCATCGGGAGCAACCGGGGCATCGAAACGCGGGCGCAAATCGAGATCATCCTGGAACAAGCCACCGTCCCCGTCGTCGTGGACGCGGGCCTGGGAGCGCCCAGCCAAGCCGCCGAAGCCCTGGAAATGGGAGCCGACGCCGTCCTCATCAACACCGCCATCGCCGTCGCCGCCGACCCCGTGCGCATGGCGCGCGCCTTCCGCAAAGCCGTCGAGGCGGGCCGCGAAGCCTACGAAATAGGCCTCGCCGAGCGCCAGGATTGCGCTTCCGCCACGAGCCCATTGACAGCGTTCCTGCACGCGGCAAAGTAAAGGGCACCCATCGCTTTCAACATGCCGCTGCTCGAAGTCACCAACCTGCGCACCTGGTTCCCCGTCACCACCGGGCTTCTCCGGCGGCATACCGGCGATGTCAAGGCCGTCGATGACGTCAGCTTCGCCGTGGAAGAAGGAACAACCGTGGGGCTCGTCGGCGAGAGCGGCTCCGGCAAAACGACCCTCGGGCGGACCGTCCTCAAACTGACCCCGGCCACCGGCGGGAGCATCCGCTACAACGGGCGCGAGATATTGCCCCTCTCGCAGCGCGCCTTCCGCCCCCTGCGGCGCGAGATGCAGATGATCTTCCAGGACCCGTTCGGCTCGCTCAACCCACGCCTTTCGATCCTCTCCATCATCGCCGAACCGCTGGAAATCCACTTCCCCGAAATGACGCGGGCCGACCGGCGCGAGCGCGTGGCCGGTCTCCTGCGGCAAGTGGGGCTCGCGCCGGAAATGATGACCCGCTACCCCCACGAATTCAGCGGCGGCCAGCGGCAGCGGATCGGCATCGCCCGGGCCCTGGCCGTGAAACCGAAATTCATCGTCTGCGACGAACCCGTCAGCGCGCTCGACGTCAGCGTACAGGCGCAAATCGTCAACCTCCTCCAGGACCTCCAGGAAGAACTCGGCCTCACCTACCTCTTCATCGCCCACGACCTCGCCGTCGTCGAACACATCAGCAACCACGTGCTGGTGATGTACCACGGGAAAATCGTCGAGAGCGCCTCCGCCGAAGCCCTCTACGCCGACCCGCAGCACCCCTACACGCGCAAGCTCCTCGCCGCCGTGCCCACCGTCGGGTAGCCACCTCCTTTCGCCCATGCACTTCGGAATAGAAATCCCCGCGCGCACGCCACTTCGCCCATGACGCCGCTGCTCCGCAAACTTCTCGGCATGA
>JAQTMF010000333.1 GCA_028714515.1 Chthoniobacteraceae bacterium | reverse complement strand
TTTGAGGAGAGGCACATCCCGGGGGCGCTCAACGTTCCGCTCAACGAGCTGCGCTCGCGTCTTGAAGAACTGCCGAGGGAGGGCGAGATCCAGGTTTATTGCGGGGTGGGCCAGCGGGCGTATTACGCGACGCGCATTCTGCTGCAAAACGGGTTCCACCCCACGAATCTGCCGGGCGGCTTCCGCACTTACCAGCAAATCGCGGCCGCGCGCCGCCATTGAGGGCGCGCTTACGGCAGCTCGGTTCCCCTGAGGCGGAAGGGCAGGCTGACTTGCCGGGCGGTCTCGGCGGTGATGATGTAGAGGCGAAGTTGCTCGATGGCGTTCCCCGGCGAGGGGCAGTCCACGGAGAAGGTTTTTTCGCTCAGGCTGTAGAAGCCGACGCCGCCGGAGTTGCCGCTGCCGCCGCCGGTCAGGAAGAAGGTGCGGCTCGTGGGATTGGCGACGAGGAAGAGGGTGTCGCGCGCCTGCTCGGAGGTGATTTCTCCACGCAGCGGAACGCGCGCCGATTCGATGGTAATCTTGAGTGTGACGCGCTCCGGGTATTGTGAAACCTGGCGGATGGTATAGCGGGTGTGCCGGTTGGTGGCGCTGGCGCCGGGGCGCAGAGGGAGGACGTGGAGGACTTTGGGACGCGCGAGGGTGAGGGTGGCTTGTCCCTCGATGGAGGCGAGCGGCGATTGCGTTTTGGCCTGGTCCCATGCGTCGGCATGCATCCGGAAGACATCGAGGTGTGCGTCGAGTCTTTCGACGAAACCGCGCAGGATATCCTCCGGGACGGAGAAGCCTAGCATTCCGGCCGCCGCGTCCCGCAGGGGTTCGGTTTCCTCCGGCGACCAATAGGGAGCCCCGTGGCTCTCGCGGGTGCTGCCGTTTTCAAACCGGGCGGTGGAGTGAAACGCGTCCTGCCTGGAGAACCAGGGCGTGCCCAGGCCTTCCAGTTGGAGAGGTGCCGCCACGGTTTCGATGCGGACGTTGTTGTCTTGGTGCGTGGTGGCCCATGCTTTGCCGTTGTTGATCGCGCGCGTGGGGACGAGCTTGAGGACGCCCTCGTCCGGTTGTTCGGCGGCCGGTGCGGCGAGGCTTTTCGGGTTGAGTGCGTGGACGAAGTTGACGGGCCAGTAACGCATCGCGGCGAGGGAAAGCGCGATGGCGCTGATTGCGGCGAGCGCGGGGTGGACCCAGCGGCGCGTGGTGGCGAAGCGCACGATGGCCCACGCGGCGCAGCCGATGAAGACGGCGAGCACGATGTAGAACCGGCTGGCGGTGAGATGGATCCATTCGGGTTGAACCGGAGCGCCTCCGGCCGCGGCGGTGCGGTTTGCGCCGAGGACGAGGAAGAATCCGAGAATCGCAACGCCGACCAATACGAGCACGGTGCCGGCGGTGCGGCGCGTGAAGACGGAGGGCAGGAGAAAGAGGAGATGGGCGGCGGTGAGCGGAAGCAGCAGGCCCGGGATGAGCAGCAAGTAGTCCGTTGCGCTCAGATCCAGCCTGAGGAGCGCGATATGGAGAACGCGGATGACGAAGAGGGGCAGAAGCAGGAACATCCCCATGAAGAGGAGCTTGGAGCCGATGAGCATTCCGCGCGAGACGGGCCGCACGGCGAGGAATTGATCGGACCCGGCCAGCGGGTCGAGATGGATCAACCGCGCGAGCGTGAGCAGCGTCATCATCCATCCCGCGCCGTTGACGAGGAGGAGCCACGCCGTGCTGCGGAAGATGCTGTCCGCGCCCAGGAAGGGGTGCAAGAGGAGCAGACCCCACGCCGCCCACGTGAGCGCGAGCCAGAGCCGCAGGTGAACGAAGTCTTTTTTGAGGAGGTGGAGAAGCATATTATGGAATAAGATCAAAGGAGTTGAAGGCAAAGGGGATGCGCAGCGTTCCGCCGATTTCGCTGTCGATGAGCAGGAGCCGCGCATCGCGGAGCCAGTCTGCGGTGAAGCGAATGGGGGTTTCGCGGCCGGTCCGGCGTTGGGGTTCATAGTTCACCTCCTCCACGGCTTGTGCGTAGTTTACGGCCGAGAAGCCGCCGTTCATGCCGCTGCCGGCGGCTTCCACATACTCGTGACGCGGTTCGTTGATGAGGACAAAGCGGCCGATACAACGGCTCCCGGTGTTTTCCCCCCGGAGCAACAGGTTGATGTCCTCCCGCATGATCTCCACCGACAGGCGCTCTTGCGAGTAGGTTACCTTGCGAACGGTGAACCGCTGGGTTTCCTGGGTGAACACCGCGCCTTCTTGGAGCGGAAATTCATGGAGGACGACGATGCGCCGAAGCTCGACTTCCGCAGTGCCGCGCACGGCGGCGTTTTTGCGGGCGCGGGCGATGTCGTCCCCTTTGTATTGATCCAACTGGATCGGCGTGGAGAGATCGGCGGCAACGTCATAGCGGGGGTGGAGGTTCCGCTGCTCCAGCCATCGCGAGAGGTTGATGCCGGGCGGCATGGCACCGCGGCTCGGGAGAACGCGTCCGTCGCCGAGCGCAAGGGTGGCGCGGAACGCCCGCTGGACGGGATACCACGGCATCGGCACTCCCTGGAAGGCTGCAAAGGCCGTGATGTTCTG
>JAQTMF010000332.1 GCA_028714515.1 Chthoniobacteraceae bacterium | reverse complement strand
CCTGGCGGGCCATGTTCGTTTGCAGGGCGCGATAAATCGGCCCCTGGGAGGCCTGCCCGATGCGCGCTTCGATCCGGTAATTTCCCACTGTCGTGCCGACGAGTTCATCCGGAGGCAGTTCCTTTTCGGAGCCGGGCACGGCAACGTGCAGCGGCCCGGGCGGATGCGCCGTTTTTGGCGCGGCCGCCGGAACAGGCCGCGGAGCGGCCTTTGATGCGGAGACCGGCGTGGCTTTCGGCGCGGCGGCAGGCACGACTTTTGGCGCCGGCGAGGCCTTGGGTGGAGAGACCGCAACCCGGGGAGCAGCCGCTTTCGCAACGGCAACGGCTTTTGGCGCCGTCACCGCAACCGCCACCGGACGCGGAGCCGCGGCTGTCTCCGCCACGGCTTGAGGAACAATCGGAACGGCCTCCGGAGCCTGGTGAGGCGGCTCGGCAACGGGCTCGAAAAGCCGCCGGATGGCGTCGTCCAGCGCCTCTCCGGTCACTGGCTTGGGCAGGAACAGACCTCCCTCCATGCGCCCGGCATGTTCGGAGAGATCATATCCGGAGATGAAAATCGTCTTCATTTTCGGAAAGCGCGCCACGAGTGTTTCCCGCAGGGTGAATCCGTCGGATTCCGGGAGAACCACGTCGCTCACCAGCACGTCCACGCGCCCGTTTTGATTCGCCCATTCCATCGCCTCGCCGCTGGAGACCGCCACGCCGGGAGTGTCCCAGCCGTTTTCCACCAGCCACTGCGCCAGTCCGGAGGCCAGCCCGGGTTCGTCATCAACAATCAGGATCTTCATTGGCCGGCGTCGTTGCTCTCTTTCATGTAAAGCGGAAGCGGGAATTTTCTTTGCAAATCGCCGGGTTCGGAACGGAAGTCCTGCAGTTCCTTGTTATAGTACACGCCCACGACAAAGCCGTGATATTTTCTGCCGGAAGCGCCGTTGGATGCCGCGCTCCCGGGCAGGTCGCTGTCGGGCAGCGAGTAGATCACCTCGAGGATTTCCGGCATGTTGTCGGCCCAATCGACCGGCGGGCTGATCCACTGGGGAGTCACCTTGGATTCCGTGGGCTGGATGTCGCCGTCCTCGGTGTCGTCGTAGAAATAAACAGCCATTTGCACCTGCGCGGGATCGATCTTCACGCCAGGCCGGACCTGCACCGCGACCTGCAGCTTTTTCAAACCGGGCTTGTCCCCATCCTTCAACCGCGCATCGACGATTCCAAACGTCGAGCCAGGCTGCAGGCCCACCTCATCGCGCACCGGCGCCGCCGGCTCCTCCGCGGAGGCGGAAGCGTCGGGAGCGGCGGTTTCCGCTGGCGCGGGTTGCCCCGTCGAGGCAAGATAACGCGAAAGCTGGTCGATTTTTCTTTCGATTTGCGCGCGGTTGGCCGGTATCAGGGAGGGATATTTCAAGGCGTTTCGCAGAGCCGTCACGGCGTCGGCGGGCTGATCCATCCTTTCCAAAACCTGCGCCCTGATCCATAGGGCGGCGGGATCGCCCGGCGAAATGGCCTCCACCTCATCGAGGGACTTCAGCGCCGCCTCGTATTCTCCGATGTGCGCGTTGTGGTCGGCATCGGCCAGAAACCGGCTGGCTTTTTGCAAATTCTGGGTGTTTTTCTGCGCGTCGGGACGGAAGGGAGCCTGCGGCGCGGGCGCAACCGGGGCGGGCCGGGGCTGCTCCGCGGCGAGAGGGGAAGGTTCCGCGGCCTGCTGCCGCGCCAGGGGGATGTAACGCCAAACCACGGCGATCAGTTGAAGGATGGCAAACGCGCCGAGCACGCTGATTGCAACAACGAACGTCGTGCCGATCGGCTGGCGGGGGATCGGTGGGGAGGCTGGCGCGGACACGGGCGAAGAATTTAGCCCCCTTGTCTCACACTTCAAGCGGCGAAACAAGCGCGCCTTGTGAAAAACACGCAAGCCGCCGCCGCGCCGCCCCCGGACTTCACGCCCCCGGCTCGGCCGTGATCACGGCCTGCAATTCCAGATCCTTCCCCGCGCGGCGCGCGCGAATGCTCACTTTCTGGCCAATGTTCGTCTCCGCCACGCGGTTCCGCAAATCGACCTGGTCCCGGATGGCGTGCCCATTGAATTCCGTCACCACGTCGTACGGCTGCAAGCCCGCCCGCTCCGCCGGAGAGCCGCGATAAATCAGCAAAACCAGGGCGCCCGAGGCGTCCGGCATCGCAAGCTGCTGGGCAAGCTGCGGCGTCATCCCCTGCATGACCGCCCCGAACCATGGCCGGATGAAGCGCCCGTTGTCGCGAATGCTCTCGAAGACGCGCCGCACGGTGTTCGAGGGAATGGCGAAGCCGATGCCCGTGCTTTGGATGCCTGAGTTCAACGCCGGCGCCGCGACGGAATTCGTCACCCCGATGATCTGCCCGCGCATATCGACGAGCGGACCGCCGGAGTTTCCGAGATTGATCGGCGCATCCGTCTGGAAAAATTCATTCGCCGCCTCGCTGCCGCCGCGCCGCCCCCTGGCGCTGATGATTCCCTGCGTGACCGTTTCCTGCAATCCCAGCGGGTTGCCGATGGCGAGGACCATCTGGCCGACCTGCACGGCATCGGAG
>JAQTMF010000331.1 GCA_028714515.1 Chthoniobacteraceae bacterium | reverse complement strand
GACCTGGAAAAATCAGATCGGTCCCGAGTTCGTCAAGGAGCTGGGTTGGACGACCTTCCCGACCATCCCGGGGGAGAAGGGAGATCAGGACGGCGGGATAGGAGGCGTGGTTCAGGGCTGGGGCGTGAGCTCCAAGATCTCCGGCGCCAAGCGGGACGCCGCCCTGCTCCTGGTCAAGCGCCTCACGGACAAGAACACCGGCAGCCAGGTCAAGACCAACAGCTAGCGGCGCTGGGCAAAAGTGCATGGTGGCGCCGGATCCGGGAAGCAGCCCATCCGCCCAAAATTATCGGCCCGCGGCCGCCGCTCGATCTTTCCGAGGATTTCGACCGGGACGGCGTCGAGTTCTCGCCCAATCCTATCGAATCCCGGTCCGAAATCGCCCAAAACGTCCAAAGGGAATTGGACTATCGGGAAGTGTGCGCGAACCAAACCGGCCGATTCATCCCGGATGCAGCCTATGTGAAGGCGCGGGAACGCCGGGAACAAGCGGACCAGGCCACTGTGGCAATCGCCAAGGCCCTCGAATGTCGAGGTGGCCGGTTCTACTATGGGGAGGATTGGGCGGACCGGTGTACGGTTATTGGGCTCTTTTCGGGCGCCATCCTTCCCTTGCCGGCAACGCGCCGGGTGAACTTCTTCCCGGCCCATGCCGCCCAACAGCGCGCGAAGATGCTCCGGGACGTGGAACACTTCGCCGACTGCTACGGCGCGGAGCATTGCCACATGTACACGATCACCCGCGGCCAGCGGGTGGACATCGACCCGGCTCCGCTGCGCGAGGCCATCCAGGCTTTCCATCGCCGGCTGTCCAAGCTGGCCGCGCATCCCACGTTCAAACGGTTCGGGATTCGGATGCAATGGGCAGCGACCGAATTCGGCTCGCCCCAATGGAACCCCGAAACGGGCCGAATCGGCGCCCATATCCATTCCCATTGTCTGGTGACGGAGCCCCAATCGATGTCCAAAAAGCGCCGAGGCAAGCTGCGGAAGAAGCTTTGGAGAGTATTCGGCGTCCATTGGGACGATTCCGGCCCAATCCAGAACATCCGGGAGTTTGTAAAATATCCAATGAAGCCGGCCGATTTGGACCGAATCATTTCCGAAGCCGGCCCGGGTGTCCTTTGCGACTTTTACGACGCCGTAAAGGGCCTCCATATCAGCCGGCCGATGGGCGACCTTCGGCGGATTCGGTCCATTCGCCGCGCCAAGCCTTCCCGATTGGTCCGGATGACGGTCGAAAACGAAGGGTCCATTCTCGCCGAAAAGGCCGATTGGAACGCCGGACATCGCCCAATGAAGGATCAAGGCCCGCGCCGTCGATACCTGAAACGGGCCGAAAGGCTCGCCCAATCCATGCCCAAAGCGGAGTCGATGCAATCGGCGGACGAATACGACGCCAAAGGCAACCAACGCCAAACGGATTCGGCCCAATGCAAAGGACCCAATATCCGCAATCGGATCATTGCGCGACTCGCCCCTGCCCCATACGGCGGCCCAATACTGGAGCCGGCCGTTGTCGTTTGGGGATTCGACGGCGATTTGGACGCAATCCGCGGCCAACGCATTGCCGCGGACATCATCGCGGCGCATCGCGCCGCCTGGGCGGACGCCGAAGCGGCTCGCGCCCTTATACACGCGTGCGCGCTTGACGCGGGCGCCCGGGCGCCCGGGGCAAGCGAGGGTTCACAAAGGTCAGACAACTGTCCGGAGGCCCCGCCTGACTGGCAGCGCGAACTTGCGCTTGCGGCGGCCGATGACGGGCCGCCGGGCCAAAACTGAGGCCAAAATGAGCGAAGCAACGACACTCGATACCCCAAAACTCACTCTCCAACCGAGCGAGCCGGAAGCCCGCGCCCAGGCCCTGGAGCCGCGCCGACCGTTCGCGAATGCGCGCACCGGCAAGCTCGTCGAAGTCCTCGGCGTTCTTGGCTGGCACTTCGGCGGAATGCTCAAGCGCGGCCGTGGCTGGCGGCTCCATTTCTGGCGCGAGCAGATCCCGCCGGAAGCGGTCACGATTCCAAACGCCGGATTGCGGGCCTTCGCCGTCCGCGAACTGCGGAAAATTAAACCCTAAACGCCATGCAAAAACGATTCTGCGATTTCTGCGGCCGGGAGACCGGAAAAACCCCGATCCGCTTGCTCGATGTGCCGACGTACCTACCTCGGAAGAAATTCGAAGTCGTTCAAATCGACGCCGTGGCGGTCAATACGCCTTGCGGCGCGATCATGCTCGACATTTGCCCGAACTGCCTGACCGCCCTTGCGATGGACGCGGAGCGAAAGAGCAACATCACGCTCAAGCCGTGAAGACCCCCTGCCCAGGCTTTGAAATCCGCCGGACGGACAACGGCGCCGTGATCGTCTCGCCCTATACGATTCTCGAAATCGACGTGAACGCGTGGCATGCGACGATTGACGTGCATTCCGGCCCGCAGGTACTCCGCGGCCTCGTCTCGCTCGCGCTTCTCGCGATCACTCCCCGCAACGCCGCGGACCTTGTCGCCTGGATGCTCGGCAATCCCCGGGCAGGCGCCCGCATGCCGCGCCACGTTTTCCCGGGCGAACCGCCG
>JAQTMF010000330.1 GCA_028714515.1 Chthoniobacteraceae bacterium | reverse complement strand
GGCCGGGCACGGCACGGCGTTTAAAACCGATTGGATGAACAACGCCCTTTACGAAATCGCCTCCTTCATGGTCCTGCGCGAATCCACCGTCTGGCGCTGGAGCCATACGCGCCATCACAGCGACACAATCATCGTGGGGCGCGATCCCGAAATCCCCACCCCCCGGCCGCCCGACATCGCGGCGCTCCTTATGGCCTTTATCAACCTTAAACACCTGCCAAAATACTTCCGGCTCATCGTGACGCACTCCCTGGGACGGATGACCGCCGACGAGAAGACTTACATTCCCAAGTCGGAATTTCCGAAGATTTATTTCAAAGCCCGCGTCTGCGTCTTGATCTACGCGGGCGTCATTGGCCTTTCCATCGCGACGGGCAGCATTCTGCCGCTCATGTTCATCGGACTGCCCAACATCTACGGCGCCTGGCTCCAGTTGGTTTACGGGATCACCCAGCACGTCGGACTCGCCGAGAACGTCCTCGATCACCGGCTCAACTGCCGGACGATGTATCTGAATCCGATCCATCGCTATCTTTATTGGAACATGAACTACCACCTGGAGCATCACATGTTCCCCCTGGTTCCCTACCATGCCCTGCCCAGGCTTCACGAAGCCGTGAAACAGGATTGTCCGCCGCCGTACTCCGGTCTTCTGGAATCCTATCGGGAGATCATCCCCACGCTTTTCCGTCAGCTCAAAGATCCTGCCTACCATGTGAAGCGTAAACTGCCCGCGCCTTCCGCGGCGGCGGCTTCCCCCGGCAGCCGAACCCACGACGCCAGGCCGGATGCCGAGGGCTGGATTGAAATTTGCGCCGCGGCCGATCTCGGCCCCGCCGACGTGATTCGGTTCGATCACGGCAAAAAAACCTACGCGCTGATTCGCGACGCAGCGGGAAGGCTCTTCGCCACCGACGGCGTTTGCACTCACGGCAACACCCATCTCGCCGACGGCCTCGTCAAGGATGACATCATCGAATGCCCCAAGCACAACGGACGGTTTCACCTCGCCGATGGGTCGCCCGCGCGCGCGCCCATCTGCCGCGGCCTGGCCACCTATCCTTTGGAGGAACGCAATGGACGGCTCCATCTCAACGTGCTCCGCGTCGGCGGGGCGGGCGCCCGTCCCCAGAAAACCTATCGTTTTCGCGTCGCCAGCAACCGCAACGTGGCGACCTTCATCAAGGAGCTGGTTCTTGAGCCGCTCGATGCTTCCGAAGCCGTCGCGTTCACGCCGGGCGATTATCTGCAATTCGACATCCCGGTTTATGACGCGATCCGGTTCCGCGACTTCGACGTTCCCGAACCCTACGCGAAGGTCTGGGAGCAGCACCACCTCTTCGATCTCGTCGCGCGCAATTTCGATGCGACGCGGCGCAACAACTACTCCGTGGCCAGCAACCAGGAAACCGAGCGCGCCCTGCGGTTCAATGTCCGCATCGCCACGCCGCCTCCTGGCCAGGATTGCCCGCCTGGCGCGGGTTCCAGCTACGTCTTCAGCCTGAAGCCGGGAGATGTGGTGACCGCCATAGGCCCCTTTGGCGACTTCCACATCAAGCCCACGCAGAAGGAGATGGTTTATATCGGAGGCGGGGCTGGCATGGCGCCGCTTCGGGCCCATCTTTCGCATCTGTTTGAGACTGAAAAAACCGACCGCCGGATCAGCTACTGGTATGGCGCGCGCTCGAAGCAGGAACTTTTTTACGAGGATTATTTCCAGGCACTCGCGAAGGAACATCCCAACTTCAGCTTCCATCTCGCCCTCTCCGCGCCGCTGCCGGAGGACGATTGGACCGGGCTGACCGGCTTCATCCACGAAGTCGTTCTGGAAAACCATCTCAAAAATCATGAGCACCCGAAAGCGGTGGAATACTATCTCTGCGGTCCGCCCCAGATGATCAAGGCCTGCGTGAAAATGCTCGCCGACCTCGGCGTCGCGCCGCAACAGATCGCCTACGACGAGTTTTGATTTCCTCACGAATGCGAGAGGCAAAGTAAGATCGAAAACAATATGACGATGAGCCGCGAACTCGCCCGCTCCCCTGCGCCGCTGCTGGCGCCTTTATGTTGTCTGCTCTTTTGCGCGGACATTCTCATGTTTCCCCGGCCAGCGCGCGCGGAGACACCTCTCGGTGAAACAAACGCGATGCGAGACCGGGATGCCTCCCCCCCATTTGATTCCACGTCCCTGTGGAACACGCCCATCGGAAGCGGCGCCGCCTACTCCAGTCCCGACGATGCGGCGACGCGGCAACTCAGGCCCTATGACAGCGCCGCCAACCCCACCGGAGCGAAAAATTACGGGATAAACTCCGCTCATTGCGGTGTCCCGATCTTTTATGCGAAGGAGACCGATCCAGATTACCTGATTCAGGGGTTTTCCACATACCCCGGCTCGATTCAGACATTTGCAAACGTCAAGGTGCCATCTGCGGCATTGGCAAATGGCGATACCGCCTGCGGCGATTGGCATGTCAACATCATTGACCCGACCCGCAGTTTTGTTACGGATCTGTACATCACCCAGTCGGCGCTTTCCGATCCGCCGGAAACAATGGCGTATGACGGATCCCATCTCGCCA
>JAQTMF010000329.1 GCA_028714515.1 Chthoniobacteraceae bacterium | reverse complement strand
GGTGCCGAGCAAGGCCTGAATCTTGTAGAGCGCGACGGCGATGAGGAGATTTTCGGCGGCTTCGCCGAGGCCATAGCCGCGGATTTGGGCGAGATCGAGATTGAAGAAGGCGGTGATGTGACCGGTGAATTCGTCGCGGTGAAAGGGGACGTTGCCGAAGCCTTCTTTTGCCGTTTTCCCTTCGTCGCCTTTTGAGGCTTTAACACGGTCGTTTTTCACACCGCCACTGGCGGCAACTTTAACTTCGGAGGCTTCAATAAAAGCAGTGAGCGAACGCGGCAGGCGAATTACGCCGGCGATCTTCTCAAGAAACACACCGTGAATGAGCGAATTGGGGTCATATTTGAAAAGTGCCTTCACCAACGCATCACGATCAAAGGGTTTTTTGTCGCTGAAACCGATGGTCTTTTTAATTTCATCAAACCCTTCAGCGTTTGTGATGTAGGGACTGTTGAGGCGGTGGGCTTCGAGCAGCGAGTTGGTGATTTGCTCACCGGCTTTGTTGTTCACCGCGACGAAGGGTAGGCCCTTGAGTGGAGCGACCCAGTTGTTGGCAGAGGCATCCCACACGACAGTTTCGAGGCGGTTGGCCATGCTTTGGGCTGATTCGACGAGGAGCAGATCCTGGCCGTCGGCGGCGGTGTAGCGGGCGGCGCCGATGTCGGGGAAGCCGGTGGGTTGGAAACGCGTGCCAAGCACTGGCTGGAGCGTGGCGGTGATGAGCAGTCGTGGGGCGGTCTTGAGGGCGGTGAGGTCCATGATGGGTTGGTTGAGTTTTTTGCGGATTGATAGTGAAGGAGAAAATCAGGCGGTGACAGGGTCGGTCCGGAAGACGCGCGGCGCGATGGAAGTGCAGGCTTCCGCGAGTTGCGAGTCCCAGAGCGGAAACAGCAACGCGGCGGCGGTGCGAGAGGCGGCGTCACCTGAGAGGCCGATGGGCACATGGGTGACGGGAAGGCTTGAACCTTGCAGCCGGCGAAGGGCTTGGTCGGAGGCACGGGCGCCGTCGCCGCTGGCCGCGAGATGGAAGATCGAGGGTGTGAGTGGCACCGTCTGGCGCTTTTCAGGCAACCGGGCCGCGAAACAGAGCTTGAGCTGGCCGTAGAAGGCGGACGGCAGGGCGTCGGATGCCGGTCGGGCGATGCGCGGATCGGCACTGCGGTCCTCGCCAAATCCGATGAGGCAGAGGCTCCAGAGCAGGCGAATGAACCGGTCATCATCGAAACGGCCTTCGATGAAGGCGGCGATATCGGCCGGCCAGGCGGTAATGCGGGCAAATTCAGGCCAGGTGTGTTCGGGGAGCTTCTGCGCGAGGAGCAAGCGGCGGCGCATGATGCCGTGGAGCAGGGCAGTGGCGGAGGTGTTGCTCGGGACGACCTCGTTGCCGCCATCTTCATCCCATGCCGCCCAAGCCGGTGAGCCGGACCCGGTTTTCACGGGTTCGAGGTGTTTGCGGATAGGCAAGAATTGTTTGTTCACCCAGAGGCCGAGGGAGGCGAGCGAGGCGGCGAGACGATATTCGGGATCGTCGGTCTCGGCGGCTTTGATCCATTCGGAGGAGAGAGGGGGGATGGGCGAAAGATAATTTTCCGCCGTCCACTTGGAACTGGTGACGAGGGCGCGCTCGCATTCGCCGAGAGCGAGGAGGAGTTCCTGGGCGATCAGCGGGTTGTCGTCCTGCGGCGCGGCGCATTGGGAGAGAATGGCCGCTTCGAAGCCGCGCGCGGCGCGGGCGATGAAGCCGGGGGCGGTATCGGCCTTGGCCTTGCTGAAGAAGCGCTGAATCCAGCCGTCGCAGGCGGCGAGCAAGTCGGTGGTGATGTGGTCGCGGCGCACGCGGAGCCGCTGCAGCGGTGTGGCGAAATAGGCCAGACCGTTGCGCACATGAAAGCCGTAACGTTGGAACTCGCCAATACCGCGGTCCACGCCAAGCGAGGTCACGGCGAGGGCGAACTCGACGCCGTTCTTGGCTGGTCGGCGACCGACCCACGCGCGGCCCTCGGCAAGCAGGCTTTGGATCTCGGGCAGAGTGGAGGGCGCATTCCAGAGTGGCATCCAGATTTCGCAGCGGGCATCGCTTTCGTCAGAGGCAGCGGAGCTGCCATAGCCGGAGCCGGAAGGTTGCACACAGAAGGGATAAACCAACTGGCCGGGAGCGGTGCCTTCGAGGCGCTTGAGCGTGGCGGCGGCGAAGAGAATGGATCCTTCGAGCGCGAGGACGAAATCCCACGGGTTGATGGTGCTTCTGGCGTCGAAGCCGGTGGTGGCATTGGCTCCGCCGCCGGCGGCGGGGCTGAACTGGCCAATGGGTTTGTCGGCGAGGCCGCGGGCGGGCGTGGCAAAGAGGGAATTGGCGAGCAGGGCGGCGGCTTCCGCGGTGGCGGGTGCCTCGGGCTCGTCGAGCGCAAAGAGCTCGGTGATGCGCTGCATGAAGTTGTTGGTGAATTCGAGCCGCCCGTCGTTGCCGCCGGTGCCGAGGAGCGGTGGATATTTTGCGCCCCCTTCGGTGAGCACAAAGGCGCTGTCAAGCCAGTCGAGGGCGGTTTCGGAAAAGGTGTTCCGGCAACGCAGGAGCATGCGCTCTTTTGTCTCCTTCTCAGGTTTCTCCTT
>JAQTMF010000328.1 GCA_028714515.1 Chthoniobacteraceae bacterium | reverse complement strand
GGCTCGATCTCTACCAGATCGATCCGACCAATTCCGTGAATCCGGGAACGAAATACCTCGGCAAATTCACGATCGATAACGCCGGCGTCGTGCAGTTCACCGCGGGGCCGGAACCTTCCACCTATGGCCTCATCGTTGGCGCAGGAGCGATCCTTTTTGCGCTGAAGCGCCGCGGCGATCGCCGCCGCCTCAATCACGCCTGATTGATTCACACCACCGCAGAACAAACAAACAAACCCACTAAAAATATGAACTCCATCAAAACGCTACTTCTCGGAGCAACCGGCTTGGCGCTGGCGCATTCCGCCTCCGCCCAGATTACGATCCGGATCGCCGGATCGAACGGCGACCGCGCCGCCACGACTCAAGCCATCCAAAATCTGCTCGTCGGCGAAACCTACGCGGGAATCGATCCGACGCCCACCAAGTCGAACTTCTCGAATTTCACGGGCGGCACGTTCGGCGTCGGCGGCCCTGCTGTGAACGTCAAGACGGCATTTATTGGCGCCACCGGCGGCATCAAGGCAGTCGCCGGTTCCGAGACCGTGCGCTTCCTGCCAAACGGAGCGACCGGCACGGCAAACGGCAACCCGTTGACCGATGCCAATCCGCACGAGGACGCGGTGCCCGATTTCGGGGTCTCCACGAACTTCCAGTCCACTTCGCCCTACCAGGGCATTTATAACGGCCACACCTACATCACGCTTACGGAAGTGCTTACCGGCGTGGTGGCGCTCAACTTCGTGGCGAGCCCCGGCTTCCCGGCGGATAATCTCACGACGGCCCAAGCCCAGGCGCTCTATACAGGCGGCGCGATCCCGCTTGCGTTCTTCACCGGCAGCCCGGCGGATCACAACAAGACCGTCTTCGCCCTTGGCCGGAATTCGGATGCCGGCCAGCGCTACGGCGCGCAGGCCGAAATCGGCATCGGCGTCAATGCGGTGGTCAAGCAATACCAACCCACAGTCAGCGGGACGACGGCCACAAGCCACGTCCTGTGGCCACGGGAAACGTTCAGCGGAGTGGATAGCAATTTTGCAGGCAATGGCGGCTACAGCTCGGGAGCGCTCCTCGCGGGCGGCCTCACCCTGACGCTTGGCCCCAACGCCTACCATGTCGGCAACCCCTCGGCCACGGCCGGTTACTATATCGGCTATGTCACCCCCAGTGATGCGGCGACCGCCGTTACGGGTGGCGCAACGGTGCTGAAGTGGAACGGCATCACCTACAGCCAGACTGCAATCGAGGAGGGCCAATACACTGCGTGGCTTTACACCCGCGTGATCTACGATCCGAACCTCGCCGGCACCGTGCGCACCTTCGCCGACGCGATCGCCTCCGAAGTCGCCGCGAATACCATCGTGAATCCCGGCGGTGGCATCAAGCTTGACAACCTTCAGGTGACCCGAAACTCCGAAAGCGGTCCGCTTGGGGCAAATTACTTCTAAATCGATCTTCATCTTCAACCGATGAGGGGCTGCTCCGCGGCCTTTCGTTCTCGAAATGCAGCAACCCGTGCGGAGCGCTCCGCACGGGTTGTTTCCTTTCCACTTGAAACATTCATGATTCACCTGATCCCATACGGCATCTTCCCGGAAGGAACCCGCCGCTCCGACTGACCATGAAGCCTTCCATCCTCCTCGCGGCCTCGGTGCTGCTCAATCTCGCACTGGCGATCTATCTTCTCACCGGCCGTTCGTCCGCTCCGGCAGGCGCCCCCGTGCCATTCGCGGAGCCGTCCCGAAAGTCGGGATCTGCTGCGACTCCGGGCAATGGTGCGTCCGGGTCGGATTCATCCGCTTCACGGCGGCAAAGCATCCCGCCGCCGCAAATTGCCGCAAGCGCCGCGCCTGTCTCCGGCCCGTCCGCAGATTTCGTTGCCGCGCCCGCGAGCGGCCCGATTTTTTCCGATACCATCCGCCGGCCCGCGCGCGCCGTCGCTCCCTCTTCCGCAAACGGAGATGCCGGCCCGCGGCAGTCCGGCTCTGCCCAGGCGGACGCTTCTCTTGGGGAAGGACAGGCCGTCAATCCTGCCGCCCCGGGAAATTCCTTGCGTTTCCACGGAATTCGCGCGGCCGTGGCGCAGGCCTATCCTTCCGGCAAGGGTGGGGGCCCCGCGCTGGGAGTGGACCTTTCGGCCGACCCGAGTTCCGGCCAGCCGGCGTCGAATTCCGCAATCCCTGGCATCGGATCTGCAAACGGGACAGCTTTAGCGGAAAGCGCCTCCCCAAATCCCGCGACTGCCTCCGGCGGGAATCTCCAGAACCAGCAGAATTCCGCGGCGCAGTCCGCATCCGCACCCGGAGGAACGAACCGCTCGAGCGGCGGGTTCACGCAGGAAGATCTCCTCTTTCGCATGAAATGGGGTTGGGCGGCGTTCGACGCGGCGCGCACCGCGGCCCGCAAGGAAGCGGGCCTGAAGGCTTCGCAGTAGGGTCCGCAGATTGACGCAGATTGGATGCCCGGTCCATCGGCATTTCTCTGTGGAAATCTGCGCAATCCGTGGATGACCCTCAGCGACGCTGGATTGCGTCGAGGTTCCGGCGAGCGTCCGGGTGAGCGGGATTCAGGCGCAAAGCGTCGCGGTATTGCGCGGCCGCTTCGTCGAGCCGGC
>JAQTMF010000327.1 GCA_028714515.1 Chthoniobacteraceae bacterium | reverse complement strand
CCCAAGATCTTCAACAAGCTCTACATCAACATGGTCAAAGCGGGCGAACTGGGCGGCGTTCTCGAACTCGTCCTCAACCGTCTCGCCGAATTCCAGGAAAAGGCGCAAAAAATCGCCAACAAGGTGAAATCGGCCATGGCCTACCCGGTCATCGTGCTCGTCATCGCCATCCTGATCATGTGGTTCCTGCTCGTCTTCATCGTCCCGAAATTCGAGCAGATCTTCAAAGACATGCTTGGCAACAAACCGTTGCCCGAACTGACGCAAATCGTCATCGGCATCAGTAAAGCCATCCAGGACAACTTCTTCGGCATCATCGGCGTCCTCGTCGCCGCCATCATCGCCTACCAGATCTTCGCCCGCAGCGCCGCCGGCCGCGTCATCCTCGACCGGGTGAAACTGAGAGTCCCCATGCTCGGCGACCTGCTGCGCAAATCGGCCATCTCCCGGTTCACGCGCACACTCGGCACCCTGGTGGAAAGCGGCGTGCCGATCCTCCAAGCCCTCAACATCACCAAGGATACCGCCGGCAACGCCGTCATCTCCGACGCCATCCTCAAAGTCCATGACGCCGTAAAAGAAGGCGAATCCATCGTCGCCCCGCTCGAATCCAGCGGCGTCTTCCCCCCGCTCGTCATCAGCATGATCGACGTCGGCGAGGAAACCGGCCAACTTCCCAACATGCTGCTGAAAATCGCCGACGTGTTCGACGACGAAGTGGACAACGCCGTCGCGGGCCTCACGGCCATGCTCGAACCGCTCATGATCGTCGTCCTGGCGCTCATCGTCGGCAGCATCGTCATCGCCCTCTTCATGCCGTTGATCTCCATCATCCAGCAGATGCAGAACCAATCCTAACCGGAGGGTCCCCCCCATGAAACGCGTTCTCCTCAAACTGCGCGGGTTCACCCTCGTCGAGTTGCTGGTGGTGATCTCCATCATCACCATCCTCGCCGGGCTCACCCTCTCCACCGTCAGCTACGCCCAAAACAAAGCGGCGCGAGACCTTGCCAAAGCGGAAATCGCCGGGCTGGAAGTCGGGTTGGAATCCTACAAAGCCGACAACGGCGACTACCCGCGCAGCAGCAACCCGCCGGGCTACGACGATAACGCCGCCGAAGCGCTCGACGCCGCCAACAATCCAGGCGACCCGGGCTCGACCGGCTCGCCAAACGCCACCTATGCCAAAGCCACCCGGGCTCTCTACATCGGCCTCAGCGGCGACACCAACTTGGACGGCAACGTAACCGTAGCCGGGGATAGCACCGACGGCACCACAAAGCCCAAAGTCTACTTCAACTTCAAGCCCAACATGCTCTACCCCCGGATGCCCTCGGGAAGCACGCGGGCCGCGAACAGCATCCAGGCCGTGATCGATCCCTTCTACTTCCCCTACGGCTACTCCACGCTGGGGAGCAAAGTGGTAACGACAGGAAGCCAGGCGGGCGGCTACAACCCCACCTTCGATCTCTGGAGCACCGGCGGCAATCACCCCGGCGACCAGAAAACCTGGATCACCAACTGGTAACCAACCCGGTTTCTCTCCCTTCTCGGCGGCATCGTCAAAAGGCGATGTCGTCGGAAGTATTGGGCGTCCCGTCGGGACCGCACGAAAAGAGATCAAACCCGCGCGGATGCAGTTTGCCGGGGCAAACGTAATAGTAGGCGTTGTTCCACGGATCCAGCGGAACCGCGGGAGCGTTGAGCGTATTTTGCCACTGCGCCGGGAACGGCGCGATGAGCGGACGAATGACAAGCGCCCGGAGCCCCTGGGCCGTCGTGGGATAAATCCCGTTTTGAATCCGGTAATCGCGCAGCGCATTGGCAAGAGATTCCATCTCGCTCCTGGCATGTAACTCCTTGCCGAAGTCCCGCAGGCCGTCCACCTTGTTGAACGCGAGCCCCGCCAAAATCGCGACGCCGCAGACAGTAAAGACCGTTTTCAGAAAAGTGAAACCGGAGGGAGGCCGGGAGGATCTCAGGAAAGGCACCTGAATAGGTAAATGCAACTCCGGCGTCTGTAAAGGGGTGGCGTCGAAATTTTGTTTCGCCGCGCCGCCCGCCCGAGTATCGTTGCGAGCCGCCCGCTATGCACATCCCCGACGGTTATTTGAGCCCTTCCTCCTGCGCCGTGCTTTACGCCGCCTGCGCCCCCTTTTGGCACGCGGCGCTGCGGCGCGTGCGGCGGGCTCTGAACGCCCGGCTCGCCCCGATGCTGGCGGTGTGCGCGGCGTTTTCCTTCGTCATCATGATGTTCAATCTCCCCCTGCCGGGCGGGACCACGGGGCACGCGGTGGGCGTGGGGTTGATTACCGTTCTTCTCGGCCCGTGGGCGTCGATCCTGGCGATTTCCGTCGCGCTTTTCATCCAGGCCCTCTTTTTCGGTGACGGCGGAATTACGGCGTTCGGCGCGAACTGTCTGAATATGGCGGTCGCCGGTTCGCTCGCGGCCCACGCCGTCTACCGCGTGGCGGCCGGGCGCTCGCCGCTCTCCTCCCCGCGCCGGGCCGTGGCGGCGGGGCTCGCCGGGTATGCCGCGATCAATGCGGCGGCGCTGTTGGCGGGGATCGAGTTTGGGCTCCAGCCTTTGCTTTTTCACGACGCCGCGGGCGCTCCGCTT
>JAQTMF010000326.1 GCA_028714515.1 Chthoniobacteraceae bacterium | reverse complement strand
GCACGGGTCGATGTGCTCGACCTGGCGCTCGGAGACTTTGCGGAAGGCTTCGGTTTTCAATACGTCGCCGATGTTGTCGCGGAAGAGGTTGCCGCCGTTGAATTCGGGCAGGCCGATGAATTCGCTGCACGGGAACATGTCGCCGCCCGCCGCGACGGCGAAGAAGGAACGGCCGCCGCCGCACGGGGAAATATCGCACATGAGCCGCCGCGCCTGCGGGGCGAGGATGGCGATGAGGACGTTGGCGAAGTTGGCCACGACGAGCTTGCGGCCGGTTTTCTGATACAGCTCGTAGGTGCGGTCGAGCGCTTTGAGGTAGTGGACCGACATTTCGTGGTCCTCGGGCTTGATGTCGCGCGCGCCCTGGCGGGTGCAGCGCACGGGGTTGAGCATGCAGGTGGGCACTTCGCGCTCGTGGAAGAAATCGACGATCTCGGTGAGCTGCTCCATGTTCTCCCGCGTGACGGTGCAGATGACGCTGTGGTTGGGGTAGCCGCGCAGGCGCTCCATGGTGGTGAGCACTTTGGCGTAGACGCTCTGGCCGTCCCACGTTTTGCGGGTGCGCGTGGCGATGATTTCCGCCGCGCTGTCCAGCGACAGGCCGATGGCGATGTTGAGGTCGGTGAGGAATTTGATGTCGTCGGGTTCGAGCAGGGTGCCGTTGGTCTGGATGCCGAAGCGGAAGTCGTCGCGGAATTCCTTCAATCCGGCGAAGAGCGCCTCTTTGTTCATTGTCGGCTCCGCGCCGTGGAAGACGACTTGCGGCTTGATCCCGGCGGGCAGGATCTCGGCGAAGTATTCTTTCAGGATGCGCAGGGAACGGAAGAGGTCGTCCTTGGACATGTGGATGCCGTCGTGACGCAGTTTCTCCGGGATGTAGCAGTAGCTGCAGTTGAGGTTGCAGCGGTCGGTGGGGTTGAAGTAGACGGCGGAGGGCTTGAGGCCGAAACGCAGGACGCGCATTTCTTCGGCGAAGGAGGCGGCTTTGGCGCGGTAGCTTTCCAGGAAGGGGCCGTCGGCGAAGGCGTCGGCGAGCTTGTCCTTGCGGAGCAGCGCCCAGAACGCGGTGTCGGGATCGACGACCGCGGCGTAGTCCGCGTGGCCGATGTCGAGCGGCATGAGGTTGAAGCCGCTGCCGGTGTTGAAGTGGATGCCACGGGATGCGGCGCGGGTTGAGGTCGTTGCTGTGGTCATTGGATTGAGATGGAAAAGGGATGAGGGAAAGGGATGCGGCGGAAGGGATTTTTTCACGCCGGACCGCCCACCGCGGGCGGTCCGGCGCAACGTCGGGTTATTTCTTGGGAGCTTCCATCATGACGTAATGGGAAAGCCCGGTGCCGGTCGTCTTACAACTCTTGCGAATGGCGATGACTTCTTTCTTGCTGGTTTTCTGTGTTTTCAATGTTTCTCACCTCCTTCTTTTTCGGACTGCGTTGCGAGGGTGCAAAGGGCGTGGAGCGTGGCGACGGCCAGGGTGCTGCCGCCGCGGCGGCCTTCGATCCCCACGAAGGGGATGCCGAGCGTGGCAAGTTCCTCCTTGCTCTCGACGACGTGCACGAAGCCGACCGGCATGCCGATGACGAGCGCGGGCCGGATTCCTTCTTCGATGATCATGCGGTTGAGTTCCAGCAGCGCGACGGGGGCGTTGCCGAAGACGGCGATGCCGCCGTGAAGGAGCGGCTTGGCTTTGCGGATGGCGAAGAGGGAACGCGGGAGCCCTTGCGCGGCGGCTTCCCCCGCCACGTCGCGGTCGGCGACATGGCAGGTGATCCGCTCGGGCGCGTAGCCCGGGTTGACGCCGCGCAGGCGCGCCAGCGAGAGCCCGCTGCGGATCATGTTGGAGTCGGCATAGATCGCCGCGCCGCGCCGGAGCGCCGCGATGCCCGAGGCGATGGCGTCGGGGGAAAACCGGACGAGGGAGGCCAGCCCGATGTCGCCCGTGGTGTGGATCATCCGGCGCACGATTTCCCATTGATCGGCGGGGAACCCGCACCGGCCGGGCGCTTCGCGGTCGATGATCTCGAAGGAGCGGGCCTCGATGCCGGGGCCGCTGATGGGGTTTTTCAACAACTGGTGAATGAAGGGGACCGGATTCATGGAATGCTGGCTTGGAGGCGCTCGACAAAGTGGGCGACGGCTTCGGGGCGGGACGCGAAGTGGAGATGGGCGTAGCTGGCCAGCACCGCGCCGCGCTGGAAGCCTTCGGAGGCGGGACGGTCGGAGCGCCGGTAATGCAGGGTGTAGGCGCGCTCGCAATCGGCGGGCTCGCCGGTCAATTCGGAATAGTGGAACTCGTGTCCGCGCAAACGCCCGCCCGCGCGGCCCCACGGGGTGTCGCGCGTGAAGCCGGCCTCGACGTAGCCGAGCGACTGGCGGCGCGGGCACATGCGCGTCCAGGCGGCGAGCAGGCCCGCGAGCGGATGCCGCGCGCCGTCCAGCGTCTCGATGCCTTGCGCCAGGTACATCAACCCGCCGCACTCGGCGTAGATCACGCGGTTGTTGGCGGCGAATTGCCGGATGGACTCCAGCATGCCGGTGTTGGCCGCGAGCGCCGCCGCGTGCTCCACCGGGTAGCCGCCGCCGATGTAGAGGCCCTGGAGGTCCGGCGGCAACGCGCCGTCGCGCAACGGGGAAAACG
>JAQTMF010000325.1 GCA_028714515.1 Chthoniobacteraceae bacterium | reverse complement strand
AATGACGCGCTCGCGATGTCCGCAAGGGCAAAAGATTCCGGGATCGGCCGAGCTGAAAATCGTCCAGACTTCAAGGCCCAGCGCGGCGGCGGCGTGGGCGGGAAACGAATCGTTTCCAAGAAAGCAATCGCCCGCGCCCAAAACTCCGAGAAGATCCGCGATGGAATCCGTGCGAATGGAACAGAACGCATCCGAGCGGTTTTCGATGGCGGTGGGCTGGTTTTCCTCGATCAGGATGACCGACTGGCCGTGGCCGAGGAGGGTATCCGCAATCAGCCGTTCGTAATTTGCGCGGGGCCAGCGTTTGGCGGCGGTGCGGGCGCCGGGATGAACGGCCCAGATCCTGCGTCCCAGGGATTTTTGGAGCCGCACGAAGCTTTCCAGAGATTGGGGGGGAGCGGGGGCCGGAAACCAGGGCAGCGAGAAATCCGGCTGGCATTCGAGCAGTCCGGCCAGGGCCGACCAGCAATCGACATGATGCCAGCGGGGTTCCCTCTCGACCGGGTTGGTGACCAATGGCCTGCCGGTGAGGCGTTCGATCCATGAGGCGATCTTCCGGCCGCGCCGGAGTTTTTTCGCCCGCCAGGGAAGGTGGGAGCCGTAGAAGTTGTTTTCGGTCATCGGAAGGCCGGCCTGGATTTTCGTTCCGGCCAGAACGAGAAGGAGCTGGATGCGCAAATCCGCCCAAACACTAACGCCGGAGGAAAAGCGTTTTCTTCGCAGCGACGCCAGCAGCGGGCCGAGGGAAAGCAATGAGCGGAGTTTGGCAGTGATGCCGCCCTCTGCAAGCCAGAAGGGCTGCCAGACACGGAGGGAGAGTGGCAGATTTGCCGCCTCATAAACCGCGACTTGCGAGGGGCGGCAAACCACGGTGACTTCGTAGCGGGCCAGGACGCCCCTGAGAAAGGGAATCGACATCACCGCATCGCCAAGGTGATGGGTTTCCCAGACCAGCAACCGGGGTTTCATGGCGTGTTATGCCTTGGATCCGAAAACGGCTTTTGAATCCGCGGATTTGCGTGGATTTGCGTGGATTTTTTCCGGCCCAAAGGAGGCATCAGTCTTCCGTATCCCTTCATTTTGAAGTCTGCGTTCCTCTGCGTGAATCTGCGGTTCAAGCTGGGAGTCCGAGCGTTGCGGCGATCTGCTGAGACACGACGCGTGCGTTGGCTTCCCAGGTGAAGGCTTTCCAGCGCGTAGCCGCCTTGTGTCGAAGCTCGCGCCGCAGCGTTTCGTCCCCGGCGAGGCGTAGCAGGGCCTCGCCGAGGGAACGGAGCGAAACGGGATCGAAAAGCAAGGCCGCTCCGCCGGCGGTTTCGGGGAGGCTGGTGGTGTTCGAGCACGCCACGGGGAGCCCATAGCTCATGGCCTCGATGACCGGCATGCCAAAACCCTCGGCGATGGAGGGTTGCACGTAGGCCAGAGCCTCGTGATAGGCCCAGATCAGATCGTCCTCGCTGACCCTCCCGGGAAGGAGAATGCGGTCCGGCCGGGGGCAGGATTTGAGCGCGGGAGCAAGGGCGGCTTCATGATAGTCGGGATCACAAGGGCCGAGGATGAGAAGGGGAGGAAGCGGGCGGCCTTCTTTTTGAAGCAGGCCATAAGCTTCGATAAGACGGCGCTGATTTTTGTTTTCGGAAAACGTGCCGACGTAGAGCAGGAAGGGCTCGGTGAGGTCCCGGGCCCAGTCCGGGCGATGTCCCTCCGGTTTTGGCTTGGGAGGGGAACAGCCCGGGGCGGCGGCGACGATCTTCCCGGCCGCGCCCTTGAAATGGCGGGCGAGGTAGCCGGCGCAGTATTGGGAAAGAACAAAGAGTTTTTTCGCGCGGAAGATCGCAAAATCGCTCAGCGCGCGGATAAGCAGCGCGTTGAGCAGCCTTCCGGTTTTCACCCAGGTGCCGAAATGCTCGTAAATATTGGAGTCGAAAAAATTGGCCACCACGGGAATGCCGTGAACCGGGACGAAGTAGGCCGTGGCAAAAGCCAGATCACAACGCTCCCGCTGCCAGACGGGGCCCACCGCGAAGGTGGAGCGCTTCCAGATGCTGGCGCCGGGGACGATGCGGGGTTCGAGGCGGGCGAATTCCTCGACGAGGGGATTTTTGGGATCCTCAGCGACGGGAACCCACGCCCAAGGCACATCCATCCGGAGGAGGGCGCGGGTTTGTTCGGCAACGAATCGCGCGGTGCCCGGCGCCGGATAACAGGCGGGCGCGAAATCGATTCCCACGCGGGGCTTGGGACGCGGGGCGGTCACGAGGGGGAGAGGCCGAGCGCTTGCAGGTAGATTTCGAGGGACTTTTCGAGCGAGAAGCGGCACGGGGAGAAGGAGGGGTTGAGAGCCGGCGGGCGCTCGCTGGCGGCAAGGAGTTTTTCCACCAGCGGTTCGATCGAATCCAGCGGGAAGCGATAAGACGCATCCTCGACGACTTCCCGCAGGCTCGAATTGTCGGCGGCGAATGCCGCGCAACCCGAGGCCATGGCCTCCAGGGGCGGCAGGCCGAAGCCCTCGCGCTCGGAAGGGAAGACAAGCAGTTCGGCGGCTCCATAGAGGCCGGGCAAATCGGCGTCCGGGACGAAGCCGGGCATTACGACGGCGCGCTCCAGGCCGTAGTTCCGGATGGCTCCCCGCACGTCGCAGAGAGAGGG
>JAQTMF010000324.1 GCA_028714515.1 Chthoniobacteraceae bacterium | reverse complement strand
CCCGCGGAAGCCGCAATCATGTTATCGGAAGAATAGAGCTTGTAGTTAGCCAGCGCCGCGCCGGTATTGTCATACGTGCGGATCATGCCGGGCTGCGAGGCCCACGCCACCGTGGCATCGCCGGAAGTCGCCAACTGGATCTGCCCCATCGCCGTCTGCACCGCCGAATCGGCAAGTTGCTTGGCGGTCATCCCGCTGGCATAGCTTTTCGCGCCCGAAAGCTCCGTCATCACGCTGGAGAAAAACGCGATCACCAGCGCCGTGATCAGGGTCAAAAACGCGAGCACCAACACCAGGGCAACACCCCGCCTCGCGTGGCCGAATCCCCGGAACGTCCGGAACAAGGCCCTCGCGGGAGAAAGAGGGAAACGCATTTTCATGAGAGGAAAAAGGAACGAGGGCTCCCCGCCGCCGCGCCAGGCACCCCCCACCGAAGGGAGAAACCGGCACGAAGCTCCAGTGGAGCGCCATACTGGAACGCCACCGAAACTAATGCGAAGCCTCACCCGCCGCAAGGCATCGAAAAAACGGCGTAATTTGACAGTCAATGCCGGTCTTCACGCATGTCCCGCGATCACCGTCGGCCCATCGCGCCAAACCCCTTCGATCACCACCGTTTTCGCCCGCTCGGGCAGTCCAAACTCGTTGTTCTGCAACTGCGCCACCACCAGATCCACGGCGGCGGAGCCAATCATGCGCGGCAGACGGTCAATCCCGGCGATCGGGTCGGTATCGAGCAACCGGTGGAGCGAAGCGAACCCGATCTCCTCCGGAACGCGCACCCCCATTTCCCGCAGAAAAACAAGCGGATGGCAGGTATTGCTAACCACCACATCCGGGCGGAATTGCTCCACCCATTTGACAAACTTGTCCGGGTTCCACGCCAACGCGCTCCCCAGGGCGTGCAGGCCGATATCGGGCGAAGAGGCAAAAGGCCGCGTCATATGCCGTCCAAAATTCCACTCCGGCACCAGGAGCGGAGGCACGCATTGCGCGGCCGGGAGCTGATGCTGGAACGTCAGAAAGCCCGACAGCCAGCCATGTTTCACGCGCTGGTCAAAGAGCGCCGAATTGGCAAACCCGATCCGCTTATAGCCCATGCGCCTCAAAGTCCGCAACGTCAGCATCATCCCGTCATGGTAGGAATGGCTGGCCCGGTGCAAGAGCGGGCGCACGATCGTCAGCCCCAGCGCCGCGCAGGCGAAATAACGCCAATCCAGCGAAACATGCCCCAGGTGACGCGGCAGCGGCCCGAAGACCACCCCCCGGATCCCGCGCGTGTAAAGGATCCGGCTCATCCGCGCGCTGCTGATGCCTGGCTCCTTGGCCCAGAAATGCTCGATCTCATAGCCCAACTGCGCCGCCCGCTCACAGGCGCCTGTATAGTAAGCGAACTCATTGATGTTCTCGCGCCACCCGTCGGGCGTATTCCAAAACGTGAAATAGGCCAGCTTCTCGACATCCCGCTTTTTGCGCGAAGTGCGCAACTGGTTCATGAGCGTGGAGACCAACGGATCCGGCGTATAGCCGTGCTCCTTGGCAAGCGTCAAAATCCGGTTGCGCGTGGACTCCGGGATGCTGGGATGGTTGCGCAACGCCAGGGAAACGGTCGTGCGGGAAACACCGGCAAGCACCGCAAGCTGCCGGATGGTGAGGAGCGTACTCATGCGGGGGTGAATTTTTACCGTAGAGAGGGGTTGCGAAAGAGTCAACTTCGTGCGAGCGGGACATCCTCCTTTCCACGAAAGAGCCACTATTTGAAGCGCCAACACCCCTAAAATGGCGTCGCTGGAAGCTCTGAAATCGGCCTCCTCATCCCGCTTGACTGTCAATCCACACAGCGGTTGCAGAAATATCCAGTTCGCCCAGATTACAGAGAATTCTCAAAAGGCCCTCCTTTTTTGAACCCCCCGATTCCTTCCCCAAGAAATCCCCCAAAGAAATCCCCATGAAAACTCAAAACCCTCGTCCCCAATCCCCCAATCACTCCGCCCGAAAGATTTCCACCTCCCGAGGCAAAACGGCGGGCAACCGTAGCCATCCCCTCTCAAGCCTTGCCGTCAGCCTGCTTTCCGCCTCCGCCCTCCTCGCCTCCGTGCAATCGGGCCAGGCCGTCAGCGCCACGTGGGCCGCCTCTGCAAGCGGCAACTGGAATGCGGGCGGCAACTGGAGCACCGGAAGCGCGCCCGGGCTGGGCGGCACAGGCGCCAACAGCACGGATACCGCGACCTTCAACCTCAACAACACCGGCGTCACCACCGTCAGCGTGGATACCAGCCGGGACATCGGCAACATCACGTTCGATACCGACGCCAGTTCCTACACCTTCAGCGGCGGCCCCCTTTGGTTGACCGTCGGCGCAAAAATCCAGATGACCGCCGCCATGACGGGGCACAACGTCACGGAAAAGTTCACCGCCCCCATCACCTTATGGGACGGCGGCGGCCAAACATTCACAAACAATAGCACGGACGCCACCAACATCTTTCAGTTCGGCTCCGTCAACGCTTCCCAAAACAACGGCCTGGTGCTTAATGGCTCCAACACCGGCAATAACGCGATCAACGGCGCCATCACCAGTAGTGTCGGCAACCTGACCGTCACCAAAGACGGAACCGGAACATGGGCCCTTACCGGCTCCAACACCTAT
>JAQTMF010000323.1 GCA_028714515.1 Chthoniobacteraceae bacterium | reverse complement strand
GAAATCTGATCAAGCTGGGAATCGATCCCGGCGAGGTCAAACTGGCCTCGCGCAGCCGCAAAGGCTACTGGCGGATGAGCCGCAACGGCATCGTGCAACAGGCGCTGACAAACCAGTGGCTGGAAGAACAAGGAGTCCCTAACCCATCTTCTACAGTTTGAGGGCGAAAGCAGCGGTATTTTCTCTGTAGAGGAAGGCTTGGAGTGAAAAATGTAGTGCCTCAAAATGCGGCAGGAAGCTGATTTATCATTGTGCTGAAAGGGTATCGTGTTGTCCCATGACTCGGACACTATGTTCTTCAGGGTCAAAGGCAGCGCTGGCCGGCAATATCTTCAAATCGCGGAAAGCTTCCGCGAAGGGGGACGGGTGCGCCAGCGAGTGATCGCGACACTGGGCCGGCTCGACGTGCTGCAAGCAAGCGGGCAGTTGGACCGGCTGCTTCGCAGCGGCTTGCGCTTTTCGGAAAAGATCCGGGTGCTCGACGCCCATGCGGCGGGCGAAACCGAGCCGGTGTCTGTGCGCAAAATCGGGGCGGACCTGGTGTTCGGGCGGTTGTGGAAAAGCATGGGGATGGGCGAGATCGTGAGGGGGCTGGCAGGCAAGCGCCGGCACGAGTTTGATTTGGAGCGGGCGGTTTACCTCACGGTGTTGCACCGGTTGTTCGCCTCGGGCAGCGACCGGGCGGCGGAAGTGTGGAAGGAAAACTATCGCATCCCGGGGGCGGAGGAACTCTCGCTGCACCAGCTCTACCGGGCGATGGGCTGGCTGGGAGAGGAGATCGGGCCGGGGGTGCTGGGCGGCCCGCGCTGCACGAAGGACTTGATCGAGGAGAGCCTCTTTGACCGTGGGCGCGACCTGTTCAGCGAAGTGGGGCTGGTTTTTTTCGACACGACCTCCATTTACTTCGAGGGAGCGGGAGGAGAGAGCTTGGGCCGGCACGGTCACAGCAAGGATCATCGCCCCGATCTGCATCAAATGATCGTGGGGATAGCGCTGGACGTGGAGGGCCGCCCGATCTGCTGCGAGATGTGGCCGGGCAACACGGCCGACGCCAAGAGCCTGGTTCCGGTAGTCGAGCGCATGAGGGCGAAGTTCCGGGTGAGGGAAATGTGCGTGGTGGCCGACCGGGGCTTCGTGAGCGAGGCGACGCTCTTGGCGCTCTCGAAAATGGATCCTCCGGTGCATTATGTCATCGGGGTGCGGATGCGCCGGACCAAAGAAGTCGGCGAGGTTGTCCTCAAGAGCCGCAAGGAGTGGAAGACGGTGACCCCGGAACGGGTTTATGCCAAGGATCCGGCCCCGCTGAAAGTCAAGGAGGTCGAGGTGGAGGGCCGGCGTTACGTGGTCTGCTTGAACGAGGAGGAGAAGCGCAAGGATGCCCATGACCGCGCGGCCATCCTGGAGTCGCTGGGCAAGGCGCTCAAAAGCGGAGACAAGAGCCTGGTCGGCAACAAAGGCTTCCGGCGGTTCCTGAAAACCGAAAGGGGCAGCCGCTTCGCCATCGACGAAAAGCTGGTCGCCACCGACGAACGCTATGACGGGCTCTTCGTGCTGCGCACCGACACGGATCACGATGCGGAAACCACTGCTAACGTTTACAAAACGCTCTGGATGGTTGAGGACACGTTCCGCACGGCCAAAAGCATCCTGGAGACGCGCCCGATTTACCACAAATGCGATGAGACGATCCGCGGTCATGTGTTCTGTTCGTTCCTGGCTCTTTGCTTGAAGCGGGAACTGGAAATCCGCCTGCAGGACAAAGGGCTCAAGGCCGAGTGGAAGGAAATCCTTCGCGGGCTCGACAACCTCCATGAGGTCGAAGCCAAACTTCAGGGCCAGAGCTTCCTCTTCCGCAGCACCCTCTGTGGCGACGCCCTCCCAGCCATCCGGGCTGCGGGTGCGGGTCTGCCTCCTACTATCCGGGAAGCGGCTTCGCCTCAGCCGGAAAATGTAGTGCCACAGCCCTGACGGGCTTTTGCAATCCGTTGACCATCAACATCTGCATTTTTGAAACTGTAGAAGATGGGTCAAAGGCAGCTCTCTTCAGCCCGAAACGGCGATTCTTGTGGAGGAATTCTGAAAGAATTTCTCAATCGCCGGATCCGGGTTTAGCCGAGCGCCCGGAAGGCGGACTGGAGTTCGGCGAGGCGGGCGAGCCAATCCTGCTGGCGCTGGCGGTGTTCGGCGACAACGGTGGAGGGGGCGTTTTTCACGAATGTCTCGCTGGAGAGTTTTGCGGCGACTTTTCCGATCTCGGCTTCGACTTTTCGGATCTCCCCTTGGAGGCGCTGGCGTTCGGCCGCCGCGTCCACGACCCCTTCGAGCGGGAGGTAAAGGATGCCGATGTCTGTCGGGCAGGCAGCGAATCCGGCCGGCGCCTTTTCGCAGATGGCGAGCGATTCGGCGTGGAGGAAAAGCGAGAGCGCCGAGAGCGTGTCGGACACCCAGTCGGCCCCGGGAGCGAGTTGCCAGGCGAGGCGCTTGTTCGAGGGAATATTGTAGGTCGCGCGCAGGTTGCGGGCCTGGGAAACCGCGGAAAAGACGGCGTCGGCGCGCGGCTCAGGCACGGCGTTGCCTGCCGCCGGCCACGGGGTTTCCATCAGGCCCTGCGCGCCGAAACCGAGGCCGCCCCAGACGTCTTCCGTGATGAAC
>JAQTMF010000322.1 GCA_028714515.1 Chthoniobacteraceae bacterium | reverse complement strand
TGGGCTGGCGCGCTTTGCCCGCGCTGCCCAGCAGTTCGGAGCGGGCATATTCCAGGTGCTCGATCAACTCGTCGTAGGAGGCATAGCGGTCTTCGGGCTTCCGGGCCTGCATCCGGTTGATAACGTAGGCCGTGGGGCTGGATACGTCGGGCGCGAAGGCCTGCAAGCTGACGACCTGGCTCTTGAGGTGCTTGAGCGCGACCAGGGAGGCGTTCTCCGCCTCGAAGGGCGGACGGCCCGCCAACGCGTGGAAGAGGGTTCCCCCCAGGCTGTAGATGTCGCTGCGGAAATCTTCCGGTTCGTGGTTGAGCTTTTCCGGGGCCACGTAGTAAGGCGTTCCCCAGATCTCCGTCTCTCCCTCTTTGGCCTGTTCCAGGGGCAGCGCCAGACCGAAATCGACGATTTTCGCCGTGTGGGCGTCGGCAAACAGGATGTTGCCCGGCTTGACGTCGCGGTGGATCAGCCCCACGCGGTACGCCGCGCGCAACCCTTGGGCCACTTGGAGGCCGATTTCGAGCACCTGGGCTTCCGCGACTTTCCCCTGTAATGCCATCAAATCGTCCAAAGACCCCTTGTCCACCAGCTCCATGGCGATGTAGTAGACGCTCTGGTCGCAGCCGAAGGAGAAGACTTTTACCACGAAGGGGTGCGTCACCGAAGCCGTCAGCTTCGCTTCCGTGCCCAGCTTGACGATGTAATCGGCGTCTTCGCTGTATTCCTTGCGCAGCAACTTGAGCGCCACCACGCGGTTCAGGTTGACGTCCATCGCCCGGTAGACCGTCCCCATTCCCCCCGAGGCGATCTCCTCGATCAGCTCGAAGTGGTCAAACCGGCTGCGCACCCGTTGCAGTAATCCGCAACTCGGGCAATGCACCTGGGTAAAAAGCTCTACGTCGGAAACATCCAGGACTGTTCCGCAACTGGGGCATGTGTGAAGGAGGGGGGCGGCTTCGGTGGACATGGGATTATTTGGGGAGTGGAAAGCGGCGCAAATAGAGATTGAGCGGACTTATTTTGACTGATTATCCTCGCGGGTGCAACCCACACTTAATCATGCCGGAATATCCCGTCCCCCCCGAAGCCTCCGGCCAGCGCCTGGACCACTATCTCTCCGCCCTGCTTGCCCACCTTTCGCGCTCCCGCATCCAGGCTCTTATTAAGGAGGGGCATATCCGCGTCGGCGGGGCCGTCGTCAAGCCGGGGGAAAAACTTCGGGGCGGCCAGGAAATCAGCGTCCACGAGCCGGAAGCCGTCCCGGTCTCCGGCGTGGAGGCGGAGGAAATTCCCCTGGATATTCTCTTTGAGGACGCCGATTTGCTGGTCCTCAACAAAGCCCCGGGCATGGTGGTCCACCCCGCCGCGGGCAACCCCGGGGGCACCCTCGTCAACGCCCTCCTCCACCATTGCGGCAGCCTTTCGGCCATCGGCGGCGAACAGCGCCCCGGCATCGTCCACCGGCTGGACAAGGAAACGAGCGGCTGCATCGTCGTCGCGAAAAACGACGCCGCCCACCAAAGCCTCGCCCGGCAATTCGCGGGCCGGACGGTCCTGAAAGTCTACCTTGCCCTCGCGGCCGGGCGCTTGCGCTCCCAAAGCGGCGTCATCAACGCCCCCATCGGCCGCCACCCCGTCCACCGGAAGAAAATGGCCGTCGCCCCCGAGGGCAAGGGCCGGAATGCCGTCACCGATTACAAGGTCTTGCGCGAACTGCCCGGCGCGAGCCTGGTGCAATGCACGCTGCACACGGGGCGAACGCATCAAATCCGCGTCCACCTGCACCACCTGGGCCACCCGCTCCTGGGGGACGCTCTTTATGGACGCCGGGCGGGGTACCCGCGCCAGATGTTGCATGCCTGGCGGCTCGGCTTCACCCACCCGCGCACGGGGCAATGGATGGAGTTCCAATCGCCGATTCCGCCGGATTTTGTCACGGCGGGGGCCGTTCCTTAACGGCGGCCGTGTTCACGCCTTTAAGCTGGCGCAGAAGACAGGATGGACGGAAAGGAGAGGGGTTGGGAGGCAAGCGCCGCTCCGAATTTCCAACAGGATTAACAAGATTAGTGGGATTAATAGGATTTTTCCCGAAGACTGCCCTGCCGGGATACGCGAAAACGCTTTGGCGTGTGCGGGGGATTGATGCCGGAAATCAGGCTTCGCGTGGCAGGCAGCAAGCAAAATCCAATCCTAGAAATCCTCAAAATCTTGTTAATCCTGTCCAAAAAAGGCGGCGGCCCGGATTCAAACCGGCAGGTTTCTTCCGACCCGCGCCCCCCCACCCAATAAGGCGTTCATCCTGTCTTAATTCGTGAACAGTCCCTAATGCTTGATCTGGTCCCGCACAACCTGCGTCACATCGCCAAGCCGCTTTTGCAGGTTGGCGGCAAAGTGATTTGACCCGCTCTCAAAGAGGACGACGAAACAGAGCGTCGAAAAGACAAAGACGGCGAACCAAAAGATTTTGCGGATCAAAGCCATGGATAGGCGAATATTTTAGGGATGCCTCCCGCGCCGTCAACCGCGAATCCGCCCGGCCTCCCCTTTCTTTACACTTCCTTAACAATTTTCCCTCCGTTCGGAAATCATTGCTTAACAAACCGGCGCTTTGATTTCCGGCAAAACGAAAGGTTGCATCCCCGCCCCGGGAAGCCCACTCTTTTTATGTTTTCCACCCAG
>JAQTMF010000321.1 GCA_028714515.1 Chthoniobacteraceae bacterium | reverse complement strand
ATCCTCGAAGAAGGCAAAGTGACCGACTCGCTGGGCCGCAAGATCGACTTCCGCAACACGATCATCATCATGACCTCCAACGTCGGGGCCGAGCTGATCAAGAAGCAGACCACCCTCGGCTTTGGAGCCGTCGGCCCGGCCGAAGCCGCGGGCTACGAAGCGATGCGGGAGAAGATCCTGGAAGAAGCCAAGCGCATCTTCAAGCCGGAGTTCATCAACCGGCTTGACGACCTGATCGTCTTCCACACGCTCTCCAAGCCCGACCTCGTCAAGATCGTGGACCTCGAAGTCAGCAAAGTCGCCCTGCGGCTCAAAGCCAAGGAGATCGAACTCGTGCTCGACGAAAGCGCCCACGAATTCCTGATCGAGAAAGGCTACGACCCCGCCTACGGAGCGCGCCCGATGCGCCGCGCCGTGGAGCGGTTCCTGGAAGATCCGCTCGCCGAGGAATTACTGCGCGGGCTGATCAAAGCCGGGAACACCGTGACCGTCAGCGCCGCCGGGAGCAAGCTGGCCTTCAGCACCCCGGAATCGACGCAAACCGACAAAGGCGCGGAAGCCAAAGCCGGGAAATAGCAAACATTCGGCTTGATCGCCATTCATCACCGGGCGCCGCGAAAGGGGCGCCCGGTTTTTTTTGCATCTACGCGTTTGCCGTCGCGCGCCGCGCTTTGCTACGTTGCTCCCGTGCGCTCTCCCCTCCTCTGCCTGCTGGCGCTTCTTCCGGCTCTGTGCGGCTCCGCGTTTTCCCAAACGAAACCGGTCACCCGATCCGAGGCGCTCGCCATCGCCGAGCATTACCGGCTCTTCGAATGGACGCCGGCCCGGAAGAATATCTTCCACGGCAGGGACCCGGACGGCATTCTCGTGAACACTCCCGATGCCGGTTACAACGCTCCGGGACATCGCCCGGGTTGGTGGGAAGCGGGGAAGGTCAACGTCGGCATGCCGTACAAATGGGGCGGCTTCAACAGCCTCGAAGGATTCAAAGAGGGGCTGGAAAAGGGTTTCTATGCGGGCGATGTCTACACGCGTGAAAAACGCCGTCTCCTCGACGCCGCGGTGAGCAAATACACCATCGGCATCGACTGCTCCGGCCTCATCTCCCGGTGCTGGAAGCTCGACCGCAGTTTTTCCACCCGCAAGCTCCCCGCTTTGTGCGTTCCCCTCGCCAGCTATGCCGACCTCAAGCCGGGCGACGTGCTTAACTCGAACAACAACCACGTGGTCCTCTTCTGCCAATTCACCGACGCCACCCAACAGCGCCTGCTCGCCTACGAAGCCGGTTCACCCCCAAGCTGGAAGGTGCAACTCGATGACATTCCGGTCGCGATGCTTCAAGAGCAAGGCTATCAGCCCTTCCGGTATCGGAAGATGAAAGACTAGGCTTATGAAAGCGCAAAGCGCGGGAGCACTTTGGAGATTTGACCCTCGTTCTCCAGTCTGAACTTGGGAACGAGCGGCGCAGAGTGATGGATGGTAGGGATGGCACTCCGTGCCGTCCGGACGGCGCGTGATTTTCACTCAGGCACGCGCGCAGAAATGCCTCGCGTGCGGTCGGCACGGAGTGCCGACCCTACCGCCGCCTGTTGGCCCTCGTTCTCCAGTCTGAACTTGGGAACGCGCGGCGCAGAGTGATGGGTGGTAGGGATGGCACTCCGTGCCGTCCGGACGGCGCGTGATTTTCACTCAGGCACGCGCGGAGAAATGCCTCGCGTGCGGTCGGCACGGAGTGCCGCCCCTACCGCCGCCTTTTGGCCCTCGTTCCCAAGCACTTGGCCCCTACCGTTCCCGATTCACCGGTCGGCCTTGCCTTGCCGGGCTTCCGGCGGCAGGAACGGATCGAAGGCGACTTCCGAGCCGTCCGCTTTCATCTGGTAGACCATCCGCATCAGTTCGCCCAGCCGCCCCTTGGGCCAGCCTTTCGCGGCGAACCATTGCAGATACTCGGCGGGCAATTCGTGGAGCCGCCGCCCGGCGCAACGCCCGAACGGCATCACCGTCCGGGCGATTTCCTCCAAATCCGCCACCGCGCGGGCGCGCAAAGCGTCGCCTTCGGGATCAAAGGCCGGGTTCATGGATTCCGAGGGCTTACGCGCACCCGTTGAGCTTCATCATGAACCGGAAGATCCGGTCGCTGTGGCCCGGGAGCCCTTCGTGGCCGAAGTCGGGATAGAGCACCAATTCCTTCGGCGCCGTGATCTTGTTGTAGGCGGCGAATTGCGTGGAAGGCGGGCAGATCGTATCCATCAAGCCCATGCCGAAGAGCATTTCGGATTTGATCCGGGGAACCAGGAATTGCAGGTCGATGTAGCCGAGGCGGGTGAAAATCTCTTCCTCGCGGGAGTGGGTGGGATCGAAGAGCCGGAACCACGTCCGCAACTCCTGGTAGGCGTCCTTCGCCTGGTCCATTTCCCACACGCGTTTGTAGTCGCACAAGAACGGGAACACCGGCGCGGCCAGCCGCACGCGCGGCTCCAGCGAGACGCAGGCCAGCGTGAGCGCTCCGCCCTGGGAGCCGCCCATCGCCCCCACCCGCGCGGCGTCCACTTCCGGGAAGCTCATGACGATGCGGGCCAGTTGCGCCGTATCCAAATAGATGTGGCGGAAAAGGAGGTTCTTCGGGTCCGGGTCGTCCAGGCCGCGGATGATGTGGCCGTTGTGGGTGTTCCCCTTG
>JAQTMF010000320.1 GCA_028714515.1 Chthoniobacteraceae bacterium | reverse complement strand
ATCGCCCTCCACGTCGAAGTCGTTTTGCAGATACGCCTCGCCCAGCGCCGCCTCGGAAGAGGAGAGCAGCATCGCGCGCAGCGCTCCGGGATGAGTCAGGACCACCGTAGCGGCGGCGTCGGAAGGCGCGTTTTCGGGCCAACAAGTGCCGTCCCAGAGGCGCACCCGGACGCCGGGCGGGGGTGTGGAACCGGTCAGTTCCCTTAATATACGGAGGGTCAATTCCCGCGAAGGCCCCCCGGATGGATCAGAAGCAGCCATATTCTTGTCATCGAGAAAAGAGGTGGCTGCGGTCGTAGACCCTTGTCATATGCCATGCCAACCATGGCATTTGGGGCGGCCGAATGGCCACGGGTTCATTTCCCGACCACTCGTTGGGCCCGATTATTCGATTGCAAGGGGAGGAGTCAAGTCATGAATGGAGAATGCGAACTGGGAATCTACGGTCTCGGCGTCATGGGGCGCAATTTGCTGCTCAACATGGCCGACCACGGCTTCCGCGTGGCCGGTTACAACCGGACCCCGGAAAAAACGGCGCTCTTGCGCGGGGCGGGGGAGAACGTCCGCGCATTTGAGAATATTGAGGAATTTCTTGCCGCGTTGCGCCCGCCGCGCGCGGTCATGCTGCTGGTGGCCGCCGGGCCGCCGGTGGACGCCGTGATAGCCGAGATGCTCCCGCGCCTTGCCCCGGGCGACTGCCTCGTGGACGGCGGCAATTCCTTCTTCAAAGACACCGCCCGCCGCCAGATCGCGCTCGCGGAACGCGGCATCTTCTTCCTGGGCGCCGGCGTCTCCGGCGGCGAGGAGGGGGCGCGCCACGGCCCGTCGCTTATGCCCGGCGGCCCGCGCGAAGCCTGGGAGCGGGTGCGGCCGGTGTTCGAGGCGATCGCCGCGCGCGCGGACGGCGAGCCTTGCGTGGGCTACCTGGGGCCGGGGCCCCTGGGGCATTTGGTGAAAATGGTCCACAACGGCATTGAATACGCGGCGATGGCGCTGATCGCGGAAACCTACGACTTAATGAAGCGCGGCCTGGGCCTCACCAACGACGAGTTGAGCGCCGTCTACGAGCGCTGGAACACGACGGATCTGCGCGGGTTCCTGGTGGAGATCACGGCGCGCATCCTCCGCCAGCCGGACGAAAAAACGGGCGGGCGGCTCGTGGACGCGATCCTCGATGTCACGCGCCAGAAAGGCACCGGCCGGTGGACCACGCAAACGGCGCTGGAACTGGGCGTCCCGGTTCCCTGCATCGACACGGCCGTGGCCATGCGCGATCTCTCCGTGCTGAAAGCCGAACGCGCCGCCGCGGCGGCCCTATCGCCCGGCGCGCCATTCCATGTCAACGGCAGCATGGACGCCCTCCTGGAGCACCTGCACGGCGCGTTGTACGCCGGGCTGCTGATCGCGTTCGCCCAGGGGATGGCGCTGCTGCGCACGGCGGCGCGGGATTACGGGAACGGCCTGGACCTGGCAACCGTCGCGCGGATCTGGCGCGGCGGCTGCATCATCCGCGCGGAGATCCTCGACGCGATTGCCGAGGCGTTCCGCGCGCGGCCGGAGTTGCGGAACCTGCTCCTCGATCCGGTGCTGACGCGCCACCTCGCGAGCCGCGCCGGCGACCTGCGCGCCGCCGTTTCCACCGCCGCCTCGGCGGGCATCCCCGCGCCCTGTTTGATGGCCGCCCTCGGCTACTACGACAGCTACCGCAGCGCGCGGCTGCCCGCGAATTTGCTGGAAGCCCAGCGCGATTACTTCGGCGCGCACGGCTACGAGCGGATCGGCGAAGAAGGAACCTTTCACACGGAGTGGAGCCATGAGTGAAACACCCCCCTGCACGGCCTTTGTGATCTTCGGCGGCACCGGCGACCTTGCCTGGCGCAAGCTGATCCCCGCCCTTTTCAACCTGCAACTGACGGGCTGCCTGCCCGAAAAGACCGCCATTATCGCCATCGGCAGCGCGGAAAAAGACGAGGCGTCGCTGCGGGAGCGGCTGCAAGGCGGCGTGCGGCAATTCGCGCGGCCGGGCACCCCGGAGGACTGGGACAAGTTCGCCCCCCGCATCCGGTATCTGCGGGCGGATCTCCTGGACGCGGCCACCTACGAGCGCCTGGCCGTCCTCCTGGCGGACCTGGACCGCGAGTGGGCCTGCCAGGCGCAGCGCATCTTTTACTTCGCCGTCCCCCCCTCGCTGTTCGGCGAGATCCCGCCCCGGCTGGCCGGCGCGGGGCTTGCGGCGGACCGCGCGCGAGCCCGCGTCGTCGTGGAAAAGCCGATCGGCTACGACCTCGATTCGGCGAAAGCCCTCAACGGCGTTCTCACGCGCGCGTTCGACGAATCGCAGATCTTCCGCATCGACCACTACCTCGGCAAGGAGACCGTCCAGAACATCCTGGCCTTCCGCTTTGCCAACCCCCTCTTCGAGCCGCTCTGGAACCGCAACTACATCGACCACGTGGCGATCACCGTGGCCGAGGAAGTGGGCGTGGAGCATCGCGGCCGGTATTATGAGCGCGCGGGAGCGCTGCGCGACATGGTCCAGAGCCATCTCCTCCAATTGGTGAGCCTCATCGCCATGGAGTCGCCGGTCTCCTTCGCCGCCGACGAGATTCGCAACAAGAAGGTGGACGTGTTGCATGCCATCCGCCCCATCCCGCCGGAGAAAATCGCGGAATGCGCCGTGCGCGGGCAGTATGGGGCGGGGGAAACCGGCGGCCGCGCCGTGCCG
>JAQTMF010000319.1 GCA_028714515.1 Chthoniobacteraceae bacterium | reverse complement strand
ACGGCCTGGACGAGACGAAAATGCCCCGGGGGGAGGCGCAGATCCGCGTCCACGGGCTGGGCGGCGGGTTGCGCGTCCACTTCGACGCCGGAGGGGAGAGAGGGAGATGGCATAGGGATGTTCTTGGCAGGAGATGCGTTGGTTTTCGAGAAAAAATGCCCGCGCGGTTTTTACCCCGCCTTGCCGAGGACGAAGGAGAGAATCAAGAGCAGCAGGACGACGGTGGTGATGGCCACGAAGGCCCGGTCTTTTTCGCAGGCGAACGCGACGATGGAGATGGCGACGCGCAGGACGGGCGTGGCGATGAGGAGGATGAGGCCGCAGAGGAGGATGGCCCCGCCCTGGAATTGAAGGAGGCCCTGGAGGGTGTCGTGCAGAGGAGGCAGCGGGGTGTGGTGCTCGGTCAGGAGCCGTTGGAAATCGGCCGCCGTGCCGCCCGCGCACCCGTAGTCGCCGGAGCGGATGAAGCAGAGCGCGGTGCCGGCGGTCAGCAGGATGAGGCTGACAAAGACGCCCCAGCGCAGGAGGTTGCTGATGATCCGCTCGACGCGGAGGGAGGTGGGAGAGGTGTCCGTGTTCATCGGAAGGCTTTCGCGAGCATTTGGACGGAGCTGACCAGCAGGACGACGACGAACGCCAGGCGGATCCAGCGGCTGTGCAGGCGGCCCAGCAGGCGGGAACCGGCTTTCGCGCCGAGCAACAGGCCCACCGCCACCGGCGCGGCGATGAATGGCTGCACGTCGCCGCGCGCGAAGTAGACGGCGGCCCCGGTGGCGGCCGTCACGCCGATCATGAAGTTGCTGGTGGCCGTGCAGACTTTGAGCGGGATGCCCATGGCGAGGTTCATCACGGGGACTTTGAGCACGCCGCCGCCGATGCCGAGCAGCCCGCTGAGGACGCCCGCCACGTAGCTCACCGCCAGGCCCAGCTTCGTGCGCGAGACGCGGTAGGCAATCTCGCGGCCCAGCGCTTTGTCGAAATAGGAAGTGTGCAATTCGAGGCGGTCGGCCCACGGGTCGGCGGGGAGGGTGTGCGCGGCTTGGGACGGGGTGCGGGACATCGACCACGCCGTGTAGATGAGCACGAGGCCGAAGAGCAGGTAGAGCCAATGGCCGGAGACCAATGCCGCGAGGAATGCGCCGCAGAGCGCGCCCGCCGCGGTGGCCGTTTCCAGCAGCATGGCGAGCCGCAGGTTGGTGAGCCGTTGGCGGACGTAACCGGAGGCCGCGCCGCTGGAGGTGGCGATGACGGCGATGATGGAGGCGGCGATGGCGGAGCGGATGTCCACGCCCATCAAGAGGGTGAGGGCGGGCACGACGATGATGCCGCCGCCGACGCCCACCAGCGAGCCCAGCAGGCCCGCCGAAACGGAGATGAGGGCGATGAGCAGGGTGAAAAAGAGCGGCGTCATGCGAAGAATAAAAAGGATCTTACGGCGTCCGTCATCATCGCGGCGGGGGGAGCGGTGTCAAGGCGTAGACGCGGCCCCACGGCCCCTCGGCCACGACGGGGAATCCGGCGGCGGCGGGCGTTTGCCAGGGGGACTCCTCGCCATATTTCGCCCGCTCGCGGCTGCCCCAGAAGAGGTAGTCCGCGCCGAGCGTGAGCGCGCGGGTTTCCCAGCCCGGCTCGCCCCGCAGCACGCTTTCCAGGGCGGCGAAGCGGGCCTGGTACGGAATGCCGTGGCTGGAGAGGTGGCCTTCATACCCGGCCACTGCTTTGCGCCCGAGCAGGAGGAGCGGGTGGTTGTATGTCGGCAGGCAGGCGAAGGTGGCCGTGGCGGGCAGCGGAGCGATCTCGGGTTCGAGCTGGTCCAGCTCTTCCACCCGCGCCAGGGTGTAGCCGTTGTGGCTGCCGTCGAGCCCTCCCACGAGCGATACCGCGCCGGAAAAGAAGAGGAGCACGCAAGCCAGCGCGCGCAGCCACCAGGCCTGTTCGCGGAGCATGGCCCAGAGCGCCGGGAGCACGGCCAGGTAGGCCCACAGCATCAGCTTGGTGTTATCCCAGGCCCACGCGGCGAAGACGACGAAGCAGGTGACGCCAAAGAGCGCCAGCGCGGGCAGGACGACCGCCGCGAGCGCGCGCGTTCCCGGCTCCTTGCGCCGCCACCATAGCCAGGCGAGCAACGCGGCCACGGCCAGGGGCAGCACGCCGAAGTTCTCCGCCACGCAGGCGAATGCACCGTTTCCCGTGTTCATCCAGCCGCCGGTGAGATGGATCACGCCGCCCGCGCTGCCGCCGCCGGTGAGCATCACCACAAGCGCCGAGGCGGGGAGCAAGGCGCAGAGGCCGAGGCGCAGGACGGCCGGGCGGGGCGAGGGGAGGTTGTTGGCCGCCGGGAGAAAGAACCAGCAGCCGAGCAGCGCCGAGAGAAAGAGAAAGGTGTGCAGGTGGAAAAGCGGCATCGTGGCGTAAAGCAGCCACTCGATCCAGAACGGCAGCCCGCGTTCCCCGTTGAGCAGCCGCGCGCGCCAGCTCCAGAGGAGCGCCAGCCCGGCGGGGACGGCGTAGAGCAGGCCGCGTTGCGTGACGAAGAGGGCGAGCGGGATGCTTTTCCAGTCCAGCTCCTGCTGGTAATCGGCGAACCGCAGGGTGGTCAGGAAGGCGAACCCGGCGAGGCCGCCGTTGAAGAGGAACCCGGCCAGCGTGAATGCGCCGCCCCAGCGCCAGAGCGCGACGGCGGCCGCGATCGCGCCCAGCAGCCCCGTCCAGACCAGCCCCCGCTGCAAG
>JAQTMF010000318.1 GCA_028714515.1 Chthoniobacteraceae bacterium | reverse complement strand
TTCGGGCTGTGCCACGAGCGCGCGGGCCAGCTCGACGCGCTTTTGCAGGCCATACGGCAGGGTGTCCACGAAGCGGTCGCGCACGGCTCCGAGGTCGAGGAAATCGACCATCGCCTGCGCCCGTGCCACCGCGTCGCGCCGCTGGCGCCGCGCCCGACCCACGCCGACGATCTGCTCGACGAAATTCGAGTGCCCGTGCGCCACGCGGGCGATGGCCACGTTGTCGAGCACGCTCAGGCCCTTGAACAGCGCGAGGTTTTGAAACGTGCGGGCGATGCCGAGCTTCGCGAGGCGCTGCGTGGGCACGCGTGCAAAACTCCGGTCGCCAATCCACACCCGCCCCCGCTGCGGCGCGTAGATTCCGCTGATGATGTTGATGAGCGAGCTCTTCCCTGCGCCATTCGGACCGATGACCGCGCGGATTTCGCCTGGCGCGACCGCAAGATCGATGTCCGCTACGGCCGTCACGCCGCCGAACGCCAAGCCGATCGCATCGAGGCGCAAGGCGTGAGATCCCGCCGGGGACGATCGGCGCTCCTGCGCGGGAACCGAAGCCCCGCCAGGCACGACGTCCAGCGCGCCGAATACCGCCGGCCTTTCACGATGTATCTCATGAGTCATAACGATCTCTTTGGTCGTCTTTTTATGCAAAATGCGTCTCAAGCAGCCTTCCTTAACAATACCCGTGCCAACGGGTGCGGGCGTCGTCCCAAAAAGATTCACAACACACTCTCGTTCAGAATCTTGAAGAAGATCGAAAATTGCCGTGCGGCGTCCGTGGGAGGATCCCCGGTCCATTGGGCTGCGGCTCAGCAGACGGTTTGCTTGCCGGTTGCTGCCGAGGCAACAGCCGGAAACGGGGATCTCCCGCTGGTCAAACACATCGCCGGGCCTTTGTGCTTGCTCCCGGAAAACACGGGATACAACCTCACAAAACAACACGCCGTCAATGCTCCGGGAGCCCGCCTCCCCCGCTCCCAGCCCTTATTTATGAGTGATTTTTTGCCAGCGATGCGCTTTCCGCCGAACGTTGCCTTTGTGCCCTCCGGTCCGGCGGAGGAGGGCGGACCCTTTCGCAGGGAAGCGTTTTGCTATACGGCGCTGGAGTACCTCACCTGGCCGCTTGGGGGAATTGGCTCGGCTCAATTTGGATTGACCGGAGCGGGCGGTCTGGACCGTATCGCCAACCGGCACCGGCCGGATGTGAAGGGCATGAGTTTCAGTTTTGCGGCGGTGTCCTTTCCCGGCGAGCCGGGACTGGCGCGAGTTCTGGAGGGTCCCGTGCCGCGCTGGAAAATCTGGACCCCCGGACTCTATGCGCCCGGGAGGCGCGGGAGTTGCGCCACGGGAGATACCGGCGCGCTGCATCATGGCCTGCCCCGCCTCCACAAGGCGGAGTTTTTTCACCGCTTCCCATTCGCGCAGGTGCGTTTGTCCGAGCCGAACTGGCCGCTGGAAGTTTCCCTCGTTGCCTGGAGCCCGTTTATTCCGGGCGACGCCGATGCGTCTCATCTGCCGGTCGCGGCGTTGAGTTATCATTTTCGCAATCCCACGCGGGCGCGCATCCAGCCCGTGTTTTCGTATCACTTTCAGCGGACCCTGCTGCGAGAGCGGGAATCCGGACCGGATGGCGAAATCCTTCGCCGGACGGAAGCCGGGGTCGTCGTGGATTACCCGGCAACCGGGCAGTACCCTTTTGCCGCGGGCGGAGCCTCCGTCGAAATCGATGGCGCCCTGGCCGATTGCGCGTGGTTCCGGGGCGGCTGGTTCGATGTCGCCACGACGCTCTGGCGGCGCATTGCCGGCGCGGCGGCGGCGGAACGGCCTCCCCATGCGGATTCTCCGCCCGGCGAGGGCGCCAGCTTGTGGCTGCCTTTCGAACTGGAACCGGATGAGGAAAAGGAGATCACGGTTCGCATCGCCTGGCATGAACCGCGCAGCAATCAACGCGTCGGCTACCCGTCCGATGCCGCCAGCGCGGCGAGTGGCGGCGATCAGCCCGCGATGTATCGGCCCTTTTACGCGACGCGCTATCCGGCAGTGGACGACGTGGCCGCGGATTTTCGCGCGCGATACGCCGAGCTGCAACGCCGCACGGCGTCCTTTGCCGACGCCCTGCACACCGGAGACGTCCCTCCCGTCCTTCTCGAAGCGGTGACCGCCAACCTCGGCATCCTGAGATCACCCACGGTTTTGCGTCAGCACGATGGACGCCTGTGGCTTTGGGAAGGCTGCGGTGAGTGGAGTGGAAGCTGCCCGGGCTCCTGCACCCATGTGTGGAATTACGCCCAGGCGTTCGCGCACTTGTTTCCATCGTTGGAGCGGACGCTGCGTGAAACGGAGTTCCTCGACAGCCAGGATGAGCGCGGCCACCAGAACTTCCGGGCTTCCCTGCCCATCGGGCCCGTGGATCACACGTTTCACGCCGCGGCCGACGGCCAACTGGGGGGCATCATCAAAGTCTGGCGCGAATGGCAATTGTCCGGCGACACGGAGTGGCTGTGGCGGCTCTGGCCTCGCGTCAAGGCCAGCCTGGATTATTGCATCACGGCCTGGGATCCCGAAAAGACCGGCGCACTGACCAAGCCGCACCACAATACTTACGACATCGAATTTTGGGGATCCAATGGCATGTGCGGGAGCGTGTATGCCGGGGCTTTGAAAGCCGGCGTCGAAATGGCCAACGCGCTGGGCGAGGAGGCCGGATCATGGCCTGGTCTTTTGGAACGGGCGATACGGCATCTCAACG
>JAQTMF010000317.1 GCA_028714515.1 Chthoniobacteraceae bacterium | reverse complement strand
TGGATGGGCTGAGCCCGTTGCTGGGCGGCGTTTGCACGCAGGAGCAGGTCGGCAGGATGCTCGAACATTTGCGCTCGCCCCGGGAACTCTGGACGCGCATCGGCCTTTCGACGGTGGATCAATCCGCCGCGTATTACGAGCCCGGCGGTTATTGGAATGGGGCGGTCTGGATGCCCCACCAGTGGTTTTTCTGGAAGACGCTGCTCGACTTGGGCGAGAGCGATCTGGCGCTTCAGATCGCGGATGCCGCTCTCCAGGTTTGGAAGACGGAGGTGGATGCTTCTTACAACTGTTTTGAGCATTTCCTCGTCCAGACGGGGCGCGGCGCGGGGTGGCACCAGTTTACCGGGCTTTCCGCGCCGGTGTTGAAGTGGTTCGCCTCTTATTATGTGCCGGGAACGCTGACGGGGGGGCTGGATGTGTGGATTACGGCGCGCGATTTCGATGCCGATTTCACGACGCTGGGCGCATCGCTGGTTCTGCACGCCAACACGCCTTCCAGTTTCCTGGCCGTGATGACCCCGGCGCGGAAATACCGGGCTCGCTGGAACGGCGCGGAGATCCCCTTGCGCGTGCTCCCTTCCGGGGCGCTTGATGTGACTCTTCCCGCCGGTCCCGCCCGGGGACGCCTGGAAATCGCCCCCTCCGAAGCCGCTTGAGAAATGCGGGCGAGGGGGTAAGATGAGCTTCCTCATGTTCCGCCGGATCGTCTTTTTCTCCAGCCTTGTCACCCTGTGCCTCCCGGGCGGCCCGCTCGCGGCCCAGGACGAGCCCATCAAGCCTACCTTGCTGACGGAGAAATACGCCCGCACTTACACGCTCAAAATTCCCGCTCCGCGCGGGCAGATCGTGGATCGCAATGGCGAGCCGCTGGCTGTTACGCGGGTTTGCCAGAACCTGGGCATCAATTTCCCGACGCCGCTGGATTACCCTGACGCCAAGGCGGTCGCGTTCGCGCGGGGCGAGATCGAGAAGGCCGAGCGGATTCTCGGGCGCAAGTTTTCCGTTCAGGATAAAACCATCGAGCGCCATTACCGCAACCGGGGTATTCTCCCGTTCGATATTTTGCAGGATGTCTCCGCCGCCGACCTGGCCGCGCTGAAGGGGAAGCTAGGCGAGGGGCTGGTTCTGCACCCGATGTACGTCCGCTCTTACCCCAACGGGGCGGTGGCGGCCCATATCCTGGGCTATGCCGGGCGCTCCGGCCCGCAGGCCGACGGTCCCGTGGAGAACAACGAGCCTCTCTGGACCGATGCGAAGGGGAGCGACGGCCTGGAGTCCGCGTTCAACGAACAGCTCACGGGCAAGCCCGGCCAGTTGACGATCCACTTCGACGCCAAGGGCAAGAAAGACTACGAAAAGGTGACGGTTCCGCCGCAGCCGGGCTATACCGTCGTGACCACGCTGGATCTGCGCATCCAGAAGCTGTGCGAGAAGGCCCTGGAGAAAGGGGTGAAGCGGGGGGCGCTGGTTTTTATCGACCCGAACACGGGCGATATCCTGGCCATGGCTTCGTGGCCGACGTTCGATCCCAACGTCTTCATTCCCGCGCCTTCGCCGGAGCAATTCAAGGCGCTCAACGATAACCCGAACCACCCGCTTCTCTCCCGCGCGTTCCGCAGCACTTACCCGCCCGGGTCCACGTTCAAGACTTTTGTCGGCATCGCCGCGATGGAGAGCGGCACGATCAAGCCCGACGATCAATTTCCCGGGCCGCCCGCGATTTCGGTGGGCAACCTGACGATGCGCAACTGGAAGAAGACCGACGCGGGGGATCTGGACCTCGCCGGTGCGCTGGAGCAATCGTGCAATACGTGGTTTTTCCATGTCGGCATCAAGACGGGGGCGAAGTCGATCATCGACTGGGCGCAGCGCTTCGGTTTTGGCGCGAAAACCGGGATTCCGCTTCGCTACGAGGCCGACGGGTTGGTTCCCACGAATGAATATTTGAAGAAGAAGGAGAACCGCCGTTTTTCGGACGGCGATGTGGCGAACTTTGCCATCGGCCAGGGCTATCTGCTCGTTACGCCGCTCCAGATGGCGCAGGCCATGGCGACGGTGGGCAACGGCGGCACGCTTTATCAGACGCGCTTGGTGCTCCAGGTGCAGGGCCTTGATGAAAAGGTGATCACGCCTTACGATATCCGCATCAAGGATGAGATCGAGATGAAGTCCGAAAACTTCGACGCGGTGAAGAAGGGGCTGCGGGATGTGGTGACGGGAAGCCACGCGACGGGGAGCCGGGCCGATGTGGAAAACGCCGATGTCGCGGGCAAGACCGGCACCGCCCAGTGGGGGCCCAAGAGTGCCGAGCGTAACGCGGCGTGGTTTACGGGGTTCGCCCCGGCCGACGCGCCCAAATATGCCTTTGCCGCTCTTTATGAAAGCGATGTGAACCAGGGCAACAGCCATGGCGGGACGGTCGCCGCGCCGCTGGTGGCCCAGGTGCTCAAGGAGCTTTACAAAGACGAGGCCAAGCCGCAGAAGCACAAGCGGTCCAAGCCGGAGCCGACGCCCGCGCCCGCCGAGGAAGAGGGGGCGGGGGATTAGGCGGGGTTCACGCATTCAAGACGATGAGGAAAAGACAGGGATGAATGAGGAAGCCAGGAAACCAGGAAGAAGAGAAGATGCCGGGAAATCAAAACTTGTATGTAGAGGGGGTCAACTTCCTGCTAAGGAAGAAGAGTTGAGATCCCGGCGGCCGCCGGAATCTCAACGGCATCGACGAGACTGATCGAAACTTAGGCCGATCTCCTTGGAGAA
>JAQTMF010000316.1 GCA_028714515.1 Chthoniobacteraceae bacterium | reverse complement strand
GGCCCCGCCATCCGCGACACGCTGCTCTGGTTCGCTCTCATCCTGGGCTCGGGAGCGGCCGCGTTCATGCTGTGGGGGACCTGGTGGGCGATCCTCCCCTTCGCCATTTACGGCGTGCTCTACGCCTCGACTTCCGATTCCCGCTGGCACGAAGCCGAACACGGCACCGCGTTCAAGACCGACTGGATGAACTCCGCCCTTTACGAAATCGCCTCCTTCATGGTCATGCGCGAATCCACCGTCTGGCGCTGGAGCCATACCCGCCACCACAGCGACACGATCATCGTCGGACGCGACCCCGAAATCGCCGTTCCCCGTCCGCCTGACATCAAGGCCATTCTGATGTCTTTTTTCAACCTGGGCGTTTATCCCAAATACTTCCGCCGCATCGTGCTCCATGCGTTTGGCCGCATGGAAGATGACGAAAAGACATTCATTCCCGCCTCGGAATTCCAGAAGATTTATTTCCGGGCCCGCGTTTACTGCCTGATCTACGCGGGCGTGATCGCGCTTTCCCTCTCCACGAGGAGCATTCTTCCCCTCCTGTTCGTGGGGCTGACAAACCTCTACGGATCGTGGCTCATGGTGATCTATGGGCTCACCCAGCACGCCGGACTCGCCGAAAACGTCCTCGACCACCGGCTCAATTGCCGGACGGTCTCCATGAACGTGATCAACCGCTACCTGTATTGGAACATGAACTACCACCTCGAGCATCACATGTTCCCGCTCGTCCCCTACCATGCCCTGCCCCGGCTGCACGAAGCGATCAAGGCCGACTGCCCGGTTCCTTATCGCGGCCTGGTGGACGCCTACCGCGAGATCATCCCCACCATTCTCCGCCAGGTCAGGGACCCCGCCTATCACGTCAAACGCAAACTGCCCGCGCCCTTTGCGTCATCGGGCGCCGCCGCCAGCGCGCAGGCCACGGACGCCAAACCGGACGCCGAAGGATGGATCGAGGTCTGCGCCGCGGCGGATCTCGGCCCCGCCGACGTGATCCGCTTCGATCACGGCAAGAAAACCTATGCGCTGGTCCGGGACGCCGGGGGCCGCCTCTTCGCCACGGACGGCGTATGCACGCATGGGAACACGCACCTTGCGGATGGCCTGGTCAAGGACGGCATCATCGAGTGCCCCAAGCACAACGGCCGTTTTCACCTCGCGGATGGATCCCCCGCGCGCGCGCCGGTTTGCCGCGGCCTGGCCACATATCCCCTCGAGGAGCGCCTGGGCCGCCTGTGCCTCAACGTGCTCAAGCCGGGCGGAGCGGGCGCGCGCGCCCAAAAAACCTCGCGCTTCCGCGTCGTCAGCAACCGCAACGTCGCCACGTTCATCAAGGAGCTCGTGCTCGAACCGGTGAATGAAACCGATGCCGTCGCCTTCACTCCGGGGGATTACCTCCAGTTCGACATCCCGGCCTACGACACGATCGCCTTCCGCGGCTTCGACGTTTCCGATCCCTACGCGAAAGTCTGGGAACAGCACCATCTCTTCGATCTCGCCGCCCGCAACCCCGGCGGCCCGCGCCGCAACAATTATTCCCTCGCAAGCAACCAGAAAACGGAGCGCCTCCTGCGCTTCAACGTCCGCATCGCGACCCCGCTCCCGGGGCAGGATTGCCCTCCGGGCATCGGCTCGAGCTACATCTTCAGCCTGAAGCCGGGCGACACAGTCACCGCCATCGGACCGTTCGGGGACTTCCACGTGAAACCCACCCAGAAGGAAATGGTTTACATCGGCGGCGGCGCGGGCATGGCGCCGCTTCGCGCCCACCTGTCCCACCTTTTTGAAACCGAAAAAACCCCCCGCAAGGTCAGCTATTGGTACGGCGCGCGGTCCAGGCAGGAGCTCTTTTACGAGGATTATTTCCAGGCCCTCGCGAAGGACCACCCCAACTTTTCCTTCCATCTCGCCCTCTCCGCGCCGCTGCCCGAGGACGCCCGGGAGGGCCCGTCCGGGTTCATCCACGAGGTGGTTTTGGAAAATTATCTCAAACAGCACGAGAACCCGCGCGCCGTGGAATACTACCTCTGCGGCCCCCCGCAGATGATCAAGGCCTGTTCGCAAATGCTCGCGGACCTCGGCGTTTCGCCACAGCAAATCGCCTTCGACGAGTTCTGATTCCTTACGAATCCGCCCATTCACACCATGCAATACGCTTCCTTTCCCTTTCTGGACGTCCCCGTCTCCCGCATCGGCTTCGGCGCCTTTGGCCTGGGCGGGGTATTTGGCACCTTCGACGAATCCGAGGCCATCTCCGCCCTGCATTTATGCTGGGAGCGCGGCGTCAACTTCCTCGATACCGCCCGCCATTACGGCGCCTCCGAAAGCATCATCGGCAGGGCCTTGAAAGCGTGGAGCGGCCCGCGTCCCTTCATCGCCAGCAAGGCCGAAACCATCGGCCCGCGCGAGCAATGGGGAACGCCGCGCCCCGTGGATGTCTGCTTCCCCAAGGGCCACATCACCCGCGAGGCCGAAGCCTCCCTGCGCGCGCTCGGCGTGGACTCCATCGATCTCTACCAAATGCACCTCCACTGGCCGAACTGGGGCGTGGAAGGCTACTGGCTGGATGAACTCGAATCGCTTCGCGCGGCGGGAAAAATCCGCTCCTTCGGCGTGTCCCTGCCCGACCAGCGCCACGATGCCGGCCTGCCCCTCGTGCTTTCCGGACGCATTCACAGCGTGCAGACGGTCTTCAACATCTTCGACCCCACTCCCCTCGATTGCCTCATCCCGCTCTGCGCGGAAAACCGCGTCGCGGT
>JAQTMF010000315.1 GCA_028714515.1 Chthoniobacteraceae bacterium | reverse complement strand
CGACGGTTTCGGCTTGGGCGTCGTTTTGGGGGTGGGCTTCGGGGTGGGCTTTGGGGTCGGTTTGGGCGTCGGTTTCGGAGTGGGCTTGGGAGTCGGCTTCGGCGTGGGGGTGGGTGTCGGCGTCGGTTTTGGGGTCGGTTTCGGGGTGGGAGTGGGGGTAGGCTTGGGGGTTGGCGTCGGGGTGGGAGTGGGCGTTGGCGTCGGTTTCGGCGTCGGCGTGGGGGTTGGCTTGGGAGTCGGCGTGGCCGTGGGCGAGGGGGTCGGCAGGACAATGTCGCTGGGCGCGTCGCCGAGGCTTGGCGGCGGGGTGGGCTCTTCTTTCGCGGGCGTCTGCTTGGGTTCCGGCGTGGGGGCGGGCGTCGGCTCCGGGGTGTCTTGGGAATGGCCTCCCTCTTCCGCCCCGGCGGCGGCGGCCGGGGGCGAACCGCCGTCCAGCCACAGGGAGGCTTCCGTCTTCTTCCCGTCGCGGGTCAGGAAGAAAATGGCAACGATCACGATGGCGTGGACTGCCGCGACCACGGCCACATTGCGCCGGAATTTCGAGTCGCCGCTCATGCCGTTTATTCTCCCGAAGGCGCGGCCCCTTCGGGCGCGGTGCTGACGATGCCGACTTTGGTGACGCCCGCCCGTTTCACGGCGTCCATGAGGTCCACCAGTTTTTGCACGGAAAGCTCCTTGTGCGCGCGGATCTGCACGGCCAGGGCGGGCCGGTTGGCCTTGAGGTTGGCGATGGCGTTTTCCACGCCCGCGATTTCCACCGGGGCCTTGTCGATGGTGACGAGCGCGTCCTTGTCGATGGCGATCGTCTCCACATCCGGGGGCTCGACCGCTTCGGGCCCCGCCTTGTGGGTGGGGAGCACGAGGCTGCTGGAGTTCTCCATCAGCGGCGTGGTGATCATGAAAATGATGAGCAGCACAAACGCCAGGTCGAGCAGCGGCGTGACGTTCAACTCGGAGAGCGTCGAGAGCTGGTGGCGTTCGGAGAAGCGCTTCATGCCAGGTCGTGCGGGTGCAGTTCGCCGTGATCCACGTATTGGTGCTCGAATTCGGAGGCGAGTTCCGCGGCGAAGTTATCCATCTGGACGATGAGCGCGCGGATGCTCGTGACCAGGAAGTTGTAGCCGAACATGGCGGGGATGGCCACCAGCAGGCCGGTGACGGTGGTGATGAGCGCCGCCGAGACGCCCGGAGCCATGGCGGCCAGGCTGGCCGATCCGGCTTCCGCCACGCCGCCGAAGGTCTCCATCACGCCCCAGACCGTCCCCAGCAGCCCAAGGAACGGCGCGCCGCTCACGGCCGTGGCCAGCAGGATCATCTGGTCCTCCAGCTTGAGCGACGTTTCGCCCACGGAGCGCTCCATGGCGGCCGTCACCACGCGCATTTGCGAGGGCGAGATGCGCGGCGCGTCCTCCAGCCGGGCGCGGAAGGTTTCGTCCACCTCCTGCGAGCCGAGCATGTGGTAGGTCAGCTCCCGGCACCCGGCCCGGTAGACGGAGTAGAGAGGGGAGCCGTCGAAGCGGAGCTTGGACTCGTAGAGATGCAGCGGCTGGCGGTGGCTGCGGAAGAGATCGACAAAGTTGGCGGATTGCTTCTTGGCGCAACTGACCATCCGCAGCTTCGTGATCATGACCGACCACGAAAAGATGGAGGCGATAAACAGGCACAACAGCACTGTTTTGCCCGGCGCGGTGGAATGCTCGAAGGCAAAATAAAGGCCGCCTGCTGCGAAAAAGGACGTGAAAAGTGGCATTTCGTCTGTCGCAGTAGTAAAGATCGTCCACTTTGCGAACGCAACCACGCCTTCATGAAAAAATTACCGACCCTTTGTCTCGCCGCCCTAGCCGCCCTCACCGCGTTTGCCCCCCTTCTTCCCGCCCAGCAGCCCGCCGCGCCCCCGGCTCCCGCCAATCCCTATGACCTCTTGAGCCGCGTGCTCACGCCCATCGCCACCGTCTTCAGCCCGGAGGCGGCTCCGCGCGCCCTTTCCCTCACCCTGGTGCTGGAGGGGATGACCGATCTGCCGCCGGAACTGGCGGCGTCCCGCGTGGAACTCCTCGTGCAGCCTCCCGACCGGGCTCTTTTGCGGAGCACCTACGACGGCCACCCCGTGACGCTTTGCCGCGTGGGCGATTCCCTCTGGATCACGCCCAACACCCCCCCCTTCGCCGCGCTGGCCAACCCGCCGGAGATGCCCGGCAAGAAAAAGAAGAAGGGGCATCCCGCCGGTCTGGCCCCCATCGTGCTCCCCTTCCCGCCGCAGCAACTCGTTCTCCTGCCGATTCTCTTCCAGGTTAAGGAGGGGCCGCAAGACCAGGGGATGCGGACGCTGGATGTGAAGCTCATGCCCGAGCTGGCCCGCGGCCTCGGGGTCGAGGAATGGAGCACGCGGATCACCGTGGGGCCGGGGGAGAAACCGGCGCGCGTCCGGGTGCTGGGGCCCGGGTGGAGCCTGATCGCCCGCGTCGAGCGCCTGGAATATGCCGACCGCCTTCCCGCCGCCACCTGGCAGGCCCCCGAGGGGGCGCTGCGTCTGAACGCGCGGCAAGTGGTCCAATGGAGCGACTTTCTGGGCCGCCAGGTGGATTCCCACCGGCCCTAGACAGAGGAGGGTCCGCAGATTTTCGCAGATTCTCGGAATGCCAAAAAGGGATCGTCTGCCTTCCAATCTGCGTCCCTCTGCGAAATCTGCGGATAAAACTGGGGCCTGTTTACGAATCAAGACAGGATGAACACCTTTATTGGGGTGGGCGCGGGTCGGAAGAAACCCGCCGGTTTG
>JAQTMF010000314.1 GCA_028714515.1 Chthoniobacteraceae bacterium | reverse complement strand
CGTCCTTGGGGGTTGGTGGCCCCGGATCGCACGCCGCGGGGCATGTATGCCGCCTGGCAAGAGGAGTTCTCTCCCGCGGTCGTTACGGTGCAACGGGTCAAACCCGGCCAAGTGGAGGTATGCGTCACGGCGCGGAAGGATTTCCCAAGCTACACTTTGCGCAACTACCGGCTGAAGGCGGGCGCTCAAGTGTTCGATCTCCCCGTGCTCGCGCCCGGCGAGAGCAAGAAGTTCACGCTCAAGCCCGGCGAGGGCGGCCAAACGGTGGAGTTGCAGAAGCCGGGAGGGTTCGTGATCCTGAAGTCGCATTACTAGGGGCGAAGGGCTCCCGGGAGAGTGGACGCCGCACTTCTGCTTTGCCACGGAACGCCGCTTGCCGTAGGCTCGGGGTTTACACCATGAATCTTGCCGAGCTTCAGCGCATCTACAACCAGCCTCTCTTCGAACTCATTCAACAGGCCCGCAATGTCTACCTGGAGCATTGGAAGGTGGACCAGGTGCAGCTCTGCACGCTGCTTTCCATCAAGACGGGCGGGTGTTCCGAAGATTGCGGCTATTGCTCCCAGAGCGCCCGGCACGGCGGGAAGATCCCGGCGGGCAAGCTGCTGGAAAAAGAGGTGATCCTTTGCAAGGCCCGCGAAGCGGCGGCCAACGGCTCCACGCGCTTCTGCATGGGCGCGGCCTGGAAGGGCGTGCGCGACGGCGATGCCAAGTTCGAGCAGGTCCTCGATACGATTCGCGACGTGGCGAAGCTGGGCATGGAGGTTTGCGTGACGCTGGGCCAGTTGACGCTGAAGGAGGCGCAACGGCTGAAGGAGGCGGGCGTGACTTCCTATAATCACAACCTCGATACGTCGCCCGAGTATTACGCAAAAATCACGCACTCGCACACGTTCCAGGACCGGCTCGATACCATCGCGGCCGTGCAATCCGTGGGGATGTCCGTTTGCTGCGGCGGCATTATCGGCATGGGCGAGACCGAGACGGACCGGCTGAAGATGCTGGAGGTGCTTTCCCACTTCACCCCGCCGCCGGAAAGCGTCCCGATCAATTGCCTGATCCCGCAAACGGGGACGCCGCTGGAGCATCAGAGCGGGAAGATCGACATTTTCGAGCTGTTGCGGTTGATCGCCACGACGCGCATCGCGTTCCCGGAAGCCAAGGTCCGCCTTTCGGCCGGGCGCAGTCTGCTGACCCGCGAGGCGCAGGCGTTCTGCTTTTTCGCCGGGGCGAATTCGATTTTCTACGGCGACAAACTCTTGACGAGCGGCAACGCCGATGTTTCCGAAGACAACGCGCTGTTGAAAGAACTGAACCTGAAGGCGCAAGCCCCGCATCAAAGCATGGCGCGCGCGTAAAACTTATGACTCCCCTTCCCGATCTTATCGCCGCGCTAAAAGCCGGGCAGCCGCTTTCCCCGCAAGCCGTGGAGCAGGCCGCCGCGTTTCTGGTGGATCCGCAGGCCGGCGACGGCCTCAAGGCGGATTTTCTGCGGGCGCTCGCGCGCAAGGGGGAGACGGATGACGAGATCGCCGGGTTTGCCCAGGCGTTCCTGGACCGCTCGGTGAACCCCGGCCTCGATGCCGCCGCGCTTCCCGGCCCTTTGCTGGATTGCTGCGGGACGGGGGGCGATAAGCTGGACCTTTTCAATGTCTCCACCACCGCCATGTTTGTTCTGGCGGCGGGGGGCGTTTGCGTGGTGAAGCACGGCAACCGGAGCATCACTTCGCAATGCGGCGGGGCGGATGTGCTGGAGGCGCTGGGCGTGCGCATCGACCTGCCTCCGGCGGATTTCAAGCGCTGCATGGAGACGGTCGGTTGCGGCTTTATGTTCGCGCCGTTTTATCACCCGGCGTTCAAGGCGATCGGGCCGGTGCGCAAGGCGCTGGGGGCCGAGGGGGTGCCGACGATGTTCAATTTGCTGGGGCCGATTCTCAACCCGGCCCGCCCGGCTTTTCAACTGGTGGGCGTTTTCGCGAAGGCGATGTTGCCGAAGTTCGGCCATGTGTTGCGGCAACTGGGCCGGACGCGCGCCTGGGCGGTCCATGGCAGCGCGGGCGGCGGCACGGGGATGGACGAGGTTTCCACGCTGGGGCCGACGGCGGTTTGCGCCGTGGACAAGGGGTGTGTGAGTTCCTTTACGGTGGACCCGGCGGCGCTGGGGATCGCCCTTGCTCCTTCGCTGGCCAGTTTGCAGGGGGGCGACAAGACGGCCAACGCGCGGATTACGCGGGATGTGCTGGGCGGGCAACCGGGGCCGAAACGGGATCTCGTGCTTCTCAACGCGGCGGCGGGGTTCGTGGCGGCGGGGCTGGAGAATGCGCTGGAGGCCGGGCTGGCGCGGGCTACCGAGGCGCTCGATTCGGGCCGCGCGCTGGGCAAGTTGCAGGCGCTGCGGGATTTCCGGTAGGGGGAAGCCTTCTGCCACCCTTCCGGGTTTCTCTCCTGATCCACGCTTCCTCGTTTACCGATACCCAAGTCGCACTTGGGAACGCCGTATTCGCGGCAGTTGCGCTGCCGCACGGGCGAACGAAGAGAAGAAGCGTTTTGTTTGGAGGGGGGGCTTGAATCCGCGTCTCTAAAGTCCAAGAGGAGATCCCCCCGCACGGCCGGGGAGGCTCCCAGAGTTTGACTTATCGAGCGGTCATGGGAAGAGAAGGCGGGGAGGGGTGTGGAATCAAAGAATAAAAACCTTCGTGCCTTCGTGGCTTCGTGCCTTCGTGTGAAATGAGCCAAGCATGGGCAAAGAGTTGGATCGTGGAGTTTCACACAAGACGAGG
>JAQTMF010000313.1 GCA_028714515.1 Chthoniobacteraceae bacterium | reverse complement strand
GTTCCGCTCGACCTTCAGTCGCTGCGCGGGAAGGAAATTCTCCTGGCTTACGATGTCCGCGCCGAGAATGTCAGCACGCCGGAGAAGGATTACAACGGCATCAAATGCCAGCTCCATTGGACCTCGGCGTCCGACGGCCCGCAATGGTTCAACGAAGGCCAGTTGACGGGCACGTTCCCGTGGAAACATTCCGAACTCCTCGTCCGCGTCGTCCCCGGCGCCAGCGATGGCGTGCTGCAGGCCGGCTTGCAAGGATGCTCCGGCACGGCGTGGATCGCAAATGTCACCATTCGCATCGTCCGCGGCATGCCCGCCCGCCCCGCCCGGCTGCGCGGAATGGTCGGCCCGGCCAGCTATTCTCCGCGGGACCTGGAAGACCTCTCCGCGTGGAACGCCAACTGCATTCGCTGGCAGCTTGCGAATCCCGACTGGGCCCGCACCGACATTCCCGCCGATCCCGCGATTTACGGACCCTGGCTCGGCGCGAAGCTCAACGAACTCGATCTCCTGCTCGGCCAGGCGCAGGCGCTCGGCATGAAAGTCGTCATCGATCTGCACGCGCCGCCCGGCGGAAGATTCCCCGACGGCACGCTGCGCATGCTCATGGACAAGCCGGCGCAGGATTACTTCATTGAAATCTGGAGGCAAATCGCGCGGCGCTTCAAGGGACACCCGTCCCTCTTCGCCTACGATTTGATGAACGAACCGCTGCAACTGCGGCCCTCGCCGCCCGGCGTTCTGGATTGGTACGCGCTCCAGGCCGCCACGGCCGCCGCCGTGCGGGCCGAGGATCCCGCCACGCCCATCATGCTCGAAGTGGATCCCTGGGATTCCCCCGAAGGCTTCGCGTGGATGCTCCCGGTGGACGTGCCAAACGTCCTTTATTCCGTTCACATGTATTGGCCCTACGAGTACACACACCAGGGCGTGGACCGGCCCTGGGCGGCGGCTGAAGACCGGATCGCCTATCCCGGCGCCTTCAACTCCCGCCCGTTTGACCGCGCGGCCCTCGCCGCGCATCTGGCCCCCGTCCGCGAGTTCCAGAAAGCTTATGGCGCGCGCATTTTCGTCGGGGAATTCAGCGTCGTCCGCTGGGCGCCCGGCGGCGCGCAATATCTCTCGGATTGCATCACGCTCTTCGAGGAATATGGCTGGGACTGGACCTGCCACGCCTTCCGCGAGTGGCCCGGCTGGAGCCTCGAACACGCCGATTTGCCCTATGACCAAAAGAACCACCCCGTGGCGAAACAGCCACCCGACCGCGCTCGCGTGGTGCGACAATGGTTTCTGAAAAACTAGACCCCGGAAAACAAGCCGCGGCCCGCCTTTGCGCGTCCTGCGGAATGTGCTGCAACGGCGTCCTGTTTCACGGCGTGCGCCTGCAAGCCGCCGATTCGGCGCGGGAACTCGCCGCGCTCGGCCTGAAGGTGAAGCGCCGAAAAAACGAACGCCATGTGCTTCAGCCCTGCCCGGCTCACCAGGGCTCGCAATGCGCCATTTACTCCCGGCGCCCCGAACGCTGCCGCGTCTTTGAATGCCGGCTGTTGAAGGCGATGGACTCCGGGGAAACCACCGAAGCGGCGGCGCTGGAAAAAACCCAGCAAGCGCGCCGCCGGGTTGCCCGGGTGCGGGAGCTTTTTCACCGCGCCGGAGAAACGCGGGAAAACAAGGCGTTCATCACCCGCTATGAAACCCTCCTTACTGAGCCGCTCGATCCTTCTCCGGCGGCCGCCTCCCTGCGCACCGAACTGAAAGCCGCCATGCAGGATTTGGAAGACCTGCTCAAAAAGGACTTCCGCGTCGAACCCGCGCTCTTCCCGTTTTGCTCTGTAGAAATCTCTTTTCCGCAGAAGTAAAGAAGAGTAGAGAAGGGAATGGCAAGCAAAGTAGAGCGGGTGGCGAAGCTGGCGATGGGACTTGGAGAGAAGCATCTGGCGGCTTATGGAGCGGCGCGGAGCCGGCACGATTTTACGCAGAAGCAATTGATGGCCTGCCTGGTATTGAGGGCGTATTTGAAAACGACCTATCGCGGAGTGGTGGATTTGCTCAGTGGCCACCAGAAATTGCGGGAGGCACTTGGGATGGAGGACAAGGTGCCTCATTACACGACGTTACAGAAGTTTAGCGCCCGCAGCAACGTGCTGGCCATCGCGGATGCGATGATCGGGCAGATTGGAGAAGCCGCCTTGCGCATGCAGGGGCGCAAGGAAAAAGCGGTGGCTGTGGCCATTGACGCGACGGGGATGGAAACGACGACGGCCAGCGCGCACTTCATGAGCCGGGCGGGGCGCACCCATCGCAAGTGGGCGAAGGCGTCTGTGGCGCTGGTCTGCGGATGCCTCTTTCCCATCGGCCTGGCCATGGGCTGGGGTCCCAGCAACGACAAAAGCCAGGCCGAGGAACTCCTGGATAAGAGTCTGGGCAATCGCCCCTTGAACTGCCTGCCGCAATCTCTCTATGGCGACGCCGCTTTTGACGCGGACTGGATCCATGCCCTGTGCCGGGAGGAATGGGGCGTGGAAAGCATTATCAAGCCCTCCCGCACCAGAAGCGATGGTTCTCTGGGCGGCTCCTACCGGGCCGCCATGACCAAGGAGCATCTCGAAAAGAAGGGTTACGGCCGGCGCTGGCATATCGAAAGCTTCTTTAGCGGCCTCAAACGAACCACCGGTTCAGCCCTCACTGCCCGCTCCAACGACAATCTTCTCAAGGAAGCCGCCATCCGAGTCCTCGCTTACTCCCTCAACCGTTAGGGTGATTCTTATGCCCTCCAATGTTTTCAACACAGCAAC
>JAQTMF010000312.1 GCA_028714515.1 Chthoniobacteraceae bacterium | reverse complement strand
CGGGCAACCACTTGCAGTTTTACTATTCGCCCCGGCGCAAAAAGCTGGCGCTCGATTCGGTGGAGCAGAAGACGGCGGCGGAGTATCTCCAAATCGGGCGCGCCGTCTGGTTTTCCAACGCGGATATCGCGCTGGTGCGCGGCTCGGCCGATGAGCGGCGGCGGTATCTCGATTTCGTGGCGGTGCAAATCGATCCCGCTTACCGGCGGCATCTGCGCGCGTATGAAACGGCGCTGCGCTCGCGCAACCGGCTTCTCAAGATGCCGGGCGCGCGCTGGCGCGAGGTCGCGGCGTTCGACGCGCCGCTTCTCACGGCGGGGACGGCGCTCGCGGAGGCGCGCGGGCGGCTGGCGGCGGCGTTGCTGCCGTTCGCGGCGGAGGCGCAGCTCGCCATCGGCGGCGCGGCCGGGGAGCGGCTTGGGATGCGCTATGAGCCGGGCGGGGGAGCGGACTTCGCGGCGAAGCTGGAGGCGGCGCGCGACGAGGACCGGCGGCTGCGGCAGACGACGGCGGGGCCGCACCGGGACGAGCTGGCGCTGGAACTTAACGGGCTGGCTTCCGCGCTGGCCAGCGAGGGGCAGCAACGGACGCTGGCCCTGGCGCTGCGGCTTGCGCAAGCGCGGCTGATCGCGGCCCGGCATGAGAAATCGCCGCTGCTCTTGCTTGATGATATTTTTGGCGAGCTGGATCTCAACCGGCGCAACGCGCTCCTGGCGCATCTCCCGGCGGGAGCCCAGCAGATCATCACCACGACGCATCTTGATTGGGCGCAGACGGAGATCGCGCGCGTCTTCCGGCTGGAGAACCGCGCGCTGACATTGGAGCGCTGAGGCTTGCGGTTTCCCGCCGGTTGCGGTATGCGTTTGCGCCCCATGGCTCAACCCGGCTCCGCCAGTTTACTTACCGCCCAAGACCTTTGCGTTCGCTATAACGACCAGGTCGTGCTCGACCACGCCGCGCTTTCGATTCACGAGGGCGACCGGTCGGGGCTGGTGGGCCGCAACGGGTGCGGCAAATCGACGTTTCTGCGGATTCTGGCCGGGACGCTGGAGCCGGATAGCGGGACGGTGGCCCGGCGGCGCGGCCTGGTGGTGGGCTATTTGCCGCAGGAGTTCGCGCTCGATCCGGCGCTGACGGTTGTGGAGAATATCCGGGAGGGCGCGCGGCATGTTTTGGACCTCGTTGCCGAGTTCGAGGCGCTTCCCGGCGATTCCGGGCGGCATCACGAGTTGGAGGAGCGGATCAATATTCTCGATGGCTGGAATCTCGATAACCGGATCGCGACGGCGATGTCGAAGCTCGGCTGCCCGCCCGCGGAGGCGCCGATTGCGGCGCTCTCCGGCGGCGAGAAACGGCGGGTGGCGCTTTGCCGCGCGGTGGTGTCGCAGCCCGATTTGCTGATCCTGGATGAGCCGACGAATCATCTCGATACGGAATCGATCGATTGGCTGGCGGGGTTTTTGGAGAGTTACCGGGGGGCGTTTTTGGTGGTGACGCACGACCGCTATTTTCTGGATCGCGTGACGAACCAGATTGTGGAGCTGGCGAATGGGACGTTCTTTCCTTACGAGGGGAATTATACCGATTATCTCGTTTCCCGCGCGGAGCGGATGGCGGCTGTGGAGCTGGTGGAGCACAAGCGGCAGATGTTTTTGAAACGCGAGCTGGAGTGGGTGCGGCGCGCGCCGGAGGCCCGGCGGACCAAGTCGCGGAGCCGTCTGGACGCTTATTTTGAAACCGCCGCGCAGGCCGCGCCGGAGCCGGACCGGGATGTGGATCTGGTGATCCCGCCCGCGCCGCAGTTGGGCAACCGCGTGGTGGAGTTGACGAATGTCGGGATGTCGCTGGGCGGGAAGCGGCTTTTTTCGGGGCTCGATTTTCAGTTCGCGGCGGGCCAGCGGATCGGCATTACGGGGCGCAATGGCTTGGGCAAGACGACGCTGTTGAAGATCATTCTCGGACAGCTCGCGCCGGAGACGGGCGAGGTGCGCGTGGGGCAGTTGACGCGGTTTAATTATGTCGATCAAGCGCGCTTGCTGCTCAATGATGACGATACGGTGCTGCAATCCGTGAGCGACGAGAGCGAGTATGTGGCATATGGCGGTTCGCGCATTCCGGTGCGGGCTTATTTGAAGCGGTTTCTTTTCACGGACGACCGGATCATGACGAAGGTCCGGTTCTTGAGCGGCGGGGAGCGGAGCCGGTTGCTGCTGGCGCGTATTTTGAAGAACGGGGGCAATTTCCTTATTCTCGACGAGCCGACCAATGATCTCGATTTGGCGACGCTGCGGATTTTGGAGGAGGCGCTTCTTGCGTTTGAGGGGGTGGTGCTTGTTGTCAGCCACGACCGTTATTTTCTGAACCGCGTTTGCACCGGCATTCTCGCGTTTGAGGGGGAGGGGATGGTGTCCTATAGCGTGGGGAATTTCGATTACTACTGCGAAAAACGGCAGCGGCTTTTGCGGCAGATTGGGCCGGACCCGGGTCCGGCGGGCGGTGGCCAGAAGGCGAAACCGCGCCGCGCCGATTCCGGGAAGCCGCGCAAGCTCACCTACAAGGAGACGAAGGAGTTGGAGGGGATGGAGGAAGCCATTCTGGGCGTGGAGGGGCGGATCGAGGAGATCGAAACCAAGTTTGCCGACCCGGAGTTTCACCTGAAGTACGGGGTGCAGGCGGTGGCGCTGAATGAGGAGGTGGAGTCGGCGCGGAAGCGATTGGAGGCGCTTTATGCGCGGTGGGAGGAGTTGGAGGCAATCCGGCTCGCGATGGAGTCTTAGGCCGTGTTCACGAATTC
>JAQTMF010000311.1 GCA_028714515.1 Chthoniobacteraceae bacterium | reverse complement strand
CAGCTCCCTCCGGCCGCGCATTTGCGTGACCGGATCCGCGATTTGAACGGCCCGGCGCTGGTGGAGGAGTTGCTGGAGGTCCCGGAGGTGGAGATTCTGGGGCTCAAGATTCGCGGGTTTATCGGCAAACCGGGGGTCAGCCGTTCCTCGCGGGCCCAGCAAGTTGTTTTCGTCAACGGCCGGGCGGTGGAAAACACGACGCTCAATTACGGGCTGCGCGAGGGCTACCACACGGCGCTGATGAAGGGGCAATACCCGGTGACTTTCCTTTTTATCGAGATGGACCCGGCGGAGGTGGATGTGAATGTGCATCCGGCCAAGCGGGAGGTCCGTTTTCGCGATCCCTCCGCCGTGCGCGAGGCGCTGGTGGAGGCGGTGATGCGCGCTCTGGAAAGCGATCGCGCGGGGTGGAGCGGCGCTTTTTCGGCTCCCGCCGCCGGGGCTGTTCCGGATGACGCCGCTGTCCAGCCGGTTCCGTTGCGGCCGGAGCCGCTTTCGCTGCCGGGGATGGCGGCGTTTGATGCGCCGCAGGCTCCGCTCATTCCCGCCGCGGTGACGCCGTTCGAGCGTCCGTATCTTTCCGCGCCCGTGACGGAAAGCCGGCTGCCCGCGCTGCGTCCGCCGGAGGCCGTGACGCCCGCCGCCGCGCCGATGCCGCCGGTGCCCGGGAATGACGGCGAGGTGCCGCCCAGCCAGCGCTTCCGCGTGCTGGGGGTGCTGGGGCGGCTTTATGTGGTGATGGAGAACGCGGGCGGGCTGGTGCTGGTGGACCAGCATGCCGCGCATGAACGGATTTTGTTTGAGGAGCTGCGCCGCCGGATGGAGGACGAGGGGGTGCCGAGCCAGCGCCTGCTGATGCCGATGACGCTCCAACTGGGGCCGCGCGATAGCGATTGGGTGGCGCAAAACCTGGAGACGCTGCAAAAGATGGGGATCGGCGTGGAGGGTTTCGGCCAGGGGACGTGGAAGCTCGACAGCCTCCCGCAATTTGTCCGCGCGGAGGAGCCGCAGCAGTTATTACACGATATTATCGACGAATTGAAGGAGGTCAGTTCGCAGAGTTCCAAGCTGCGGCTGGGGGAGGAGGTGATCGCAAAGACGGTTTGCCGCCACGCGGTGAAGGCGCACGATACGCTGCGCGAGCCGGAGCTGATCCGCTTGATCGACGATCTCCTGCAATGCGACCTGCCTTATTGCTGCCCGCACGGACGCCCGACGATGATCCAGATTTCTTACGCGGAGCTGGAGAAGAAGTTCGGCCGCAAGGTCTAGGCTTCTCCAGCGCGCGCGTGCAGGGAAAGCCCCACATGCGCAACGTGCCGTGACCCGATTGTTGCTTTTTTCCGGTGGGTTATTCTGGCCGCCCCATGAATTTCGAGAAAATCTTGATCGTCGATGATGAGCCGTCGGGTCGCAGGGTGCTGGAGGTTTATCTGCGTTCGCAACAGTTCTCGGTTTCCACCGCCGGGACGCTTGCCGAGGCCGACCGTCTCATGCAACAGGAATTCTTTGACCTGCTCTTGGTGGATCTCGACCTGCCGGATGGCGACGGGTGCGAGTGGCTGCAACGGGCGGCGGACGCGGAGTCCCGGCCGATCGCGCTGGTGATCAGCGGCAATGGGAATAACGAGACCGCGACGCGCTGCCTGCGCGCCGGGGCGTTCGATTATCTCGCCAAGCCTTACGCGCTGGAGACGCTGACGGCCGCGATGGAGCGGGCGGCGGTGTTCCGTCACGCGCGCCTGGTGTGCCGGTATCTGGCCGGAGGGGAGGGGGCGGGCGGGGAATTGCCCGGCGATTCCCCGGCGATCCGCCATCTGCGGTTGCTGGCGGCGCGGGCTGCGGCGGCCGAGACGCCGGTGCTGATTTCCGGCGAGCGCGGAACCGGGAAATCCCGCGTGGCGGGGATGATCCACCGGGGGAGCGCGCGGGCCCAGGGGCCGCTGGTGCGGGTGCGCTGCGCCGGGGCCGATGAGACGCGGCTGGAGAACGAGCTTTTTGGACGGATTACCGAGACGTGCGAGGAGGGGGGCGGACGCCTGGTTTTGAAGGGCGGCCGGCTGGAGCTGGCCGAAGGCGGGACGCTGCTGCTGGAGGAGGTGTCGGAGTTGCCGGTTTGCCTCCAGATCAAGCTGTTGGATACGTTGCGCGAGCGCGTCTGGGTGCGCCCGGGCGAAGAACGCCGGATGCGGCTGGATGTTCGCGTGATGGCGACGTCGCGGCGGGATCTTGCCGGGTGTGTTGCCCGGGGAACGTTTTTGCCGGAGTTGTATACTTATTTTAGCGGAACGGTTTTGCATGTGCCGCCGCTGCGGGAGCGGATCGCGGATTTGCCGATGCTGGCCACGGACTGGCTGGAGCGGCATGGCGGGAGCGCGCGCGGGATCGCCGAGGAGGCGCTGCGCCATTTGATGGCTTATTCCTGGCCCGGGAATCTGCGGGAGCTGGAGAATGTGCTGGAGCGCGCGGCGCTGCTGGCGCAGGAGGGGGCCCGGATGGAGGCGGAGGCGTTCGAGGGGCTCTGCATCGGCCGCCACGGGGCGGGACGGCGCGAGGGGGGCGACGCGGGCTTGTTGTTGCCGGAGGCGCGTCCCTCGGCGGCGCAACCGGAGCCGCTGTTGACGCTGGAGGAGTTGGAAAAACGGCAGGTGTTGCGCGCGCTGGAGGTGACGAACCAGAACCGGACGCGGGCCGCGAATCTTTTGAAGATCAGCGTGCGGACGCTGCGTAATAAGCTCCATCAATACCGCGCGGAAGATCCGACGCTGATGCTGACGCTGGCGCGCCGCCGCAA
>JAQTMF010000310.1 GCA_028714515.1 Chthoniobacteraceae bacterium | reverse complement strand
ACGGGGGAAGGCTTCGGTTATTGTCCGTCGCCGTTTGCTTGCCGCGCTGTTACCGCGTGCGGGTGAACGGAAAGGCTCGGGGGCGGTGTTCGTAGCACCGTAACCGGGCCGTTTATTTGTGCGTTTCCTGACTCTCTGACTATACCACAGCGGACTAGTAATACAACAGTTTATTTCGATTTATTTTGCACCCCGCGCCGGCCGCTCGGGAGCATCTGAACGAGCCGCAAATCGGCCTCTTTGATCTGCCAGTTCCCCCGCCGGCCCTCGCCCAGCTTGACCGCGGGAAGCTGGCCGGAGGCTATCAGCGCCCGCACGCGCCGCGGGATCACCCCCAGACGCTCGGCCGCCTGTTCTACCGTTAGTGTCACCATTGTTTTTAACTCCTCGGTGGAAGTACCGGCTTGAAGATCGCTTCCAACTGCCGCTCAATGCGATCAAGCCTGGCCTCGATCGCGGCAAAGCGGGTGTTCACCGTCTCGAACTTCGCATCGATGTAATTCTTCATAAGTTGATTGTTCAGCCATCCCGCGCCGAAGATGGCAAGGACCAGGCCAGCGAGTATCAGCCCGTTGCTCATCAACGCGTCCTCCGGTAGCTGGTCTGCCCGGTGCCGCGCCCCGCGCTGGGCCGGCCACGGTGTGATATCCCACGACTCCTATCGAACGAGCCGTTGCCCGCGCTATCGTCGCCGGCAACCGTGGCGCCCGACGCGGACGGGGTGCGGTGCAGCGGGCCGAGGCGCTTCTGCTCGGCCGCGGCGTTGCGTGACGTTTCGCCGAGGACCACGCCCGCCATGTCCTGCTCGGGCGTCGCCGTCATGCTCGGCGTGCGTCTCTTTGGCTTCGGCGTTTCGGTTGCCGCCTGGGTGGGGGTGGCGACTACCACGGCGGGCGCTTTCGGCTTGGGCTTCGGCGCCCGTCGTTTCTGCGCGAGTACTGTCGAGGCAAGTGCGAGGATTAGAATTGCGATTGTGATTTGCTTCATGTTTGTTCCTTTGTTTCGTTTCGAGTCGATCTTGCGGGGGGCAAGAGTAGATTCAGATCGGTATAGACGCGAAGTACCGCTCCTTAATCTCGTGAGCTAACCGGTCGCCCTCCACCGTCACCGATTCCGTGCCCACCATTGGGCGCTGAAGATGCTCTTCGATTCGGTCCTCAATAGCCTCCAGCGCGTCGACCGTCAGACCGCTTTTGCCAAAGTGCGAATCGTATCCGACGCCGGCAACGATGTTCGCTTCGTGGCGAACCAGGTCAATAACTTTGAGTGCATATTCCGCGTTCATCTTTTGCTCCTTTTGCTTCCTACGGGCAGCGCGGCTTACAGCGTGGAGGTCACTATCCGTTGGATACCGTCTTCCACAATCGTAACGGTTGAATAGTCCCTGCTGCGCGAAATCGCCCGTCCGTATTCCGCCGCCTGTTCCGGTGCCCACTTGTCGCAGATTTCCCACCCTTGCCTTGCTTGTCGTATTTGCCCAGCCCGTCCGCCCAGCCGAGGAAGTGGCCCTCCGGACTTGTTATCTGTACGCCCAGCTCCCCCGCGCGTGGGCCATCCGTGAATACCACGGGCGTGTATATCGTTATGATTTGTCCCGGCAATTTTGATTGTTCTACTTTCACTTTGTTTGCTCCTTTTTGGTTTCCCTACACTTCCTCACTATACCACAGCGGAATAGCCGCGCAAGAGTAATCACAAGATAGAGTGTGGCCGACGGGAAGGGCACAAGTCGGGCGGATTTCGGAACGTGATTGATCCTACAGCTTTTTGTCTACCACCGATTGTGATCCAGACAACCATGCACCGCTAAGTTTTCGACAGTCTGATAACAACTATTATGTAACCGCCGGTTATTTTTCTGTTCGGCATGTTGAACACGCGCACTTTTAGCTTGAGTCGCGCGCGCACGGATAGTATTCTCGGTCCCCGCTTCGGAGGCCTCTTTTGGCGAGGGTCGACGTAAGCGTGGTTTTGAATTGTTTTAACTTTGCGAATGGCCTCGATGGGTGTTCGTGTTCTGAAGTTGGGCGGTCCGGGTTTTTCGCAAAGGGTCCGGAAAGCTCTTCGCCAAACAGCACACGAATAACCACCGGGGCCTTTTCATTTCGTCCCCCGCTTCGTTAGCGTCCGATTCTTTGCAGTTCACTCGGCAACGGGACCGCCCCGCGCGGCTTGGGAACCTAGGGGGGCGGTCCCCTGGAAGGCGAAGCCATGACCACACGCGCAACTAAGGGCTTGATTTGCCAGGCGTGCCGGCTGCCGGCCAGCTCGCTCGCGCAGCGGCCGTCCGATCGGAAATGGGTTTGCTTCCTGTGTCTGCCGAGGGTCGATGTGGGTCGCTACCCGGAGGACGCGCGGCAGTTGAAGGAGGCTAAGCTGATGCGCGGTAGAAAATGAAAACGGGATCGGCCCGCTAGAACCGATCCCGTTAACAGAAATAATGGCGGACTACTTTTCCCGAGAGGCCGCCGATCTTTCAACCCCACTAGAATCCGTTTCGTGAGAAGCCGGTTCCAGTTATGGAAAAGATACCACATCAGTCAAGAGCACGCCCCCCGCCAAGCTAACCCGTCGCCGTTCCCCGTTGTTTAGTTGCCTCTAACCCCCAGGAGAGACGTGCTCAGACGGAAAGACGCGCACACGCGCGAGCTGAACGCCGAGCGCCAAAGGCGCTACAGAGCCCGGCATCGTGGGTGCGTTACGTCAGGCGTTACGTTAGTCCAAGCTGACGTAACACACCCCCAAATCGTAACGCACCCTAACGTAACGCCCGATCAGACGCCCCCCAAGGCGGTTGCTGTGGATTGTGCTAAGTGTATACGACGAC
>JAQTMF010000309.1 GCA_028714515.1 Chthoniobacteraceae bacterium | reverse complement strand
AGCGGATTGTAGAGGCGTTGGAACGGATTGCGGAGGCGTTGGATTATCTTTTGCAATTGCAATACGGGCTTCCAATGCCGGGGCAAATACAGTCCGATTCTCCGAGAAAACGGCCTCCGAAGAAACGGCCTTGACTCGTCTTGGTTTATGGGTGTACTCTCTTCTTTCGGCGGTTTGGCTGTTCTGAAGGCGCTTTGATCTCGGCGCGGAACATCCAACGCTACAGTAACAAACAGGCCGTTCAAGGCACGTTTGATAAAAGGGGAGTCGGTCAGATCCGTTCGTACGGTGCCTCTGGCGGGCTCCCCCGCGAAATACCCCACGTAAGAGCAAGCCATCGGCTTTCCGATGGTCCGCAAGTGGGGCGGGGTGGCAAAGGCGGATAAGCGCGTAACGTATACGGACCCTGCCCCACAGTCGAAAATTCCTTTCCTGACAATTCAGCCACATTGACGCTATTGACGGAATAGCCTGTTAAGGTGTACGCTTAGAGCCGTGATGGCACTTTCCGTCCGCAAGGGCGCTAACCCCTACGACAGTTCGACGTGGGGGCCGGAGTGCGGACGGGGCATTCAGTATGCCGATACCGGGGCGCCCGTGGCGGCTGGAACGAAGGCGGTAGTCCGAAAAATCTCCACGGGCCGGAAATCTCACCGGGGTTTGGCCTCTGACGATTTAGCGAAACAGGAGCGGTTGAAATGACCGAGAAACACGTGCTCAACCTGGGGGCCGGGGTCCAGTCCACCACGCTTTACCTGATGGCGATTGCTGGGGAAATGCACGCGATAGACTGCGCCATCTTTGCGGACACGGGGGAAGAACCGGGAGCGGTGTACAAACATCTAGAGTGGCTGCAATCGCTCGGCGGGCCTCCTATCCTGGTACGAAGCGCGGGCCGGCTTGGGGACGATTTGCAACATGGGCGAAATTCCACCGGGCAACGGTTTACAGCTATCCCGTGCTTCACGCAAGCGCAAGGCTCCGATGAGGTAGGACGGACGCGGCGCCAGTGCTCGAAAGAGTATAAGACCGAAGTTATCGAGCGGTCGATTCGCCGTGATGTGCTCGGCCTTGCGCCGCGTAAACACGTTCCGAAGGGCGTTCGGTTTTTTCAGTATTTTGGGATTTCCTGGGATGAACGGAGTAGGGCTTCCCGCATCTGGGAGCGGTTCCATATTGAATCATCGACCTGGGCGGAACCTGTGTTTCCTCTCGTTGAACGGCAATGGACGCGGGCAAACTGCATTGAATACCTCGCCGGCAAGGTCCCGCATGAAACGCCTCGTTCGGCTTGCGTCTTCTGTCCGTTCCATCGTGATTCGGAATGGTCGCGGATAAAGGAATCGGACCCTGAAGCATGGGCGCGGGCCGTTGAAATCGACGTAGCCCTGCGGACTACTGGCGCGGTGGCGAATCGGGACATGCGGCAAACGATGTATCTGCATCGCTCCTGCAAACCCCTGGTACAAGTCGAATTTCGACCACGTGAGAACGTCAACGAGCTTCAGTTAGGCATCGGCTTTGGCGTCGAATGTGAAGGGGTCTGCGGCGTATGAACTGCGCTCTCTACGCTCGCGTCTCCACATCCGATCAGAATTGCGCCTTGCAACTTGTGGAGCTTCGGCGGTATGCCGATATCCGGGCCTGGAAAGTCGCTGGTGAGTTTGTCGATACCATTTCCGGGGCAAAGGGTGATAGGCCGGCGCTCGGTCGTCTGTTGACTGCGGCGGTTCAGCGGGAGTTTGACGTTGTGCTGGTCTGGAAACTAGATCGCTTCGGGCGCTCGGTCTTGCATCTGAATCAGCAGCTCGCCACGTTGGAAGCCTCGGGAGTGCGTTTCATCGCGGTTTCACAAGGCATCGACACAGACGCTTCGAATCCTATGTCTCGGCTGCTGGTGCAGCTGCTCGCGGCCTTCGCGGAGTTTGAGCGTGAATTAATCCGGGAGCGAGTCAAGGGCGGGCAAGCGGCTGCGAAGTCGAAGGGCGTAAGATTCGGGCGTCCGAAACGAATCTTCCGGCGCGATTTGGCGGCGAAAATGCGCGCGGAGGGTAGATCCTGGCGCGTGATCGCTCGGGAATTGGATGTACCAGTGTCCACTTTGAGGGGAGCGGGGGTATGACGTGCGAAAAGTCTCCGGGGTCAACTGCCTGAAATCATGGAACTGAGGCGGGGCGGTTTTGGCCTTGCTGAAGGTTTTAACTTTCCGCTCACACGAATCGGTCAAGCCATTTTTGCCCTGCCGGGGTCGGGGGCCATTGAATCGCCTTCACTAAGTTTGCGCGACGAAGAGAGGCGGGGGCCTTTCGTAGAGCTTCGCGGGCGGTGTTTGCTTTGGCCGGCATCAACGCTGAATACTTCCGGCCGCGGTCGCGTGAAAATATCCGATAGAGTTTCATTTTGCTCATCCGATCCGGTAGACCACGTTTCCCGAAGGGTCCAACACCTGGGCCTGTCCTCGCGTTCCCTGCTGTAGCGTGATCGCCCACAGGACGGCTTGGTCGAAGTCTGAATAGTGGCCTTTTCCTTGCCATCCCGCGGCGGGGTTCGATCTGCAATAGAAGAGAACGCGATACATGTGAAGGTACCGTTTCCGGATAGCTGCGTTGCCTAGAACATCCCCGCGTACCAGAACTCCACCCTGTGCTGCGTTGTGCGCGGAAAGCCCCGCGACCAGATAGTGTGCCCGTCCGGGTACAGGCGCACCGCTTCCGCCACGCTCTCCGGCACCGTGATCGTGTACGAGGCTGCCGTGCTACCCTTCGGCACAATCACCTTGTCCGGGCCGCGCAACTCCGAAGTGAGCGTAATCGTTACCTGGACCCCGCCGGATCTCG
>JAQTMF010000308.1 GCA_028714515.1 Chthoniobacteraceae bacterium | reverse complement strand
CAACAGCGGCTTGCCCTTTTCCGCCACCCATCCGGCGATGCCTTCACCGATCTTGCCCCGGTAGTTCCGCGCGATGTTCTCGTCGCGGCCATGGCTTGCGCGGATGTACATCGTGCGCGTCGGGCGATCGATCAGCATGATGGAACAGTTCACCACGCGCATCGTGCCGATCACCAGCTTCACGAGAGAATCGAGCACCTGCTGCGAATCCTCAAGGGAGCTGACGACACGGCTGATGTCGTCCATCATCTGCAGAATCTTCGGCAGTTCCGCGTCCTGCATTCCGGTCTCCGCGCCAATCCTGGAGCGCCGCATCCCCCCGCTGCCACACGCCTCGCATCAGTACATTGAGGCGCCTTGGCATTGAGCAGACTACCTGTTACGAGCTTCTAAGTCAACACAAGGGCAGGGAACGGGTGCGGCTACCTGGTGTAGGCAGTTTTTTCTTGACATTCTTGTTGGGGCGGGTATTATGTATGCTATGCGGCATATATACATGGAGGAGTAGGCGATGAACGAGGCGGATCGGGCGGTGGCGGAGCTGGTCAAACGGCGGTTTCTGCTGTGGCGCGACGTGGTTCAGGCGGGGGACTTTGTGCGGGGATCGGTGGTGATCCTGAGGCGTCCGTGCGTGCGCAAGACGTGCGGGCGGTGCGCGTCGGGTGAGAAGCATCCGGCGACGTACCTGTCCATCAAGGTCAAGGGGAAGACGCGTCTGGTCTACCTGCCGAAGGCGTGGGTGGCGCAGGCGAAGGGGTGGACGGCGGAGTGGCGGCGGCTGGAGGGGCTCCTGGGGCAGATGTCACTGGTGAACGTGGAACTGCTGCGGTTATTGCCGAAGCGGGAGGCGAAGCGTCAGAGAAAGGAGCGTCGATGACGTCATCGGAGGCGCTGGAGGCGGCGGTGCGTGAGGCGCGCCGTCGCGCGGCGGACGAGGCGGAGCGGATGCTTCGGGAGGGGGCGAAAGCCCTGAGGGGGAGCCCGGAGCGACTGGGAGAGGTCGAGAAGGGCCTGCGCAACGAGGCGTTGAAGGCGGGCGGATCGATCCTGGGGCAGGCGATGGCCCTGGCGGGCAACGGCTACGAGGGGAGCCGCCGGGCGTGCGCGTGCGGAAAGACGCAGAAGTACATGAACGACCGGGAGCGCGAGGTGGTCACTCTTCTGGGCGTCGTGCGCCTGAAGCGCTCCTATTATTGGTGTGCGGCGTGTCATCGCGCAGAGGCGCCTTTGGACGTGCGCCTTCAGATCGAGGGCACGCCGTTCACCCCGGGCGTGCGGGAGATGATCGGGCGCGTGGACGCGGAGGTTGCGTTCGAGCGCGGGCGCGAGCTGATGGGCGCGCTGGCCAACGTCTGGGTGAGCAAGCGCACCCACGAACAGGTCGCCGAGGGGATCGGCGCCGAGTTCCTGCCGGAACGCCGGCCCGAGAAGAGGGCCTTGCCGGCGAACCGGCGCGCCGTCGACCAGCTGTACCTGTCAGCGGACGGAACGACGGCGCCGACGTTGGACGGCTGGCGGGAAGTGAAGATCGGCGCGATCTTCGAGGGACATCGGGGGCGCGACGGGGAACCCCGGCGAGACGCGACGCGCTACTTCGGCGACGTGACCGACTCCGAGGCGTTCGGGGAGCGCTGGTATCAAGTGGCGCGTTCGATGGGCCTGGAGGACGCGCATCGCGTGATCGTCCTGGGGGACGGGGCCGCCTGGATCTGGAACCTCGCCGAACTGCACTTTCCGGGCGCGATCCAGATCGTCGACTGGTTCCACGCCACCGAGAGGCTCTGGATCGTCGCCTGCGCCTGCTTCGGCGAGGGAACGCCTGAGGCGCGCGCCTGGGAAAAGGCCGCCGAAGATCTCCTCGCCGGCGGCCGCGTCGAACGCGTTCTGCGGCGCATGGCGCGCCTTCGCCCGCGCCGGGCCGAAGCGAAGGAACTCCTCCGCGAAGCCCAGGGCTACTTCCGCAACAATGCCGCTCGCATGCGCTACGACCGCTTCCGGCGACTCGGCCTCTTCATCGGATCGGGCGTCGTCGAGGCCGGCTGCAAACACATCGTCGGCGCGCGCCTCAAACAGTCCGGCATGCGCTGGAGCCACGAAGGCCTTCGCTCCATCCTCCACCTGCGCCTCGCTGTCCTCAACGGCGACTGGCCCCAACAGCGAGATGCCGCATGAACTGCCTACGCAGAGTAGCCGCACCCGCGAGAGAACGGCGCCGAGATCAGCCGATGACATCCCTGTAAACCTGCAACGTGGAGGCAACCATTCTCTCGGAGGTGAAGTCCCGGAGAACCGTCTTCGTGCCTTCCGCCGCGAGACGATGTGCGAGCGACGGATCCTCCAGCACGCGGATGATGCCCTGCGCGAGCGCCTCGAGGATGCTGGAGCAGAGCCCTTCCATTTCCGACGAGATGGCGAAGACGTCCGCCATTTTGGTGAATCGCAATGCGTCCCTTCGAAAGCCGGCAAGGAGAATTCGTCCGCCGAGGCGGAGCGCACGGATTTCCGCTTCGATCTGCGGGCGCAGCGGACCGTCGCCGACGATCAGGCAATAGACGTCCGGGCATCGCTCGATCACGCGGGGCATGGCGCGCACCAGGTGGATATGCGCCTTGTGTCCGACGAGCGAGCCGACATTCACGACGAGGCGCGCGGCAGGCGACAAGCCCATCTCATCGCGGAGACCTGTGGAGTCGACGCCGGCGAAGCGCGCCATGTCCGCCGAACTTGGAACGACGCTGATGCGATCGCTCGGAACGCCGTCATCGACCAGCACGTCCCTGACGCGGGAAGAGACCGCCAGGAAGTGCGCCGTGCCCATTCGGTATTTCAGAATGTTGAAGCG
>JAQTMF010000307.1 GCA_028714515.1 Chthoniobacteraceae bacterium | reverse complement strand
AAGCGGCTTTGAAGTAGTGACCTTGACCGTGACTCAACGCGGCGATGGGTTGAAGGCGAGGGTGAGCGGCGAAGTTGAGCGACCTTGAACCCATCTTATTCATATTCCGGATTTTAGATGATGGCGGCGCGCTTACAACGTCTTGCTGAAGGGGAAGTTGACGTGAGCGGGGCGTTGTGGGAGGAGGAGCCGCAGTGGGTGAAGAGAAAAAAATTCGCGGAAGGCGCTTTTCGGGATGACGTTCAACGCCGCGGTCAAAGTGGAGGCGCGGCCCGAGCGGTTGAGCGGCGAGGCGGGCGCGCTGCTGGAAAGGGAGATCGACGAGCGGCTTGGGCTGACGGATTCGCTTGCTCAAAAATTGCGCGATCCGCGCCATCCGGCGTTGACCGTGCATCCGCTGGTGGAGCTGTTACGGGCGCGGTTGTATTTGATCGGCGGCGGCTGGCGCGACCAGGACGACGCCGACAAACTGCGCCACGATCCGGCGTTGCGTCTGGCCGTCTCCGCGCGCAGGGGCGACGCGGCGCTCAAGCCCGCGCGCGGGCCGCAAGAGCCTGAAGGCCTGGGTTCGCAGCCGACGCAGTCGCGGCTGGTGGCGGCGCTTGCGCCGGAAGAAAACCGGCGGGTGTTGCGCGAAGCCTTGCTGGACTGGACGGCGCGGGGCGTGCTGGCCCGGCGCGGGCACCGCTTCCAGCACGTCACGATGGATTTCGATAGTACCATGCTGGCGGTGTTCGGCTCGCAAGGCGGCAGCGCCTACAACGGACATTACCTCTGCCGAGGCTACCATCCGCTGGTGGCCTTGATCGCCGAAACGGGAGATTGGGTGGACGGGCTGCTGCGGTCGGGAGAAGTCTGGACGGCGGCGGGCGCGGTGGAGTTTGTGTTGAATGTGCTGGCGCGAGTGGAACGGGAGATCGGCTTGGTGGCGCGGGTCCGCGGCGACGCGGGGATGGTGGACGAGCCGATGCTCACCGCGCTGGAGCAGCGGCGCAACGCGCAGGGCCATCCGGCGCCGTCGCCATACGTGTTTCGTCTGAAAACCAATGCCGTGCTGGAGCGCATGGCGGAGCCATTCGTGAGCAGGCCCGCCGGACGTCCGCCGCTCTCGGGGCGGGAATGGACGCATGAATTGGAGTATCAAGCGGAGGGCTGGCGCGTGCCGCGCCGCGTGGTGCTGGTGGTGATCGAGCGGCCTTTCGAACTATTTTTAGACTACTTTTTTCTGGTTACAAACATCGCGCCCGAACAGCTCGACGGCAAAGGACTTTTGGAGTCATACCGTCCCCGCGGCGCGATGGAAGGCCACTTGGGCGAGTTGAAGTCGGCGCTGAGGCCGGCCCTGTCGTGTTCGGAACGGCAGCGCGAAAAGCCGCGCACGGACGAAGAGAGGAAGCGGGCCGACGAGCGCGACGCTGCCTGCAACGAGGCGACGATGCTATTATACCTTCTCTCCTACAACTTGGCGAATCAAGCTCGTCTATTGATGGAGGAAGCGGTGCCGCGGCCAAACTCCGCCACCACCGGGCACGAGCCGCTGCCGGAGCCCCGGGAGCCGGCCGCTCCCGCGCGGCAGGGTTGGAGTTTGCTGCGTTTCCGGGAGCAGGTGCTGAAGACCGCCGCGCGGTTTTTGCTGGGCGGCCGGGAAGTGACGGTGGTCATCGCCGGAGCGGCGGCGGAACTGTGGCGCTGCCTCTGGCAACGCATCGAACGCCTGCGGCCTTTGACGGTCTGAACTCCAGACAATCCAGGCGCTCACGGCAGACCTCTGGCGCCTTGGGGAAAGGGGGCGGTTTCGCTCAAGAATGCCGTCCCCGCGCAACCGCCGCCCGCCTTCCACGCCGCAGGCCTTATCCGGCGCATGCGCCTGCGAGCGTGAATAAGGTGGGGTAATATGTGGCCTGCGCATTAATCATATCTAAAATTAGCTGCTTCTCTTCATCAGTCCACGGCAAACTGTCAAAGTGAAAATACGCCTCGTTGACGGTCTCTCCGTCAATAATTAATGTAGTTCCCGTTGGGTCGGAGTGATTAACGGGGTCTCCGCCGCAATATCCTATAGACGCCTCTCCCCAAAATACCGCGAGCACATCCCCGGCAGGTGTCTGAACCGTGACGATAATCGGCTGAACTTCTGGTTCGATGGGCTTGGGCGTGAAGGGGCCTGCGCTGGCGGTCGAAGCGAACAGAGCCAGCAGCAAGGCGCTGAAGATGCTGAGAAGACCCCTCCCCATATGGAAGGCAAGTCTACAGCGGGGTCAGGTCGGTGTCATCGGCAGGAATGGGGCTGTCGTTGGCTGGCAAATGGGAACCGGTCAGTCCACAAGCCTCAAGCGAATCAGTTTTCGAGCAAGGCTGTAGATGTCGGACTTGTCACCGTCCTTGCGGATTCCCAATGCGACGATGGAAACCGTACTCCTGGAAGCATCCACGGCATAGATGATTCGATACCGCTGCCCCACCGCTCTGATGCTTCGATATCCCGAAAGGTCTTTAAGAAGGGGCTTGCCGAGTTTTTCGGGTTCATCGACGAGACTGTCAATTCGCTCGACCAACTTCTGGCGAACTCTGGCGTCGGAAATGCCCCGAAGCATCTTCAGGGCGGTGGGTTGAATGTTGATTTGGAACTTCAAATCAAACCCTTTTTGGCTTCTTCCCAAGAAATGCCCTTGCCCGCCTTGGCTTCCTTGATGCCCTGGCGCAGAGCCACCATAAGTTCCTTATCGTCCAAAACCTCAAGGGTTTCGATGATGCTTTCGTAAAGTTCCCAACTCATTAGGGCGAGAACCGGTTTGCCCTTCTTGGTGATGGCCACCGCGTCAGACTTCGGCTCCTTTGCCAGTTTCTTGGAAAGGGCGGGAAGG
>JAQTMF010000306.1 GCA_028714515.1 Chthoniobacteraceae bacterium | reverse complement strand
GGATGGCCGCCCTCCCCGGGGCGCATGAGTACATGGAATTCCCGCCACGGACCGCGCCGTTATGCGAGGTGGAGGCGCTGGACCTCGCGGGCGCGGGCGCGCTCCACCTGCGGGCGCAAAGCGGCGGCAGGCGCGCCGATTGGATGGTGGACTGCGGGAACGCCAACGCCTTCACCTACAACGTCGCCCCCTACCTGCGGAGCCGGGGCGTCACCCGCCTGGACGGCTTGCTGCTCACGCACGGCGACGCCCGGCAGATCGGCGGCGCGGCGGGGCTGCTGCGCGAGTTGGAACCGGCGGAGATCGTCGATTCCCCCTTGCGCGACAAATCTTCCACCCGGAAGGCGATTCACCAGGCGCTGGAAGCCACGGGCATCGGCAAGACGCTCGTGGCGCGCGGCGACGTGCTGACGCTGGCCCCCGGCGTCCGCCTGCGCGTCCTCTTCCCTCCCCCCGGGTATGCCGCCAACCGGGCCGACGACAAGGCGATGGTGCTCCGGCTGGAAGCCGCAGGGCGCGCGATCCTCCTCTCCTCCGACGCCGGTTTTCTCACCGAGACCTGGCTGCTGGAAAACGCGGACCCCGGCGAACTGCGCTGCGACGTGTGGATCAAACAGCGCCACGGCGGCGACCTCTCCGGCACGCCCGATTTCCTGGCCGCCGCGCGGCCCGCCCTCGTGGTCGCCTCCGGCGCGGCGGCTCCGGCCGAGGCGGAGCGCGACGCCGCCTGGGACGCGGAGGCGCGGGAGCAGGGCATCCGCGTCTTGCGGCAGGACGCCACCGGGGCCGTCCACATCGCCGTGGACGCGCAAGGCCGCTGGACCGCCGAACCGTTCCTCCCGCCGCCGGGGGTAAAATGAACGCTGTCCCGCGCCGCGATTTCGTGGTTGATTCTCCCCATGCCTTCCCTGTCCTACGACGCCCTGGAAGCCGCGCTCCTCGACCGGATCGCGCGGCCCGGGAGCCTGCTTGCCGATGAAGCCTTCCACGCGCTGGCGCTGGATATCTTCCAGTTCCAGCGGGAACACAACGCCCCCTACCGGCAGTTCTGCAAATACCAAAAAACGCCCGCCGAACCGTCCGATTGGCGCCAGATCCCCGCCGTCCCCACCGGCGCGTTCCGCCAGGCCGCGCTGCGCGCCTTCCCGGCAACGGAGACGACCGTGACCTTCCGCACCAGCGGCACCACGGGCGAGGGCTACGGGAGCCATCACTTCCGCTCGCCACGGCTCTACGAAGCCTCCCTCCTGGCCGCCTGGAAAGCCCTGGAACTGCCCCGGCTCCCCCAAATCCTCCTCACCCAGCGCCCCGGCGACGCTCCCCACTCCTCCCTTTCCCACATGATGGGCACCCTCGGCGCGCTGGGCGAACAAACATGGTGCCTCGACGCGGGCGGCGCGCTCGACCTCGCGGCGCTGCGCCAAGCCGCCGCCTCCGGGCCCGTCTTGGTGCTCGGCACGGCGCTCGCCTTTTTGCACGTCTTCGAGCGGCTCGGCGGCGAGCGCCTGGACCTCGCCCCCGGCAGCCTGGCCATGGAAACCGGCGGATACAAGGGAACCGGCCGCACGCTGGCGAAAGCGGAACTTTACACCCAATTCGGCCGCACGCTGGGGCTCGGGCCCGACGCGATTCTCAACGAATACAGCATGACGGAACTCAGCTCCCAATGGTACACGCGGGGGCTGGGGCGGCCTCACCACGGCCCGGAATGGACGCGCGCGCTCGTGATCGACCCGGAGACCGGCCGCGAAGCGCCCGACGGCGAACGCGGCGTGCTGCGGCTCTTTGACCTGGCCAATCTCGGCTCCGTCCTCGCCATCCAGACGCAAGACCTGGCCGTCCGGCGGGGCGCGGGCTTTGAACTGCTCGGGCGCGATCCCACGGCGATCCCGCGCGGCTGTTCCCGGTCCGCCGACGAACTGCTGAACGGCGGGCGCTAAAACCCTTCAGGCCACCACCGTCTCCGGCCGGGGCGCATGTAGGGCGCGGTAGCACGCCCGCATTTCCTCCGCCATCCGCCGGGGCGTCCATTCCAGGGCGCGGGCACGGGCGCGAGCCGCCATCGTTTCGCGGAAAGAGGCGTCCTCCACCAGGCGGCGCAGCGCGGCTCCAAAAGCGGGCGCATCCTCCGGCGAGGCATACAGAGCCGCGTCGCCCCACGTCTCGCGCAGGCTAGGGATGTCGCCCAGCACCAGCGCGCAACCGGCCAGCGCGGCATGCAGCGGCGCGAACCCGAACGGCTCGTAGCGGCTCGGCAGCGCGAAGACCGCCGCCTGGCCAAACAAATCGGCCGCGTCCGCCCGCGCCTCACAGATTTGCAAATGCTTGCAGACGCCGGGGATTTCCCCTTCCGGCGCCCAGGCCACCGGCCACGGGAGTTCGGCGGCCACCGCGTCGAGCAGCTCGCCATTGCACGCCCCGTCCCCGGCATTCCCGGCACTTAGGATGAAAGGGCGCTTCGCCAGCGGCTGGAAGCGCTCCGGATCCGCCCCGTGCGGAATGACCCGGAATGCGGGAAAACGTGGCGCGTTCTGCGTGGAAAAGAGCCGGGGAATCGGCGCGTACAGCCGCGTCAAACCGTCCAGCATCGCTTGTGTGGGGGCCGTCACCATGTTCGCCCCGCGCAGCCCGGCGGCCACCTCGGCGTGATAGCGCGTCCACGATTGCGGCGAGCCCTCGCCGTGCACCGCCTGCCACCACGTGAGCACGCACCCGTGCGCGGCGATCAAGACCGGCGCGTCCCACGGCAGCGAGCCGTAGCAGTAATGGTTTAAATGCACGACGCCCGGGGCAAACCGCGCCTCCAGTTCCAGGAGCCAGTCCCCCGCCCGCGTCACGTCGCCCCACGGATCCGCCATCCACTCCAGCG
>JAQTMF010000305.1 GCA_028714515.1 Chthoniobacteraceae bacterium | reverse complement strand
TTCGCCGGCATCGCCCAGGCCGAACCCGCCGAAGCCGGGCAATGTTACGCGTTGCTCGTAGGCGGCCTAGGCGGCAACGGACCCTACTCCCGTTGGTATGCGGATTGGATCGGCCGATTCAAAACCAACCTCACCCAAAGCGCCAACGTGCCCGAGGCGAACATCGTGGTCTTATCCGAGAGTACCGCCACGGCCGATGCCGTCACCGCCTCTCTCGCCAAATTCTCCGGGCAGGTCAAACCGCGGGATCAGTTCATCCTCTTCTTTGTCGGCCATGGCGAGATTGGCGGTCCCGAGCCGACCCTCATTTTGCCGGGGCCCGACCTTACCGCGTCGCGCCTTGCCGCCGCGCTCAAAAAAATCCCCGCGCGCAATCAGGCAGTTCTCAATTTCAGCGCCAGTTCCGGGGATTTTCTCAAACCGCTCGCCGCACCCGCGCGCGTGAACCTTACCGCCACCAGCCCCACCGAAGCCGAAGAGCCGATCTTCGCCGAATTCTTCCTGCGCGGGCTGGAATCCAAACGCGCCGGGGCATCCCCCGATGGTCCCATCACGCTGCTCGCCGCGTACAATTGGGCTGCCCTGCGGACCGTGCTTTGGATCGCCCGGTGGAAACAGATGGAAGGCAAAACGCCGGGCGAGAAGCCGTGGAAAGCCAGCGGGAAGGAAACGGTCGAGATCTTCGAAAAACTCTATGCAGGTGTCTCCTCGCGCAAACTCGACGCCTCCAGCGATCGTAACGCCGAGGACGCCGCCGTCGATCCTCGCCCGCCCGGAGGTCAAGTCACAAAAGAATGGATTGGCCGCCGCGTCATTGACGAACACGCCCTTCTTGAAGATTGCGGCAAAGAAGTCGGCGTTGGCGTTCTTGGGGAGAAGGAGTTTCAGCCCATCGTGGGGGCCAAGCCCGGCGACCCAGGCTACCTCGCCGCGCACACCGTTCTCGGTAAACCGGTTCTCCTCCCTCAGCCATGATCTCCCGGCGCTCTATTCTTGCGGTCGCGGCGCTAACGTTCCTCGCCCGCGCCTCCTTGGCGTGGGCCGACCCAAAGCCGCTCTATTGCGATACGGGTTCCTACGAGCCGCTTCGGCTGACTTGGCGCCCCAGCCCCGAGACCAAACAGGCCGAGCGGATTTTCCCGCATCCCTTCCTTCCTGCCCGGGCGCTTGCCGCGTCTAGTGCGGCCCTCTGGATCACCGACGACGCCGGTCGAACCTGGGCCGCTCTCCCTCAGGCAACGGCGGAGAAGATCGGGCCCGTCCGCGCCGTGGCTTTCCACCCGCTGGAAAAGGACGCTTTCTACGTTGCCTCCGCCACCAAAGGCGTTTGGGCCACCGCGGACGCCGGAAAGACCTTTCGGCAAATGGGCGTCCAGGCCGGCGGGATGGCGTCAGACGCCATTGCGGACCTCATCGTCTATTCCGGCGACACAACCCACCGGACGTTGCTTGCCGTCCACGGCGACGCGGAATGCGGTGTCTCCCGCACGCGCGACGGCGGGAAAACGTGGGACATCCTCAACCCCGGTTACCATTTCCGGCGGATTATTTGCCGCCGGGCGGGGGCGAGCGAGCTATTCCTCTTCGGCTCGACGAAAGCCGAACCCGAAGTCCAAAATCTTTACCATTGCACCGCTCCCAGCGAACTCCCCATGGAGCTTCTGCGCGATGCCATGCTGACCGACATGGCTTTTTCCAACGCCCGGGAGCCCGCTCCGCTCTATGTCGCCACCTCCGATGCCGGGCTTCAGCGCGTTTCGGGAGAGGAGCAGATCGATCCCATTGGACCTTCGGATGCCAACTGGGCGAGTGTTTCACCTCTGTTCGGCCCGAATGCCGATGTCATCGGCCTTTGCCTCTACGATTCCTCGCAAAAGGGCCTGGTCCTCTCCACGGACGAACTCGCCACCGTCCGCACTGTTCCGGGGCCTGTCGCCGGAGCACTCGTTAAGGATGGCGCCGCCGTGCGCCCCAATGCCAACAGCACGGTATTCTACGCCGTTGCCAATGGAACGCTCTCCATCGGTTATCCCCAAGACAACATCCCCGGCGTCAGCATCACCCCGGCCTCTTTTGCTCCGTCGCGGGACGACGATCAGGTTTTTGACGACGCGGTCGCCGCGCTGCGCGATTTCCGTAAACAACCCGCCAGCGCGAGTGCCGCCAAGGACGCCGCGGATTTGCGCGCGCGGTTTGGGGATTTGAGCGCCCCCTACCGGCGCACGCAACTTACCGTCACGGCGCGCGTTCCCATCGCGCCGTCACGGCCGGAGTCCGTCACGGCGGACTTGAGCCGCCTGGGCGGTTCGGAAACAACGCCTCTCTTCGACGACGGTAAACATGGCGACGGCGCGGCCGGCGACGGCGTCTATGGGGGCACGATGTGCTTCCGTCCGCTGGCTTATTCCAGCCATGCCAAAGACTGGCGGCGTACCTGGCCGGGCCCGGTTGCCATTGGCGTAACGGCATCTTATCCCGGCGGAGAGCGAGACGGGAGCGTTGGCATCGCCTCCGTCTACCCGAAGATCACCACTTTCGGCTTGTGGGATCGAGGGAGCGGCAAGGGGATTTTCAGTATCGAAGGCGATGCCAAAGCGGAGCTTGTCCCCTCGGCCGCCGGGAAACCGAATGCGGCGCCGTCGCTCTGTGTCCAGACAGGGAAGGGGCCGTGGAGCGTTCTTTTGCGCGTCCCGTTTGGAAGATCGGATATTACGGGATATCAGGCGGTTGCCTTCAAAATCAAATCGGAGGAGGGGAAATCGCCCGGCGAGGTCTATGTGCAATTGCGCGACACCCCGGAACTCACGGCTCCCGTAACCACCGGGCGGTTTCCCGCCGTTGCGCAGGGCGTTCGCGAAGCCAGCCTTGGCCCCGAATACCGGCTT
>JAQTMF010000304.1 GCA_028714515.1 Chthoniobacteraceae bacterium | reverse complement strand
GTAAGGCGTCTGCTCCCCGATGGCCCGGACGATCACCTGCGCGTTGCCGCCCGCGATCACCATCTGCGAGACCAGTTTGTCTTTGAATATTATGTGAGCCGCCCAACCGAGCAAGCCCGTCGCCGCCAGGTTGCCGCCGTAGCCCATGACGCCGGTCTTCTTCGCGCCGAGAACCAACTGCGTTCCGACCTTCGAGAGCACCGCGCCGCCCACGACCGAAACGCCGGCTTTCAAGTACTCCTGAACCTTGCCCGGGTTACTCCGGCTCGAATGCCGCCGCTTCGTTACGTACGTCTTCTTGCGCCGGGAACCAGCGTTACGCTGGGCCGTGGCGCGCTTCGCGTGTTTCTTTTTCGCCGCCATCGTTTTCCGTCCTTTTCTCGCTGGATTCCCGGCCATCCCTGGAATGAGAATCGAAACGACTTCCCCCAGGTTCCGTTTGCGTTGAGGCTTCGGCCGAGTTGAAGCCCGAACCTTTTTCGCCGCGTTGCGTTTTTTGGCCGGAGGAGTGCGCCGCGCGTGACGCTTCGACTTCAGCGCCGATTGCCGCCGCTTGCCGCCGAATCCGGCCTTGATCTGTTTGGCGCTGAGATGCCGAGCCGCCATTTTCTTTCGTGCCTTTCCGCTACCCGTCGCCGGGTTCGCTATCTCCGTTTCACGCACTGCGAACGCCATGACGCCCCCTCAGCGGCCCCTACCGGATCAGGCTGTGAGGCCGCAACAGCGTTACGACGAACGTCCCGCCGAAAGCGCCGTTCGCCTTGTTGATGAAAACGACATTGGTATTGCTGATGTCGTAGGTAAGCGCCGTCATGAAGGTCACCGACGTACTTGAACCCTCCTGCAGCCGCGCGCAGATGATCGGAAACAGGAACGTCGGGAAGGAAGCCGCGATCCATCCCCCGGTACTGTTAGAAGCGCCCCAATTGTGCGTGAAGGCCGCTTGTGTTTCCGTGTCGCCCATCACCACCGTTGCAGTTTGTACGCTGCAACGAGAGGCTTGCGCCGCCGTTGGAGCCGTCACGCCCTGGACCGGCCAACCGTAAATGACCGTGACCCCGACGAGGCCCAACATGCCGCCGAAGGCGAAGACCAGAGCCCCGAAATGAACGTTTGAGAAATCGACCAGCGCGCACGCGGGCAAGACCACCAGGAAAAGCGCCGCGAGCAGCGCGCCGAGCTTCAAAAGAAACCGCATTCGTTTACTCCTTCTGCGCCCGCAGGCGCCGTAAATTCCAAACCCCGGAAAAGCAAAAGGGGCCACCCGACCGCAGATCCGAAGACCCGCCGCCAAGCAGCCCCTTCATGAAGGTTGCTTTTCCGGTCTACTACTCCCCCGCCCCGCCCCGTCGAGCGAACGGGAGAACCCTCAAAACCCTAATCCGCCGCTTGCGCCAACTGCTTTTGAGACACAAACACCGGTTGAATCGCCCGCGTCTTCATGTGTTCCACCCGGACGCGCGTATCGCAATACAACTTGCAACCCGCATCCATGGCCCGTTTCCAGAAGGCCGCGTCCTCACTCGAAAATCCGTAGAGTAACTTCGGGTCCACAATCGGAGAGAACGCCCGCGCGCCGAGCTTTTCAAGCATCGAATAGCGCATCAATACCACCGGGAACCCCGAGGCTTGCACCTCAAACAGAGCCCCGCTCAACGCTTCCTGATAAGAGAGCGGAGTGTACATCATGCTCTCGTCTTTCGGAGTGCGCCCGCAGGACACCAACCACGCATCGCTATTGTGGTTGTAGATCCAGCACCAGCCGCACACCGCGTCCGCTTCCGGATGCTCTGCTAACGTCTGCATGAGCATTTTGACGTGTTCCACCGAGACGATGTTATCGTCGTCAATCGTCAAGATCACGTCCGCATGAGGTTCCACCTCCAACACCGATTGCGCCAGTTCGAGCCGCGTCACATAGACATTGGACGTGTGACAGAAATGCGGGTGAACCTCAAAGCTCCGCAGCAAGTGACCATAAAGGTTCGTCCATGCCACAAGATAATCGTGCGAGAACTGCTCCCCGGGAAGCAGGCAGGCGACCACCTTCCACAATGAGGCCGAACGCTCCGGCTGCTCTTCCGCCACGCGCCGGAGAAATTCTTTCCGCCCATCCTCATAGGCTTCGGGCCGGTTTTGCAGTTCGTAAATCGGATCAATCGCAGCCGTTCCAAACGCCGGATGCCGATGTTCAAACTGGATGTCCAAGCGCTCGATAACGAAGCCATCGGCCCGCCACTTTCGAGACATCCAATCGTCAGCGTACATCCCGTCGAACTCCGGAGGATGGATATAGCCGACCGTATCGTAGTAGGCTTTCGTACAAGCCCCGCCGACGATCAACTCCTTATCCCGCGGACTCCCCGTACCGATGTGGACGATAGCCGGAACCGTCAGATCCGGGAACGCTTCATAGATGAGCCGGTCCCACTCCGGACACGGGAACAGATCATCCATTGTCCCGATGAGAATTTCTCCGGTTGCTTCGAGAGCGCCCCGATTCACCTGGTCTACGTTGCAGTCCCGCGCCTGGTTGCAGATGATCCGGTAATGCTTCCAGAGCTTCCGCAGAAACTCGCGCGGGTTGCCGAGCGGACCATCGAGAAATTCGCGCCAACGGGATTCATGCACCACTAAGATGTACTCGCAGGAATCCGGATCGAGACAGGTAGCCAGCAGCTCTTCACAGGTATGCTGCCAGCCGCGAGGCAGAGACGGCGGATAGCCTTTCACGCGCGCCGTTGGGTGAATGATCGAGAAGCGAGGCCGTTTCATTTGTCGATACCCTCCGCTCGAATGGTGTAGGAACCGCCCGAAAATTCCAAGGACTCATCGCGGACCCGATAAATCAGATCCGGCGACCAGCCCGCCTTTTTCCGTTTCCCGTTTTC
>JAQTMF010000303.1 GCA_028714515.1 Chthoniobacteraceae bacterium | reverse complement strand
ATCTCCCGGTTGAATTTGGCGCGGAACCGAATACGCATACGTGCCCCGTCTGCCTCGGGATGCCCGGCGCGCTTCCCGTGATGAACCACCAGGCCCTCAAAATGACCGCGTTGACGGGGCTCATGCTCGGGTGCGAAATCCCCGCCGTCTGCAAGTTTGACCGGAAGAATTATTTCTACCCGGACATGCCGAAGAATTACCAAATCTCCCAATACGACCTGCCCCTCTGCCTGGGCGGCAGCGTCCCCCTCCACGCCCTGGCGTATCCGAAGGACGTGCAAAAGGAGATGGAGGGCAAAGACAAGGCGATCCCCCTCACACGCATCCACCTGGAGGAAGACGTGGCCAAGAGTTTCCACTTCGACAGCTCCACCGGCATCGACTTCAACCGCGCGGGCACGCCGCTCATGGAGATCGTCAGCGACCCGGAAATCTCCACCCCGGAGGAAGCCTTCGCGTATTTGACCTCGCTCAAACAGATCCTCGTCTACGGCAACGTCAGCGACGCCGACATGGAAAAAGGGCAAATGCGCTGCGACTGCAACATTTCCCTGCGTCCCGAGGGCCAGGACGAATACGGCACCAAGATCGAGATCAAGAACATGAACACGATCTCCGGCGTGCGCCGCGCGCTGACCTTTGAGATCGAGCGCCAGACCGCCTGCCTGGAGCGCGGCGAAACGCTTCTCCAAGAGACCCGCCGCTGGAACGACGAGACCGGCCAGACGGACCTCATGCGCATCAAGGAAAGCGCGCACGATTACCGCTACTTCCCCGATCCCGACCTCCTCCCCGTGCGAACGGAGGCCATCGTGGCCGAAGTCCGCCCGCTGGTGCCGGAGCTTCCCATGCAGAAGCGCGCGCGGTTTATCGAACAATACGGCGTAAGCCCGTACGACGCCGGCGTGCTCGCCAACGACCTCCCGCTGGCCGCTTACTTCGAAAAAGCCGCCGTGGGCGCCGCCAAGCCGAAGATGGTCGCCAACTGGATCTTGAACGAATTGCCGAACCTGCTCAACGCCGCCTCGCTCTCCATCGAGGAATGCCCCATCGCGCCCGAGCGGTTCCACGATTTGATCCGCTTCATCGACGAAGGGAAAATCAGCGGCAAGCAAGGCAAGGAAGTCTTCGCGGACATGTTCGCCACCGGCAAAGAAGCCGCCGCGATCATCGAGGAAAAGGGGCTCAAGCAGGAGAGCGACCTCGGAGCCATCGAAGCCCTTTGCGACCAGGCCATCGCCGCCAACCCGAAAGCCGTCGAGGAATACAAGAGCGGCAAGCTCGCCTCCATCAACTTCCTCAAAGGGCAGGTGATGAAACTCTCCAAAGGCAAGGCAAACCCAGCGCTCGCGGGCGACGTGCTGGCCCGCAAGCTCGCGGAGTAATCGAGGGGAATACCATGCGCACTCTTTTCCTCGACTGCATTTCCGGCATCAGCGGCGACATGATGGTGGGGGCCCTGTGCGACCTCGGCGTGAAGCCGTCCGCGCTCGAATGGGAGCTTTCCCAGCTCGAACTGGGCGACTTCCACATGCACTTTGAGCGCCAGGAACGGCAGCACATCAGCGGCATCCACTTCAGCATCCACGGCGGGAACACACACCGCCCCGAACAGGACGCCCCGTGCGCCTGCGGCCACGAGCATCCCCACGAGCACGAACATGAACATCACCATGGGCATGAACACCCGCACGAGCACGGGCATTCCCACGAACACAGCCACGAGGAAGAAAGCCACCGGACCTATGCGCAAATCCGCGCCTTGCTGGCAAGCTCGGAGTTAAGCGCGTTTGTCAAAAAGCACGCCCTCTCGATGTTTCACCGCATCGCCGTCGCCGAGGCGAAAATCCACGGCAAGCCGGTGGAGGAAGTGGCGTTTCACGAAGTGGGCGCGCTCGATTCCATCGCCGATATCGTCTGCGTCTGCACAGGCATCGAAGCGCTCGGCGTGGAGGAAGTCCGCTTTTCCCCGCTGGCCGACGGGCGCGGCACGGTGGAGACCGCCCACGGAACGTTCCCCGTCCCGGCTCCCGCCACGCTGGAAATCCTCGCGGGCATTCCGGTCGGGCAAATGGATGTGCCCTTTGAGTTAATCACCCCCACCGGCGCGGCCATCGCCGCCGAGTTTGGGCGTTCCTTCGGCCTCATGCCCGCCTTGCGGATCGAGAAAATCGGCTACGGCCTCGGTTCCCGCAGCCTTCCCAATCGTCCCAACGCCCTGCGCGCCATCCTGGGCGAAGCGGAAGCGGAACCCGCGGGCCCGTATCTGCGCGACACCATAGTGCGCGTCGAAACCAATCTCGACGATCTGTCGCCGGAGATCACCGGAGCCGTCCTCAGCCGCCTGCTGGAAGCCGGGGCGCTCGACGCCACGCTCTCGCCGCTCCAGATGAAGAAGAACCGGCCCGGCGTCCTGCTAACGGTTCTCTGCGAAGAGGGGGTGTTGGAAAAAATCGCGGCGCTGCTTTTCGCCGAAACCTCCGCTTTCGGCATTCGCATGGACCGCGTGGAGCGCTGGAAGCTCGACCGTCGGCTGGAAACCGTGAGCACGCCCTACGGGGAGATCATCGTCAAACGGGGCCTGGCCGGGGGCAAGATCGTGCAGACCGCGCCGGAATTCGAATCGTGCCGCGCCGCCAGCGAACGGACCGGGCAACCGCTGCGCGTTATTTACGAAGCGGCGCTGCGTGCGGCCGTGTCAGATACCACCGGTAGAACCGATGGCTTGATGAGGTGAGCCGTTCAAAGCGGCCAATCCCTTTCACAGGGCATTATTTACTCGCCTGCCTTTTCTTCGTGCCTTCGTGAAAAAAACAGGCGCGTTGAAACGGTTGGTGGAAACGAGATTCAAACCCTATCACCGCTACGCCCCAGGGCTCCGGGGTGTGACCTCGTCTTGTGTGAAACTCCACGA
>JAQTMF010000302.1 GCA_028714515.1 Chthoniobacteraceae bacterium | reverse complement strand
CCCAGCCTGGGTGGACATCGCCTTTCCCGCCCCCGCCACCATGGACCGCGTGCTAATCTACGCCGCCGTACCGTGGAGCCGCCACGGCTCCCTGCTCGACTACGACCTGCAATATCAAGACGCCTCCGGGCGATGGACGACCCTGCAAACCGTCCGCGAACCCACCCTGTCCTTCCCCGCCTACACCCCCGTCAACCGCACCCGCGTAGACAGTTATTATAGCGACCGCTGGATCTTCGAACACACCTTCGCCCCCATCACCACGCGCAAACTGCGCCTCTACGTCCGCGACGTCACGTGGGGCGGCGACGCCACGCGGGAAACGCTCAACGCCGGAGGCCACGGCGGCTCACACCAAATCACACTTCGGGAAATCGAAGTCTACCACACGGGCGCGGCCCCCGAGGGCAAGCCCACTCCGAAATGACCGGCACCATGAAACCTCTTCGCGTCGCCCTCTTCACCGACGCCGGCGTCTTCGCCGGAACGGAACGGCACGTCGCCGATCTCGCCTGGGGCATGAAGCAAAGCGGCGTGGACGTGTGCGTCGCCTGCCCGCCGCGCTCCCCCCTCGCGCGGCAATCCGCCCACAACGGCATCCCCATCCTCCCCATCGAAAAAAACGGAAACGCCGACTGGCAAGCCGTCGCCGTCCTCGCCCGGCGGTTGCGATCCGGCGAACTCGACCTCATCCACGCCCACAACGGCCGCACCGCCTGCCTCGCCGCCATCGCCAAAACCGTCGCCCAGCGCGGACGACTCGTCTTCACCCAGCATTTCCTCGCCCCCGCCCATCTCGCGCGCACGGGACTTAACGGCGGACTCTCGCGCTGGATCCACCAACGCGTCGCCAGCGGCTGCGACCGCATCCTCGCCATCTCCGAGGCCGTGCGAACATCCATCATCCAGCGCGACGCCAGCGTGGAAGAAAAAGTCAGCGTCGTCCCCAACGGCATCCGGCCGCCCAACACCCGCCGCCTGCTCTCCCCGGCGCTCGTGCGCGCCCGGCTCGGCATCGGAGCCGAACATTTTCTCCTCGTCTGCGCCGCCCGTCTCGAACCGGAAAAAGATCTCGGCACGCTAATCGCCGCGATGGAACAAGTCGCCCGCAAACTCCCGCGCGCCTTTTGCGCCATCGCCGGGGAAGGCTCGCAATACGAGATGCTCCGGGCCGAAATCCCGCGCCGGGGCCTCGCCGCGCACGTCACCCTGCTCGGCTTCCAGGAAGACACCGCATCCCTCCTTCGCGCCGCCGATCTCTTCGTCCTGCCCAGTCCCGCCGAACCGTTCGGGCTCGCGATCCTCGAAGCCATGGCGCTCGGCAAACCCGTCGTTGCTTCCCGCGCGGGCGGCCCCGTCGAAATTGTCCGGGACACCGTCACCGGCCTTCTCTGCCCGCCTCGCAACCCGGCGGCCCTCGCGGAAAACATTCTGCGTATCGCCAACAGCCCCACTCTTGCCGCCTGCATGGGCGCGGCCGGCAAATCCCGCTACCGCGAGGCGTTCACCGTCGAACGCATGGTGCGTTCCACCCTCGCCGCCTACGCCGTTCGCTGACAAGCGCGGCGGCCGCGAGCGCCGATTTTTCCAGCGTCCGCCGCACGCCGGATCTCTCGCATGAAAGTCCTTCTCATCTCGCACACCTGCCAATCCGTCACCGAGGGGCAGCCCAAAGCGGCCGCCATCGCCGCCCGGCTCGACGGCGAATTGCTCGTCCTCGCGCCCGACCGTTGGAAACACTATGGAACCTGGCGTCACGCCGAGCCGCCGCGTTCCGCCGGCTATGTCTATATCGCCGCGAAACCCGCGCTTCCCTGGACGGGGCCCGCGCAATCCTACCTTCATTTCTACCCGCGCCTCGCCCAACTGCTGCAACACTTCCGCCCCGACGTCATCGACATCTGGGAGGAGCCGTGGAGCCTCGTCAGCGCCCAGGCGTGCCGCCTGCGCAACCGCCTCCTGCCGCGCGCCCGCATCATCTCCGAAACCGAACAGAACCTCGCGAAAGCCTACCCGCCGCCCTTCAACTGGCTGCGCGCGTACACCCTGCGCCATGCCGACTTCGCCGTCGCCCGCAGCCGGGAGGCTCTCGATGTGCTGCACACTCAGGGTTACTCAGGGCCCGCCTCCGTCATCCCCAACGCCGTGGATCCCGCGCTCTTCCGCCCGATGGATCGCGCCGCATGCCGCGAGGCGCTCGGCATGGAAGGCTTCGTCATCGGCTACGCCGGGCGGATCGTCGAACAAAAAGGGCTCATGGAACTCGTCAACGCCCTCCCGCTGCTTCCCGCCTGCGTGCATCTGTCCTTCGCGGGCTCCGGCGAATACACCGGCGCGCTCCAGGCCCGCCTGCGCGAGTTACGGCTCGAAGCGCGCGCCCGGTTCCTCCCCTCCCAACCGCTCCAGGCGCTTTCGCGATGGATGAACGCCATCGACCTCCTCGCGCTCCCCTCCCGCACCACCCCGCGTTGGAAGGAGCAATTCGGCCGCGTCATCATCGAGGCGCACGCCTGCGGCACCCCCGTGGCCGGGAGCGATTCGGGGGCCATCCCCGGCGTCGTCGGCCAAGGCGGCGTCATCTTCCCCGAGCGCAACGCCCCCGCCCTGGCCGCCGCCGTCGTCCCCCTTTGCCTGGACCCGGACCGCTGCCGCACGCTTGGCGCGGAGGGGCGGCGGCAAATCCTGGCGCACTATACATGGAGCAAAGTGGGCGAACGGATGCACCGCATCTACCAGCACGTTCAACGCCGTCCCTCCTTCGACGCATGACCACAAAGACGATCCTCTTTCTCGACCACACCGCCCGCATGGGCGGTGGCGAAATCGCGCTGCTGCGCCTCGTCACGGCACTCGACCGGCGGCGCTTCACCCCCGTCGTCGCCCTCGGCGCGGACGGCCCCCTGCGCGAATCCCTTGCGCACGCGGGGATCGAGCCCCACATCCTCC
>JAQTMF010000301.1 GCA_028714515.1 Chthoniobacteraceae bacterium | reverse complement strand
AACGCCCCTCCAGCCAGCGCACTCCGGGGAGAAACGGCGCGAACAACCCGGCCGAGGAAGGGGGCAGCTTGACCGAGCAGACAATAGGCGTCGCGGGGTCCAGGCGGCGCTCCACAAGAGCCCGGCGCAGATCCAGCGGCATCGAACCCTTGATGAGCAGCGGGCTCAAGCCCGGCTGCGCGAGCGAACCGGAAAGCACAACCCGGCCCTCCTTGAAACGCACCTCCGCCCCGCCCGCCGCGGGCGCCAGCTTGGCCGCCGCCGCGCTCTGCAAATCGCGCACCGCCAGCAGCCCCGTCACCTCCGGCGACGCGAGCGTCCCCCCCGCGCTCAGCGAACCGGTCACGGTTCCCTTCAGCGCCCAGCCGGGCCGCGCCACCGGGGCCGCCAGCTTGGCGAGGTCCACCGGCTCCAAAACCAGGTTCCCCTCCAGCGCGCCCGTGGCGGGGAAAACCGTCTCCGGCCGGGTCGGCGTCCGCAAATCCACCGGCAACACAAAATTCCCCGTCACCGCGCCGGTGTTTGCCACCTCCAGCCGGAGCCCCTCCACATGCAACCGCTGGTCGCGCAGCCGCACCCCGGCTTGCAGCGATCCCTGGTCGCAACGCGCGCGCAGCGCCGTAATCTCCACGTTCTCCGGCGAATAGACGCCCGCCAGCTCCGCTTCCATTCCCGTCAGAACCCCCACCCGCCCATGCTGGAGCGCCACCCGCCCCTCGCCCGTGTGCCGCATCTGCGCGATCTGGCCCGAGCCGTGCCAGTCGATTTGCAGCGCGCCCGCCACCGGCATCGGGAAAAACGGCTGAAAACCCGCCAGCTCGCTCACACTCCCGGTCAGGCGGCCCTCATAGGCAAACGGCGCGCGCAGATCCACCCGCGCCGAACCGTCGAGACGATCCCCGCTTTCCAGCTCCAGCGAACCGGTCAGCCGGGCCGCGCCCGCCTCCACCGGCAGATCCAGCGCGAGCTTGGCGGCCACGAACTCCCGCCATTGAAGCCCCTGCGCCTCCCCGTGCAACTGCCCCGCAAGCCCCTCATGCCAGGCGGCCCCCGGCGCGGGCAGCCGCAACGGGTAGCGCCCCTTCACCACAAAACGCCCCTGCGCCACCTCGAAATCCCGGCCCGTCACCCCGGCCGCGTTCGCCTCTCCCTCCACAACCACGCCCCCCTCCTCCAGGCGCACCCGGCCGCGGCCCTGCATCCGGCCCCCGGTAAACGTCCCGTGCAGCGCGGCCAAATCCGGCGCGTCGAGCGTAAACGCCGCGTCCAGGCCGGTCAGGCGGAACTGGTCCAGCGCCGCGGGCATCGGACGCTCCGCCTGGAACACCAGGCGGTTGGCCCCGGCGGCGCATTCCAGCTTCTCCAGCCGGGCCACCCCGCCCCCCACGCTCAACCGCGCCGAAGTCTCGCCGAGCGCCAGCCCGCCCACGCTCCCCTGGGCGACCTCTGCCTGCACCTGCCCCTCCCACCGCGCCGGGACCGATGGATCGCCGCTCATCTGCACCCAGGCCTTTTGGATCGTCCCCCCAAGCGGCACTTTCCACCCGGTGTATTTCCCCAGCGCCGCCAGCGGCAGGTTGGCAAGCGAGGCCGTGAACTGCACCCGCGCGTCGCCGCTGGTCTCCGCGCGCTCCCACAGGAAGAGCCCGAGTTCGCCCCCCAGCACCGTCCCCTCAAAGGAAAGATAACGGATCCCCTTGTCGCGGCGCGAGGCGTCCAGCTCCAGGCGATCCACGTGCGCCTCCCGCCCCACGCTGAAATCGCGCAGCACCAAATGGCGGTCCACATACGTGGCGGGAGAAGACAGGCCGCTCCACGAGCCGACCTCCGGCACATTCAATTCCCCCACGCGCAAGTAGCCCGTCTTCGCGGGGTCCAGCAGCGCGTGCACGCCCTTTAGCTCGTAGATCCCGGCGGGCATCCGCAGCGTCAGGTTGAAATTCTCGATTTGCGCCCGGTCGCTGCGCATCAGCGGCTGCTCCAAAATCTCGCGCAACACCTGGGCCAGCCGCTCTTTCTGGTCGGCGTTCCCCTTTTTGGGCTCCAGCACCAGCCGGGCATTGCGCAGATTGTAAAACGAGAGCGCATGGCCGCTCCCCTCCCGCAGCAGTTTCCAGAGATTGTATTCCACCCGCAGTTGCTCGATGGAGATCGTATCCACGGGCGACGCGCCCACGGCCGACGCCTCGATGTTCTTGAGCGTCAGGTGCGTCCAGACGCTCCCCTCCACGCTCAGCGAAAGCCGGACATTCTCCCGCGCCGCCAGCCGGATGGCGGCCAGCCGCAACGCCGCCCGCAAAAGCGGCTGGTGCGCCAGCGCCAGCAACACCCCCGCCAGCAGCAGCCAGCGCCAGACCCTCCGCCGCCTGCCGCCTCCGCGGCCGGGACGCTGCGGGGGGGCGGTATCCTTATCACTCGCTCGTGCCATGATGTATTTTGGTGAAGTTGAAGATAACGGCACAATCGCCACGGGCAAGTGCGGAGAGACCGCCCCCAACTTCCGGATTGCATTTCCCCGCCGCTCCTTGATCTTTTCCTTGTGGCCAACGTCCTCTTCCAAAACGCCCGGCTGGTTTTCCCAGACCGAATCGAGCCGCGCGGCGACCTGCGCGTCGAGGACGGGCGGATTGTGGCCATCGGCGCCGGCCTCTCCCCGGAACCCGGCGACATGGTGCAGGAACTTGGCGGCCGCCTGCTCGCGCCCGGGTTCATCGACCTCCATATCCACGGCGCGCTGGGCCGCGACACCATGGAGGCCACCCCGGAAGCCTTTGAGACGATCTGCCGCCACCACGCCAGCGGCGGCACCACCGCGCTTGCCCTGACGACCGTCGCTGCCCCCACGGACGCCATCGTCCGCGTGCTCGACGCCGCGGCCGCCTACCGGCGCGAGCCGCACGACGGCGCGCAACTGCTGGGCATCCACGCGGAGGGCCCCTACTTTTCGCCCGAAAAACGAGGCGCGCACCGCCCGGAACACCTTCG
>JAQTMF010000300.1 GCA_028714515.1 Chthoniobacteraceae bacterium | reverse complement strand
ATATCTTCAATTCGGTCTCCTTTCGTAAACTTTGAGCGGTTCACGATCAGAGACTCTCGGGGACTCCCGGAGCTGTCAAACTTCGGGAGTCCTCCGGCTAAGCCGGAGGGTTTCCTTTTGGACTAAACAGAAAATGCTCTGGGAATGTGCGAAACGGGACGGGGTTATTCCGCCGCGAAAACGGCCGCCGGCGGCATAAAAAAAGGGCTCCGGCGAACCGGAGCCCCACGTTTTTTTGCCGTGATGGCGTTTGGCTTAGGCTTTGGCTTCTTCGGCTTTCACCTCCGCTTTCGCCTCGGCGGCGGGAGCGGCGGCTTCTTTCGCTTCGGGAGCCTTGACGGCTTCGGGAGCGGCCGCGACGGCCTGGTCGACCCATTCGATGAAGGCCATGGGCGCGGAGTCGCTCTGGCGCGGCCCCATTTTGATGATCCGGGTGTAGCCGCCGTTGCGCGTGGAGGAGCGGGGGGCGACTTCCGCGAAGAGTTTGCGGACGGCGTCTTCGTTGTGGTGCAGGTAGGCCAGTGCGATGCGGCGGGCGTGCAGCGTCCCCTTCTTGCCGAGGGTGACGAGTTTCTCCGCGAGCGGACGGACGGCTTTGGCCTTGGCCAGCGTGGTGGTGATACGGGTGTGTTCGATCAGGCTGCAAACCTGGTTGGCCAGGAGCGCGTCCCGATGCGCGGTGGTACGCCCGAGTTTAACGGTCTTTTTCTGATGACGCATGGGTAATGTTTAGTTGGTGCTGTTAGCGGGCGTAGGATTCTCCGGCGGGAGATTCGATCAGGTTGGATTCGAATTTCATCCCGAGGCTCAAGCCCAGTTGGGTAAGTTTTTCTTTGATCTCGTTGAGCGACTTCTTGCCGAAGTTGCGGTATTTGAGCATTTCCGCCTCGGTCTTTTGCGCGAGCTGGCCGACGGTGGTGATGTTGGCGTTGTTGAGGCAGTTGGCCGCGCGGACGGAGAGTTCGATCTCGTTGACGCTCATGTTGAGGAGCTTCTTGAGGGCGGCGTTTTCCTGGCTGACTTCCTTCGGCGTTTCGTCGAATTCGACGGCGTTCTCGTCGTAGTTGACGAAGGGGTCGAGGTGGTGGCGCAGGATGGCGGATGCGTGGAGGAGGGCGTCCTCGGGCTTGATGCGGCCGTCGGTCCAGATTTCCAGGATGAGCTTGTCGTAGTCCGTGCGCTGGCCGACGCGGGTCGCTTCAACGGCGTATTTGACGCGGATGACGGGGGAGAAGATCGAGTCGATCGGGATCACGCCGATGGGCATGTCCGGGTATTTGTTCTCGTCGCCGGTGGCGAAGCCGCGCCCGACTTTGACTTCGAGTTCGACGTCGAATTTCTGTTTTTTGTCCAGGGTGGCGATGACGAGGTCTTTGTTGAGCACCTCGATGCCGGTGGTTTCCTGGATGTCTCCGGCGGTGACGGCTCCTTCTTTGTTGACGGAGAGGGTCAGGCGGCGGGTTTCGTGGTCGGTGGTCTTGAATTTGACCTTTTTGAATTTGAGGACGATGTCGGTGACATCTTCCACGACGCCCGGCAGGGTGGCGAACTCGTGCTGCGCGCCCGCGATGCGGATGTTGGTGATGGCGGCGCCTTCCAGCGAGGAGAGGAGGACGCGGCGCAGGGAGTTGCCGACGGTGTGCCCATAGCCGGCCTCAAAGGGTTCGGCGATGAACTTTGCGTAGGTTTCTGTGGCGGTGCTCTCGTCTTTGACGAGAGTTTTTGGCATTTCGAAGCGGCCTAAACGGACTGGCATGGTATCAAAAAAAGGCGCGCAAAAAACCCCGGGGAGTGGGGTCACTTCCCGGCTTCTGTCTTTCGAAGTTGTTTTTTACTGCCTAACTTTTTCTCGGTGTCGCCGGGTTACCCCTGGCGCGGCCGGCCGGGCACCTATCGGTGCGGCCCAGGGACCAACGGCGACGTTCTATCTGCGCTTGGGAAGGGTGGAGCAAACACGATGCCCCCCTTTTTGGCAATCACAAATTTCGGTTTCTACTCTGGCGAGGCCTGTGACGTGCGTTTGGCTTGTGGGAAACGGGGTTCTTGGGCCGGTTTCTGCCGCCCGGCGATGCGGCTCTATGGGTAGCTCTCAGTTCCTTTTGAAGCCCGGCGAGCTGACGAATTTTTTGACCTCGCCGGCCGGGGGAAAGAAGGCGGAAAGGGGTCTGTCCAACACGCTGGCAAGCAGGAATAATTCGCAGTCGGCAACCCAGCGCACTTGCGCCTCGATTTTTGCCACGGAGTTGCGGCTGACATCCCAACCCGCGAGTTGGCAGCGGGCCGCAAGCGTGTCTTGCGTCATTTCCTGCTCTGTTCGCATCCTCCGAAGTTGGGGGCCTATTACGTTGCGAATCTTTTTCATGTTCCCGATCAGGAGCTTGACGCTATGTGAAATCGCTGTTTGGATTGACCCCGTTCAGGAACACATTCAGGCTATGATGCAAAAGAAGAAGCGGAGGTCGTCCGGTTATCGGACGCTGAAAATCCCGGTTTGCCTCACCAAGGAGGAACATGCCGCACTCAAGGCGATCTGTACGGAAGAACGAATTTCCCGCTCGATGCTATTGGAGGCGTTCATCGCCGATGCCACCCAAAGCAGCCGTTGCGTGGCACCTGATTTCGATTGGTGGTTTGAACGGCGCGGGTTCTGCCACCCCGTTGGGGTGGATTCCGATTTGGGGGCCCGTTCCGGTGGTGTCGGCGCGGGGACGCGCCTCGACCACCGGCTAACCTCTGGAAACCCTTCGGGTTTCTCTGTGTTGCTTGCTTTTGGGCGCTGGGAAAATGCCGGGCGCTGGCTTCTGTTCTCCCGTTGCGAAGCTGGAGCTCGAAGACAATTGCGTTCCCAAGCTGGAGCTTGGGAACGAGGGGGCACTGTGTGGCGCCGCTGCGGGGGGCCGCTGTGTGGGGCCGCTGCGTGGGGCCGCTGCGTGGGGCCGCTGCGTGGGGCCGCTGCGTGGGGCCGCTGCGTGGGGCCGCTGCGTGGGGCCGGTGCGGGGGGCCGC
>JAQTMF010000299.1 GCA_028714515.1 Chthoniobacteraceae bacterium | reverse complement strand
GCCTGCGGCGATTGGCATGTCAACATCATTGACCCGACCCGCAGTTTTGTTACGGATCTGTACATCACCCAGTCGGCGCTTTCCGATCCGCCGGAAACAATGGCGTATGACGGATCCCATCTCGCCAGCAGCCGCTCCGGTGTTGAGCCGGGACAGGGGATCAAATTCAGCGGCGACCTGCCATCCCCTTTGCAAGCGGACACCTTGTACTATGTTGTTGCAACGGGGTCGAGCGCGACCCGGACTCGTTTCCAGATTTCGACGACTGGAGCGGGGGGAACACCGATAAGCATGACCGGCTCCGGCTCTGTCACGGCAACTCGCCATCAGGGTTGGTTTCCAAACAGGACATGGATCGGTTATCAAGCGATACAGGAACCGATCAAGGGTTCCGGTCCAAGCCAACTTTCAGGAGCCGCTCCCATCCTGGGAGGCGGTTGGTATGAAACGCCCCGCAATCCATATTACCAGCCGACCGGCACTCGCGCCTCCGGCGCGGCGGATATTGCCGGGGCCATGCGAACCTCGGAATTTTTGGCCGGATCGTTTCCCCATGCCCTTGCCATTGGCCTGGATGGCGCGCGTCTGCAACAGGCGCCACCTGGATATGTTTGGCCCGCCAATCGGCGCGATTTTCCCGGCATTGTTTACAAGGGCGCCATTCCAATGGGCGCATTGGTGGCGATTCTTCCGTCAATTGACGTGAGAACGCTTGGACTGACCCCCGCCGGATTGGCGATGGCGCGCGCCTTGCGAACCTACGGCGCTTATGTGGTCGATTACGCTGGGAAAAGCAACGTTTTGCTCTACGCGGAAACCAGCGCGAAGACTTCGGCCCCAAGCCAGTTGCATGACGCCAACGGAGATTTTATCAAGCTCGCCCCGTACCTGGCTCTTATAACAAATAATACGCCGTCCACTCCCGCGGGAGGCGGCGCATCGGCTCCGAAGTAAATGGGCCAGCTTCAACATTGCGCCGCAAAAGCCGCCCTCGACAGATTTTAATCCCCTCGCGTTTCATTTTTCCAAATTGTGCACCACGCCACATTCCCATATCTCGACGTCCCCGTCTCCCGCATCGGCTTCGGCGCCTTTGGCCTGGGAGGGGTCTTTGGCGCCTTCGACGAATCGGAGGCCATCGCCGCGCTTCATCTTTGCTGGGAGCGCGGGGTGAACTTTCTCGACACCGCCCGGCATTACGGAGCGTCCGAGAGCATCATCGGCAAGGCGTTGAAGGCGTGGAGCGGCCCCCGCCCGTTCATCGCCAGCAAGGCCGAAACCATCGGTCCGCGCGAGCAATGGGGAGCGCCGCGTCCCGTGGATGTCTGTTTTCCCAAGGGCCACATCACCCGCGAAGCCGAAGCCTCCCTGCGCGCCCTGGGCGTGGACTCCATTGACCTTTACCAAATGCATCTCTACTGGCCGAACTGGGGCGTGGAAGGCTACTGGCTGGACGAATTGGAATCGCTGCGCGCGACCGGAAAAATCCGCTCCTTTGGCGTGTCATTGCCGGATCAACGCCACGATGCGGGCCTGCCGCTCGTCCTTTCCGGGCGCATTCACAGCGTGCAAACGGTGTTCAACATCTTCGATCCCACCCCGCTGGACTGCCTCATCCCGCTCTGCCGGGAAAACGATGTCGCGGTCATCGCGCGTTGCGTCCTCGATGAGGGCGGACTCGCCGGCACGTTGAAGAAGGACACGGCGTTTCAGGAGGGCGATTTCCGCGCCCGTTACTTCGACATGGGGCCGAGGGAAACCTATATCGCAAAAGTCGATGCCCTGCGCAAATTCATCCCGGACCAGGCCAGCAGCCTCGCGTCGCTCGCGCTGAAGTTTGTTCTCAAGGATCCCGGCGTCACCACAGCGGTCTCCTCGATGCATCTCAAGCCGCACGCCGAGGAAAACATTCGGGCGGCCGATGAGCCGCCGCTTTCGGATGAAGCGTTCGACACGCTGTATCGGCATCACCGCTGGATTCGCAATTTTTATCATCCCAAGGTTTTTTAATCCCGATGCCCGCTCCCTCCAGGCCCGTGCGCTGGGCCGAGCTTCGTCCCGACGATTTTCGCGCCCGCCTCGCGGCCTGCCCCGTCGCCTGCCTGCCGCTCGGCCTTTGCGAGCCGCACGGCCACGTCGCCGCGCTGGGCCTCGATTTGATCAAGGCGGAATATTACTGCGAGGAGGCCGCGCGCCGTTTCGGCGGCATCGTCGCGCCGTCGCAGGGCTATCACATTCATGAATGCGGTTTTCACGCACCCTGGCTGGAGGAAGTGGTCGGCGAGGAAAATCCCTTTCTCGCGGCGCTCCCGCCGCATGTGATGACCCGGCTTTTTCTTTACCAGCTTCGCGCCTTCGCCAACGCCGGTTTTCGCGCCGTCATCGGCGTGAGCGGCCACGCGGGCGGCAGTCAGGAGGATCTCCGCCGCGTCGCAAACGCCTTCACCGCCCGGACGCGGCTGCCAGTGGTTGTGAAGACCGATCCCGAATGGGTCGCGGGCCGTTTCCGGGGCGATCACGCCGGACGTTACGAAATTTCCCAGCTCCTTGCGATCCGCCCCGATTTGGTCGATCTCAATCTGCTGCGCCGCCAACAGGAGCCTGGTTCAGGCGGGCGGCTCGCGCTGGGAGAAGACGCCGTCGAAGCGACTGCCGGGGAGGGCCGCGCCATCAACGAAGCGATTATTGAAGCCATCGGCGCCGCCGTTCGCGAACTGCGCGACGCCGCGAAGGATCATTCCGCCGCGCCCCTTCTCACCTACGCGGACATGGAGGCAATCTGGAGCGCGCTGGGCGGGGACAACGCGCCCTGGCATTCCGCCTCGCCCAAGCCCGGCCAGCCGCCTGTCGGGGAGGCTTCCCGCTGGAAGCCATGCGAACACGCCACGCTTTCGTGAAAAAGAAGAGTGGGAGGTTGGTGGATGGCAGGACGCAAGCTCAAGCTGGGGCTGCGGGAGGTGGCGGCGCGCGGGAGGGGACCTGCCCGGGGGTTGAGCCCGTCGGTGGTCGGCGAACTCGCCG
>JAQTMF010000298.1 GCA_028714515.1 Chthoniobacteraceae bacterium | reverse complement strand
CTTCTTCTTTGTCCGAGATCCCGAAGAGCCGCCGGAAGAAGCCGAAGAAGCCGTGCCGTTTTTTGGGCTCCGGCGTGGCGCTGGGCGTGGGCGAAGGCGAGGCTTTGGCCGTGGCCGCCGCTTTCACCTGCACGACGCGGCCGAATTTCGTGTTTCCGATCCGTTCGACGACTTTGGTTTCCACCGGCACGGCGCGGCGGATGGTGATGTCGCCGCCGTTTTGCCGGATGGTTTGCACTTGTTGCTGGACGGTGCCGGAGACGGCGGGCGCCGGGGCGTCGGTGGGGACGGCGGTGATCTGGGCGAGCGCGGGCGTCGCGCAAAATACAAGAACGAGAGGAAATCTATTCATGGGAAGGGAAAAGAAATCCATAGCAGGGGTTTCCCCTAGGAGCAAGTTGACGATTGTGAAACGGCATGGAATATGCCGAGATACATAACCTCATGTCCGCTATTTTTTCCGAGCCGTTCCGCCGTTGCTGGGCGGAGATTGATCTGAACGCCTTGCGCCACAATGTGGCCACCATCCGGGAGCACGCCGGGGCCGGGGCCGGCATCCTGGCCGTCGTGAAAGCAAACGCCTATGGGCACGGCGTCATCGAACTTGCCCGCGAATTGCGCTACCTGGTGGAAATGTTCGGCGTGGCCAGCGTGGCCGAGGCGCTGCAACTGCGCCGGGCCGCGCCCGATACCCCGATTCTCGTGCTGGGCCCCGCCCTGCCGGAAGAGCGGGAGGCGATGGTGCGCCACGGGATGATCCCCGTGGTTTCCTCGCTGGAGGAGGCCCGGGCGTACGACGCGCTGGCGCAATCGCTGAAGCTCGCCGAGCCCTTCCCGATCCACCTCAAAGTGGATACCGGCATGGGGCGCATCGGTGTCTGGCACGAGGAGGCGCTCGCCGCCGCCCGGGCGATGGCCGCGCTCCCCGGCATCCGCCTCGCGGGCGTGGCGACGCATCTGCCCGCCGCCGACGAAGACGCCGCGTGGACCGGGGCGGAGCTGGCCGCCTGGGAAACCTTTGTCCGCAGCCTTGGGGAAGCCGGGATCGAGGTCCCGGTCGTCCACGCGCTGCAAAGCGCGGGCACCATCCTTTTCCACCGCCAGGCGCTGGTGCACGACGGGGCCGACCTGATCCGCCCCGGGCTGATCCTTTACGGCTGCTCGCCGGTGCCGGAGTTCCAGGCCCGGCTGCGCCCCGTGCTGGCGTGGAAGTCGCGGATCACCCTGCTGCGCGAGGTCCCGGCGGGCCGCACCGTGAGCTACGGGCGGACGTTTGTGACGCCCGCGCCGATGCGCATCGCGACGGTCTGCGCCGGGTATGCCGACGGCTACCCGCGGCATCTCTCCAACGCCGGGGCGCAGGTTCTCATCGGCGGCCGCCGCTGCGCCGTGCTGGGGCGGGTGACGATGGACCAGATCCTCGTGGACGCGGACGCCGTGCCGGAGGCGGCGGTGGGCGACGAAGTGGTCCTCATCGGCCGCCAGGGAAGCGAGGAAATCCCCGTGGCCGAACTGGCGGAAAAATCCGGCACCATCCCGTGGGAGATTTTCACCGGCATCAGCAGCCGTGTGGTGCGGTATTACCTCTAGACCCGGGAAGGGGGAGATGGTAGACGATAGAGCCCCCGGCGCGTTTCCATCTCCTCTCATCCCCCACCCTTCATTCCCTCTTCCCATGTTTCAGATCGTCTTTAACGAAATCAGCGCCGCCGAAATGTCCGCCCTTCCCACGGATCTCCAGCTCGACCTTCTTGCCGAATTCCAGATCCTCCCCGAGGACCTCGACCAGCTCGACCCGGAGCGTTTTGGAAAAATCGAGCGCGACGGCAAGACGCTCTACCGCTGCCACGCCAAGGACTTCCGCATCTACTTTGAAAGAGCCCCCGAGGGGATCACCATCCACCGCGTGCTGCACAAGAACACCATCCGCGACTTCCTCTTCCGCTCCAATCTGCCGATGGGCGAGGAAGACCGGACGCTCGGCGAAAAGCCCGGCTTCTGGAAGCTCATCGCCGAGGGCGAGAAATCCGGCAAACACTAGGCTGTGTTAACGAATTCTTGCTTGTACAGCGTAAGGAAGAATGATTGAAAGTAGGGATGAAAGAAGCAACATCCCGAAAAATGATTAGCGACCAGACATGGGAAGCCCTGAAACCTGCGGTGGAGGCAGCCAAGCACTCCAAGGCAGGAGCGCCCGGCAAGATGAACGACAGGGACTTTTTGGAAGCGTTGCTCTATCTCAATCGGTCCGGTTGCCCTTGGCGGGATTTGCCGCCTGAGTTGGGGCTTTGGATTGCTGTTTACATGAGATTCCGCCGATGGGAGGCGCGCGGAATCTGGCAGCGTTTATGGAATAATCTGCAAGCCGAGAAGTTTGCTCAAGCGCGTGAGTTATTCATAGATTCAACCACCGTGCGGGCCCATCAGCACGCGGCGGGAGCGCCAAAAAAAACGGCCTCGACCAGGCTCTGGGCCGCTCTCGTGGAGGGTTGAGCACAAAGATTCACGCCGCCACCATCGATGAAACCTGCGCGGTAGCACTTCACTTGACGCCAGGCCAAGATCACGACGGCCGTCAATTTGAGAGCCTCTACGAAAGCCTGGATGCGGACAACGTGCTTGAATCAGCCGCGCTCGATAGAGGCTATGACGCCGATCGCATTCGTGAACGCCTAACTTTGGACGGCATTGAACCGGTGATTCCACCGCTTAGCACGCGCAGCAAAAAGCCTCACTACGACAAAGAACGTTATCGGGAGCGCAACCGTATCGAGCGCTTCTTCAACAAGATCAAAAATTTCCGCCGTATCGCCACCCGTTACGACAAGCTGCGCAAAACATTCTTTGCCGCAGTCTATCTCTGCGCTGCTTTCCTCATTATCAGAATTCGTTAACAGCTCCTAGTGTCCTGTCAGACAAATCATTGTCATAATTCCGGCCCCTTTTCCGATTTTTCTGCGTTGCATCCTTGGGTGTTATCTTCAGATAGCACCGCTGCGGATGCGCCTTGAAAAATCGAAAAATGG
>JAQTMF010000297.1 GCA_028714515.1 Chthoniobacteraceae bacterium | reverse complement strand
GCCGCCGCGCGTTCAAGACGCTTGCGACCGCCTCCGCGCACTCCCGCACAGCATCGGGAGGAACCTTCAGTTTCGGTTGAATCGATTGTAACGCCAGCAGTACGGGCGCCACGTCGTTTGCAAGATCCTGCCCTGAGATCGGCTCCGGCGCGGTTACTTCCGCCGTGACGGTCGAGACTGCCGAGGCAACCGCCATTGCAAGATTGAGATAGCCAAAAATATTCAGCATGGCCCCCTACTTGTTTTCGCCCGTGATTCCAGCGATCCGCGCGGCCCGCGTCTCTTCGTCGATGTAGCCCTGATTGGCCGCTTCCTGTTCGATGTCGATCAGCGCGTTTTTCAGAGCGATGTTGTACTTTTGCCCTTCGGCTGGAGGATTTCGCACCCAATAGTCCGCCAGCAGGCCCGCGTTGACGATTGTCTTATCGTCAAACAGCAGATGGGGAGCCGCCGCAGAAGCCGTCGCCCCGTCGCCCGTTTGCTTGATATCCCCGTTTACGTCGAATTCGAGCGAACCCTTGTACGTGATCGGATGCCCGATAATGGCCCCGCTTTTATCGCGGATCACTTTGGCGGGACGTTTCGCCGTGGTCAGGACTTCGGCGAGCTCGCCTGCGCTCTGCTCGCTCAGTACCTGCTTTGGTGCGACTGGCGTGGATTGAGTTGTGCCCGGAATGCTAACGGTAACATCGGAGCGGAAGACCGGCTGGAAAAGCTGTGCTGTCATGCCGGAAGTTTACTACAGTCAGCGAGGAAATGCTATCCCCTGCGGTGAGGCACCCGGCCCCCGACCTTGCGCGGAGGCCGATGGTGCATGTGCGGAGGATCGACCCGCAGGAGATAGGTGTTCATCACGTCCCCGCCTGCATTGGAGCCGAACACGAGCAGCCGGCCGTCTCGGGAGCACGCCACCTTAGGCTGGGAGTTGTACTTTTGAATCGGATCGCCCGTGATCTTGCTGCGATGCGGCCCGAGGCTCACCGTTGACCCGTCGAGGCCCACACGCAGAATCTCGTTTTCAAAGGTAGTCCACTGTGCACCGTTCGAGAATTCTTTTTCAGTCGAAACGAACACGCACCCCGCGTTATCAGGCGCCGAGATGTGCATTGCCAGGGACCAATCGAGCGACACTATGCACGTATGCTCCGCGGGATCGCTTTGCAAATCGACCAGCACGATACCGTTCGGGCAGACCGGATTCGCCGCGTTTGCATTGCACCAGACGAGTACTTCCCGCCCGTCTTCCCACCGTGTCACGTCCATATGCCCCCCGGCGTTTGCTACTTGCCGGACGAAGTTCATGTCGATGTCGAATAGCTCAATGCCTTGGAATCGCCCCGTGCCCCGCTCGCCCCAAGAGATCAGCGCGTGATTGTCAGGCGTGGCATAGAGCCCGAGCCCTTCGACGGAATGCACCCCAATATCGAGCGGATTCGATGCCTGATCTTTGTTCGCCTGGTACGTGAAGATTTTGCGATCGTCACCGCAGAAAACGAACAAATCGCCCCGTTCCGGTAAATCCCCTTCCCCCTTCCCGCTGACTCTGTTGTATTCCGTGAACTTGCGGACGAGCAGGCTATCGCCGGCCCCGAGATCAAAGGACCGTAACTCGTTACCCTGCAGGAAGTACAGCGCGTCAGGATCGTTACGGGACCAGCGCGGCTCCGCGGAAGCGTTGATTTCAAACGGCAAAGGCCCGAGGTACCGCAGCGGATCGACGCTATACAGCCCGAAGTAGCTTTGATGCACCAGTAAGAGCTTGGAATTGTTGCAATTAAAGGGGGAAACGGTCGAGTACTCCGGCTGGATTGAGACGAGTTTACCGGACCCTGCCTCATCGGGACTCGCCGCGGCATCCGTGATCTGTTCGGGTATCAATCCGTCACCACGAAAATACCCACCAGAAAGACGCCAGCAAGCGCTAGGATGGCCCCAGTTGAGAGCCCCGCCGTAACACCCGTTCCATCGTTCCAACCCGTATCTGAGGCCAAATCTACGCTACCAGCGGGCAAGTCTGAACCAGACGCGACCCCCGAAAGAACCTGAGTAGGACTGATTCCAAGCCACCCCGCGACTGTGCTCGCATATTGCGCCGGCTGATTGCTGTCTGCCGCAGGAGCGTATCCGGGATATACCCCCGCTTTGCCGCCAAAAAACTCCTCCAGCGTAAGCCCGCGGCCGATATTCAGATCTACTTGGTGCTCCAGCGCGGCCCATCCCGTGGCATCATCGGGGAAGATCGCATACCCGCGAGAGTCCGTGCCGATCGCTCCAGGCCCCGCCCGCAGGTTGCCGGGATTATGATTGCGCTGTGCAACGCTCCCGGCTGTAAAGAACCCCTCAAACCGCGCGATTGCTTGGGCTAAGGAAGTCGTAAAGCTCATAGCGCCGCACTCGCCTCGCCCATCTCCATCGGCTCGCATAGGTATCGCGGATTCGCCTGCATCCACAGTTGGACTTCCCGCTCCGTTGCCGCGCGGTAATCCGGGAGCTTCAGCGCCACGCTGGAATTCGCCGCCGAAAGAACGGGAATCCAGGGCTTCGGATTGTGACCGGCAGGAACGCGAAAGATATAATGCCACCCGCCTTCATCGTGGCGAGCGGTGAAGAAGTTGAACGACCCATCCTGCATCAGGTAGGATTGCATAAAAACAGGGACCGCCAGCTCGGAGGATGCGACGGCCCCTAATGGTTTCAACCGATTCGGAGAATCATCTTATCAAGCGGTTTTAGTATACACCCAATATCTGCGCCGGTCCGCAATCTTGGCAGGGATTTGGCCGAGGCTCGGCGCACTTCGGGCATGAAGGAGGAGGCGCAGGCTCGCCACCTAGCCAAGGATCAGGGGGGAGAGTTGGGCCGTGAGCAAGCGCGCACACGGCCAGAAAAAGGAGCAAAATAAACTGTTTCATGCCTTGATAGGCACATAGAAAGCCAGTGGACTATACCGCCCGTGTGACGTGCGGAATGTCCGGCGCCTCGATCAGATCGGGACCTTGCTCAATCGGTCTGCGCTTGACCCCGAGGAGCGTTATCCGAATGTTCACTGCTGTATTTGCCGG
>JAQTMF010000296.1 GCA_028714515.1 Chthoniobacteraceae bacterium | reverse complement strand
CCGGGGCCAGTCCAAATTTTCCACTTGGCTGCACCGGATCGCCACCAACGTCACCATCGACTGGATCCGGCGCAAACAAATCGCGGCGGGCGTGGAATTTGACGACACCCTGGGGCTCGCCCCCATCGCCGCCGGCTCCACCACCGCCCCCCACGCTGCCCCTCCCCCCCAGCAACGCCTGGAGGCCGGGGAAATCCGGACCCGCATCGACGCCGCCCTCTCCCAGCTTTCCCCCGAACACCGGGCCGTCATCCTCCTGCGCGAAGTGGACGGCGCAAGCTACGAAGAAATCGCCGAAGCCACGGGCTGCACCCTCGGCACCGTCATGTCGCGGCTCTTTTACGCCCGCAAGAAACTCCAAACCCTGCTGCGCGATCTCTATGACACCCTCTGATCTTTCCTTCGAGGCCCGCTACACCGCATGGATGGACGGCGCCCTGCCCGAAAGCGAGCGCGCCGCCTTCGAAGCGGAATGCGAGAGCCGGGGCCTCTCCCCCGCCCAGATCGAGGCCGACCGTCTCCAGACCCTCCAACTCGGCGGCCTGCTGCGCCGCCACGCCCAAGCCACGGCGGCGGCTCCCCTGCCCAACCCCGACTTCTTCAACGCCCAGATCCTGCGCCAGATCGGCGCGGAAACGCCATGCCCCGAGCCCGAGCGGTCCCGGGAAACCTCCCTCCTTTGGCCCTTGCGGCGGCTCATCTGGAGCGGCGCGGCCAGCCTCGGCGCGGCCGCCCTGCTCTTCGCCGCGCTCGTCTTCCCCGCCCTCCACCGGTCCGGCCCCCCGCCCGAATACTACGCGCAGATCCTCAAAACCGCCGATCCGGCGATTTCCGCCGTCGCGATGCGCCCGAAAAACGAAAACGTCACGGTCCTCTGGATTGACGGCCTCGACTACGTGCCCGCGGAAAAAGCGAAAAACTAGCCCGGCCGCCCATGCGCATCCCACGCCCCCTTTCCCTCCTGCTCCTGCTGTTCCTCGCCGCAGTCGCCGCGCCGCATCCCGCCCGGGCGGCAGGGGAAGTGATCTGGAGCGCGCTGATTTACGCCACCGCCGAGCAAACCCCGCTCCCGCCGCCCCCGGAGATCGCCGCGTATAGCCAGAAACTCCAACACATCTTCGGCTACAACCAATTTCAGGTCCTCAACCAGCACCGCGAGCCCATGGGAGCCCGCCCCGAAGATTGGCTGATCCCCGGCAACGGCTTTTCGCTCCACGTCGGAGCCCAAAGATCCAAGGAAAGCTACCTGCTCAACCTCCAGCTCTTCCAGGACCAGCGGCTCGCGGTGAAAACCATCGCCCTCCTCTCCCGCCAAAGCCCCATCTTCCTGCGCGGCCCGCTCTCCGGCACGGGCCAGCTCATCATCGTCGTCGCCGTGCAATAGAAGCTGTTAACGCATTGAAGCTGGCGCAAAAGACAGGATGAACGGGAAGGAAAAGGGGTTGGGAGGCAGACGACGCGCCGAAGTTTAAACAGGATTAACAAGATGAGTAGGATTGACAGGATTTTTCCTGAAGACTGCCCCGCTTGGATTCGAGAAAACGCTTCGGCATGTGTGGGTGGGCCCGTAGTCATGCCAAGCGTGTCAGTCTGCAAGCGAAATCCTCTCAATCCTCAAAATCCTGTAAATCCTTGTTAAAAAAGACGGCGGCACGGATTCAAACCGGCGGGTTTCTTCCGACCCGCGCCCCCCAATGAGGTGTTCATCCTGCCTTGATTCGTAAACAGGCCCTCTTGCGCGCCGCTACCCGCCCATCGCCTCGGCAATGCCCTGGCGCAGCGTCTCAAAAGTAAACGGCTTGGAAATAATGGCGTCCACTTCGAGCCGAAGCGGCGCTCCCTGGGGAAGCTGCGATCCGAACCCCGTCAGCAGAGCGATCCGAATCTTCGGATCGGCCGCGCGGACCGCCGCCGCCAGGCGATCGCCGTTCATGTTGGGCATGGAATAGTCGGTAAGCAGCAGGTCGAACTGGCCCTTCTGAAACTTCGTGAGCGCTTCCGCCCCTTCGGACGCCAGCTCCACCAAGTGGCCTTCTTCCCTCAGGTAAATATCCAGTATCTCGCGAATATTCGCGTCATCCTCCACCGCCAAAATGCGCAGATTCCCGCGCGTCTCGGGCGCGGGCCGGATCGCCGGCTGCGGCAGCTCCGGCGCGGCGTCTTCCTCCCGGGGCGCCTCGGCCACAGGGAAGTTGATGGTCACGTTCGTCCCCGTTCCCTCCCAGCTCCCGATCTCGATTTCCGCCTCGTGACGCTGGGCGATCCCGTAGATAACGCCGAGCCCTCCGCCCCGCACCTCGCCCGGCTCCGCCGCCGGCGCGGCCTCCCCGCCGTTCTCCATCCGAGCGGCGTTGCTGTCGAAGATGGAAACGGACACCCCCGCCGGCTCATCCGCGACCCGCACGAAAATCACCCCATTGGCGGCAATGGTATCCACGGAATGGAGCAGGATATTGGCGAACATCTCCACCAATTCCTCCCGCGCCCCCCGGATCTTCGGCACGGGGGCAAAGCTGGTTTCCACGGCAATGTTGCAGCCCCGCATCTGGGCCTGATCTTTCCACGAAGGCTGCGTGAGCAGAATGGCCGCCTGCACCGCCTCGCGCACATCCAGCAGCTCCAGCGGGGCGAATTCGTCCCGGGAAAGACAGAAATTGCGCAGGCGCAAGACCACCTCGGCACAATGCCCCGCCGACTCATGGATATTGCACAGCGCCTTGCGGAGCCCCGTTTCATCGCCCAAGGCGTCCCCCTTGCGCAGAAGCCATTCGCTATGGGCCAGGATGGGCGAAAGCGCGTTATTGAAGTCGTGGGCGATCCCCCCCGCCAGCCGCTCCATCGCCAGCAAGCGGTCTTGCGAGATCGCCTGGCCCTGCGCCGTCTTCCACTGCGCGTGGGTCTCGGCAAGCCGCCGGCCGGAATCGGCCAGCGCCTCGTTGCTCTCCGCGAGCTTCTTCTCCAGCTCTTCGCGAGCGGCGCGCCACGCCAGTTCGGCCTGTTTGCGCTCGATGCCGTAATGGATACTGCGCACGAGAAGCCGGCCCGTCAGA
>JAQTMF010000295.1 GCA_028714515.1 Chthoniobacteraceae bacterium | reverse complement strand
AGCGGTTACCTCGCTTTCCGCCGCATGGTGGGGAGGAAATGACAAGATTGTGAATTTCCTGAATCCAGCGGTTCTCTTCGGCATGGCGGGAATATCCATTCCCATCGCGATCCACCTCATCAGCAAGTTCCGCGTAAAGCATATCCACTGGGCGGCCATGCGGTTTTTGCAGGAGAGCGTCCAGCGCACCCGCCGCAGGCTTCAGTATGAGGATCTCCTGCTGCTTGCGTTGCGCTGCCTCTTTTTCGCCGCGCTTGTCGCCGCGTTCGCGCGGCCCGTCCAGACATCGCCTGTCTCGGGAGAGTCGGACACGCAGGGCCCGCTCGCGGTAGTCGTGCTGCTCGACAACTCCGCCAGCATGGCGCAAAGCGACGGCGTGGAGACCCGCTTCGAAAGCGCCAAAAAGGCGATCCGCGACTGGCTTGGCGCGTCATCGAAAGACCGCCTGCTGGCGCTCTACACCGTCTCGAACCGGGCCGACGCGCTCATCGGCAAACCGGTGACCGGCGTATCCATGTTCCAACGGGCGCTCTCCATCGCCCAGGTCAGCGAGCATGGCAGCGATCTTTTGCCGGGAATCCGAGCGGCCTACCAGGCCCTCGCCTCCGTATCCGGGCGGGCCAGGGAAATCCGCATCTACACCGACAGCCAAACCGCCGCGTGGAGCCGCCTGGACGAAATCCGCAAGCTCCAGAAAGAAAATCCCGGCATCCGCCTCAAACCCGTCCTCATCGGAAAAGCGGGCGAGGAGAACCTGGGGATCACCGCCCTGCAGCAGGACAGCGGCGTGCCCGCCGTCAACCAGCCTTCGCGGTTCCGCGTCGATGTCAAAAACTTCGGGACCCAGCCCGCCCAGCGGGTGCGCGTCGTTCTTGCCACGGACGGCGGGGCGGCGTCGGACGAAGCCTTGATCGCCCGAATCGAACCCGGCGAAACGCAGTCCGCAAACCTCTTTGCCCGCTTCACGTCGCCGGGATACCACGGCGTCAGCGCCGCCATCCCGCCGGACCGGATGCCCCTGGACAACGAACGCTCCGCTGTCGTGGCCGTGGCCAGCCGGATGAACGCGCTGATCGTGGAGGGGAGCGGCGCGCCCGCGAAGGTGGACCGTGACGGTTACTTCCTTGCCAACGCCCTGGTGCCCCTGGCCCGCGCCCAGGCCGCGCAAAACTATCTGAAGATCACCGCCCTTTCCCAGGCCGCCTTGAGCAATCAACACCTGGAGAGCAGCGATCTGCTTTTCCTGTGCAACCCCGGGACGTTTGCGGAGCCTGCCGCCCGGGACGTGCGGGAGTTTGTCCAAAAAGGAGGGCGGTTGGTCATCTTCCCGGGTTCCAAGACAGACCCGGCTCAATGGAACCGCAAGCCCCGCCTCGGCGACCTGCTTCCCGCCACGCTCGGGCCGGCCAAGACACCGGGAGCCGGAACGCCTCCGCTGACCTGGCCCTCGGGCGGGTTCGAACACCCCGTGACGGCCATTTGGAACGACCCCGGCCTTGGCGGCCTGACGTCGGTTTGCTTCACGGGGTACTTCCCCTTGACGCTCAAGAGCCCAACAGCCGCCGCCAACGACGGGAACGCCCCCCAGGTCATGGTCCGTTACGCCAACGGCGAACCCTCGGCCGTCGAGCGGCATTACGGGCGGGGAATCGTGGTTCTCTTCGGCAGCACGGCGACGCCGCAATGGAACAATCTCCCGCTGCATCCGGCCTTTGTCCCCTTCGTGCAGCGGCTCCTCGGCTACCTGGACCCGCAACGCGGGCGGCGGCTTGCGCTCGCGCCGGGAGAGCGCTTCGAAGCCGCCGTGCCCATGGACTGCGTCGGCAAGGAATTCTCGGTCGTCCGGCCCGGCAAAGACCCGGCCCGGCGCGTCGCGGGAGTCGTGGAAGCAGCCGATGGCCAGGCCTTCATCCGGTATGCGGAAACCGAAGCGCCCGGCGTGTACCGCCTTTATCTCGGGGAATCGGTGGCTCCGACCTCCGCCTTCGCCATTCAACTGGATCCCGCGGAATCCGACCTCCGCCAGGCGGATGAAAAAGAAGTCCAATCGCTTTCGGCGGCGGGAGTGGAGGGCGGCGCGACGAACCCGCCGGCGGGTTCGTGGGAAACCCGCTTCGTCGTCACCCGGGAATATTGGATCTCGCTCCTGTGGGTTGCGGCCGCGCTGGGGCTTGTGGAAATGATGCTGGCCCACCGGTTCAGCCAGTCGAAGTAAAGCATGCAACCATGAAGGACTGGATATCCCATCTTCTATCGGCGGCGGACCCCTCGTTCACGGGCAGGGAAGAATGGTCGTTTGGCTGCGAAGGGCTTTCTTCGGGCTGGGCGTTCTTCCTTTTCCTCTTGCTCATCGCCGCGGTCGTCTGGGCCTATGGAAAATACGCCCCGCTCGCGCCCCGCTGGCGGCGGGCCGTCATGGCCGCGCTGCGCGGGGCGATGATCGCCGTTTTCCTCGTGCTGTTGACCCGGCCGGTTCTCAACATCACGACCAACGAATCCGTCCGGCAGAATCTTCTGGTCCTCATCGACAGCTCCCAAAGCATGACGCTGCCCGACCACCGGGATCGTCCCGACGACCTGAAACGCGCGGCCCTGGCGGCGGGGAAGCTGGATCCGCATCAAGGCTTGAAGCAGGAAATCCCCCCGGCCGCCGCCTCGGAGGTTCAAAACCTGACCCGTTGGAACCTGGTTGGAAAAATGACCGCCAACGGCAAACTCAATCTCTGGCCCCGGTTGTACAAAAAAACCGATGTCACCTTCTATCAATTCGGCCGAGGGTTGCAGCCGGTGGGCCAGCTCCAGCCGTCCAATCCGGCCGCCTTGAAGACCTCCGACGCGGTCTCGCTCCTGCGGGGTATCCATCCCTCCGAACCCGCCACCGCGATTGGCGACTCCTTACGCCAGGTCGTGAAAGGAGCGGGCGGGCAGCCCATCTCCGGGATCTTCCTGATCACCGACGGTGGCAACAACAGCGGCCTGCCTCCCCTCGAAGCGGCGCAAATCGCGCGCGAACGCAACATCCCGCTATTCATCTATGGAGTGGGCGTCACCTCGGTGCCCGACTTGATCCTCCGGGAACTCACCA
>JAQTMF010000294.1 GCA_028714515.1 Chthoniobacteraceae bacterium | reverse complement strand
CTTCCTGCAATTCGCGCGCGGCGGTTTCGTCGTAGCCGCATCCCGCGTTGACGTGCCCGGCGGCGCTGGAGTCCCATTTCCCCGGGTTCGCGTCTTTCCAGCGGGAGCGTTTTTGGAGGAATAAGTCGCCTTTGGCGTTGAAGACGAAGATGTGCGCGGCCCGGTGTTTGAGTTTCTGGGTGTGCACTTCGTGGCGGCTGGCCTGGCCGATGACTTCGTTGTGGTCGTCGACGATATCGAAGCGTTCGCCGTGGACGTCCTGGGCCTGGGCGTGGAAGGTTTCGGGGGTTTTGGCGGCTTCGACAAAGCGGGCCAGTTCGACCCACTGGCGCAGGGTCAGCGCTTCGCCGCGCACGGTTTCTTCCGCGCCGATGGCGGTGCAGAGGGCGGGCCAGTCGAGCGCGTGATGCGCCAACATTTTGCGGAGCATTTTGCGGCGCTGGGCAAAGCCTTCTTTTACGAGCCGCGTGAAGAGCCGCCCGTCGCAGTCCGGCAGTTCGCCGGCCGGGCGGGGGGTGAGGACGATGACGCCGCTTTCGACGTTGGGCGCGGGCAGGAAGACGCTTCCGGGGAGGGTGCGCAGATATTCCACTTTCCAGCGCCGCCCCACGAGCAGGGTGATGGCTCCGTAGTCTTTGGTGGAGGGCTTGGCGGAAAGGCGCTGGGCCATTTCCTTTTGGAGGGTGAAGACGAGGCGGCCGACGGGCGAGGGTTCGGCGGTGTAGCCGAGAAGGACCTGGCTGGAGACGTAGTAGGGCAGATTGCCGAGGACTTTGACGGAGCCGCGCGGGAAGAGGGTGCGCAGGTCGAAGGTGAGGGCGTCCTGGTGGAGAACTTCGATGCCGGGGGTGGCGGCGAAGCGCTCCTGGAGGAATTCGGCGAGCCGCCCGTCTTTTTCGATCAGTGTGGCCGAGCGGCAGCGGTCCACGGCGAATTCGCTGAGGGCTCCCAGGCCGGGGCCGACTTCCACGAGGTGGTCTTCGGAGCCGAGTTCGAGTTGATCGACGATCCAGGCGGCGACCTCTTCGTCGTGGAGGAAGTTCTGTCCCAGGCTTTTGGTGGGGCGGGTTTGCAGGGCCGCCAGGGTGTTCTGGATCGCGGATCGGTTCATGGATTAGCCCTGCAAGCTAACGGACCGCCGGGCGCGAGGCAAGGGAGGATGGCGCTGTTTACCGTTTGTGGGCCAGGGCGACGGCGTCCTTGGCGGCGGCGACGGCGGCCGGGGGCTGGTTGCAGAGGAGCATTCCCATCAATTTGGGCCCCTGGTAGTAGCGCGTCTGGAAGCTGTGTTTGGAGCGATCGCCCTCGATTTCGTAGTGAACGGGGACTTGGCTGAAGTCGCCCACGAAGTCGAATCGCAGGTCGAATACGGTGCTGCTCCAGCTCGGCATCGTTTTGAAGCGCTGGCGTTTTTTGCCGGTGATGTTTGCCCCGGCGATGCGGGCTTGCTCCAGGGTGGTGTCGCAGTGTTCGTTGCGGCGCACGCCGCCGAAGATGACGTCGGGGTAGAGGGCAATGTCGCCGACGGCGTAGATGCCTTTTTCGTCGGTTTCCAGGAAGTCGTTGACGGGGGTGCCGTTCGGGCTGCCCAGGGGGGTGTTGGCGACGAGCTTGAGGTTGGGCTCCACGCCGCCCGCGATGATGGCGAGGTCGGCCGCCATGCGGCTGCCCCCTTTGGTTTGGATGTTCCGCAGGACGGTTTTCCCTTCAAAGCCGTTCAGGGTTTCGTTGCGCAGCGTGACGCCGTGCGCGGTAAAATAATCCGTGAGCCATTGGGCGGTTTCCGGGTCGAGCCATTGGTGCCAGAGGGTGGGGTGGCTACAAAGGATCTGGACGTTGAGCCCCAGCGCCTGGAGGGCGGACCCGGCTTCGGCCGCGATCAGCCCGCCGCCGATGATGTAGGTGTTTTTCTCCCCGGTGATCATCTCGCGCAATGCCTGCACGTCGCGCAGGTTGCGCAGGTAGAGGATTTTGCCGAGGTTTGCGCCTGCCACCTGGGGCCGCTTGGGGCGGCTGCCCATGGCGAGGCAGCATTTGCGGAATTCGATGACTTGCCCCGTGCTCAATACCGCCAGCCGGCGGTCGAGGTTGAGCTGTGTGACCAGGGTGTTGAGGCGCACTTCGATGCCGTTTTTCTCGTACCATTCGGGCGCGAGACAGTATAATTTGGAGATCGCGTCGGGGGGGGCCGGGGTGGGGGCCAGCAGGGTGGAAAAGAGACGGGAACGGTGGTAGGGGAGGGATGGTTCATTTCCCACAAGCGTGACGGTTCCTTTGGGGTCGTATTCCCGCAAGGACTCGCACACCGTGGCGCCCCCGATGCCTGCGCCGACGATAAGGTAATCGCGCTGGATCATGGTCTGTAGGCCGCCAGTATGGGGTATTTGTTTGCAAGAAGAAAGCGGATTGTGCGGCGGGGAATTTTCCCGGGGTGCGGGCTGTTTGGGAGGGGATTTTCCCCGGGGGACGCCGGGGTTGCCCCGAGAATCCGCTTTTCCTTTGGGCGTTTTCGTGCGTTTCTTGTAGGCAACAATGAATCAAGGTGTTTCGCGCACCCTTAAATTGATGGGTGCGATGGGTTTGGGGCTGGCGGTTCCGGCGGCGCACGAGCTCCATTTTCTGATCCGCTACGCCATTATGGCGATGCTCTGGTTTGCCTTTCTGGACATCCGTCCCACGGGCTTCCGCCGCCAGCATTTGTTCCTTTTGGCGGCAAACTGGGCCGTGGGGCTGGCCGCGTGGACGTTGATCGCCCCGTTCAATCGCCAGCTCGCGTTGGCGGCGCTCCTGATCGGGCTGACGCCGACGGCCACCGCCTCGCCCGTGGTGACGGGGATGCTGGGGGGGCGCGTGGAGTTCGTGGCCGGGTCCGTGCTATTGACCAATGTCTGCGCGGGGTGCCTGTTTCCGCTCATTTTGCCGTTTTTCCTCGGCTCGCAAGTGGCGATCCCGTTCGCGCCGTTCCTGTGGCAGACGGTGATTGTGATCCTCCTGCCGCTGGCGGCGGCGCAAGGGCTGCGGGCGGCTTCTCCCAAGTGGACGCAGGCGATTCTGCGCTACCGGGCCATTTCCTTTTACCTCTGGATGGG
>JAQTMF010000293.1 GCA_028714515.1 Chthoniobacteraceae bacterium | reverse complement strand
CGGCAAAGGCCGGGATGGCTGTGAGGGACGGCACGGCGCAGCGCACGAGGTCGCACCCGGCGTCCGCCGCCTCGCGGATCTGGGCGAGAGTGCCCGCCACGTCCTCGGCCGGAACCTTGGTCATGGTCTGGATGGAAACCGGCGCGCTTCCCCCGATTTCCAGGGAGCCGACGAGCACGGAACGGGTTTTGCGGCGCGCACAGGAGGGCATTCCGGATCCTTACCTGCTTTTCACCACCAAGACACCAAGGCACCAAGAACCACAACTCCCTTTGTGTCTTTATGCCTTGGTAGTGAATCTGCGGAAAGTCTATGAGCCTTTCCCCGGGTGTCAACAGAAGCGCCGGCAAGGCGCAAGCGGTTTTCCGGTTGCGGCGGTAAAACGAAACACGGATAGTGGTAATGAAACCTGCTGCAGACCCGGTCCATGGCGCATGGGACGTCAATGATGGCAAACAAATCCCGTTTCTCCATGGCGTTCGCCTCCTGCCATCCGCGTCAGCAGGGGATCACCGTGACCGAACTTCTCGTGATCATGGTCGTGATCGTGATACTCGCCGGGTTCTTAATTCCCATAGGCGATGGAACTATCAGCCGGCGGCAAAAAACAAATGCCTTATTGATGACAATTGCCGGCGCGCTTGAGCAATACAAGGCCGATCACAAAAGCTATCCTTCGGCGTTCGACTGCGATTATGCGAAGAATGACCTGGGCGGAACCGGTCCGGGCGTCCAATTGTATGGCTATTTGGGCCGAGACAAGGGCAAGTCGAAGATCCCCGCCGAAAACATCAACGGCCCCGTCCTCTGCGACGACTACGATACCACGAACTCCAGATATGGCTCCCCCCTCGTCTATCTCTACTACACCTGCGGCACGGTCCACGCGCACACCGACGCCTGCCCCCACAACGGCTTGAAGCGGAATCCCGGATTCAAGCACACCTTTGAACTCTGGAGCCTCGGACCGGACCGGGATTATGATCCTGTAAATTTCCATGGCAAAACCGGCAAAAACAGGGACAACATCACCGTTACGCCATGGGAGTGACGCCGCGGACCATCGCGACTTTCCCGCGCGCAGAAAACGGAACCCGCAGGCAACGACCAGGAGATCCGCCATGTCCCCTTCCCAAACCGCCTCGGCACCTCGTCACGCATCATGCGTCACGCGTCACGGCGCCTTCAGCTATGATGTTTGTCAAGCTCTCTATTTTGACGCAGTTCATGTTTCTCCCTCCCAGCGAGAGAGTTTGACGACGTTTTGTCGTAACGATCCGGCCGGTATTCGCACGAGCGTGCCATCAGCTATTCACGGTCTAAGCCGTCCGAGTCGATATATGCGCTCCCCGGGCCTTCTTCACTCTAACGAAGTGACGGCGATGCATCCTAAACGCGAGCAAGGTCACCGGGGAGCGTCTTTTGCTCATGGCCGGTCGTCGGACCAAAGCGCCGACGCCGAAATCAATGCGCGCTCGCCGTCAGTTGAAGGCGAGGCGCGCGGGATCGAAGGCGGTCTTTTTCTTCTCCAGAGCCCAGGCCCAGACGAGCATGTGGGCAGCCAATTTGACGATGGACTTCTTTTTGCCGCGGGTCTTGCACCAGCGCTCGAAGCGCCGGCGGACGAGCGGATGGGAGCGGACGGCGGTCCAAGCGGCATTGATCAGGCATTTGCGGATGATGGGCGGTCCGGCCTTGGAAATGCGGCCGTGACGGCAGGTGTCTGCGGACTGGAAGGTGCGGGGCGCGAAGCCGGTGTAGCAGACGATCTCGCCGGCTTCGTCGAAGCGGTCGAGTCCTCCGGTCTCGGCATAGGTGACAGCGGCGGTCAGGAGGCCGAAGCCGGGCAGATCCTTGATGCGCATGATCGGCACGCGGAAGCGCTCGGTGGCTTCGATCTTCCGCTCCAGTTCGTCATCGAGGGCGAGGATCTGGCGCTCCAGAATGGCCAGGTGATCGGCCAGCTGGGAGAAGGCGAGCCGCGCCACAAGACCGATCTTTTCGTATTGGCCGGTAAACCATTTATGGAACGTGCCGGTCTCCAGATCCCTGGGGCCGGGAAGTCCGAGCTTGTTCATCTCCATGCGCATGGAGTTTTTGGTCGAAGTGGCGCGGCGGCGCAGGCGCTCGCGATGGCGGATCAGGGCGCGCAACTCGCGCAGTTCGGGATCGGGCACGAAGGCTGTGGGCAGGCTCTTCTGGCGCAGCAGGCGGGCCAGCGTGGCGGCATCGTTCATGTCGGTCTTGGCGAGACGCCCTGCGGCAGCGCGCACCTGGGAAGCGTCGGCGAGATGGAGTTCGGCGACCAGGGGGCGAACGAGATCCCAGAACCACTGGTAGAAGCCGACGGATTCGACCGCGGCGACGACGCGATAGCGGGTGGAGAGTTCGGCGAAGAAGTCGCGGATCTGATTCTTGCACCGGGTCGGAAGCGTTTCGCGAACGAGGATCTCCCCCTGCGCGGTCTCGCCATACAGGACGATGGTGTCTTTGTGGAGATCGTTGCCGAGGAACAGGTCTTCGAGCATGAGCGGCTCCTTCAGAAAAAGACGGCCGCGGCTGCGCTTGCGGAAAAGGCCCTTGCCTCTTCCTTGCGTGGCCGCCGATCCGCGCACAGCGCGGATCGCTTGGCCGCACGCGGCCAACGGCAGTTCGGCCACAAAGCGCAGCGTAGCCGGCGATACGGGCCTCGCAATGTGCGACAGGCCTTCGCCGGAGAAAAGGCGCCCGCTGTGCGAATCACCACTCCCCATCAGCCGCAGTTCCATTTCGATTCTCCCTGTGCGATCCCCCTCCACAAACATCATGGCTTCACGCTGGTCGAACTGCTGGTCGTGATCGCGATCCTTACCATCCTCGCCGGCATGCTGCTGCCGGCGCTGTCCGAAACCCGCGAAAGCGCCCGCCGTTCGGAGTGCCTGAACAACCTGAAACAGGTCGCCTTGGGCTGCAACCTGTACGCCGGAGACAACGAGGATTTCTTCCCGCAATCGGGTTGCTTTGAGCCCGCCGACGGCCATACCGCGAGCCTGGATCATCCGGTGAACAATCGTTTCTTCGGCGGCGTGAACCGCTTTTTCCCGGACTATTGCGTGGATGCCGGGATTTTTTCCTGCAAGGGCCGG
>JAQTMF010000292.1 GCA_028714515.1 Chthoniobacteraceae bacterium | reverse complement strand
AAGCTCGCCCAGCTTGCGCTTCACCAGGTGCCTGGCCTCCACGGCGTCGAGCGCCTCGCACGCCGTCAGGCGGTCGCGCCGCCGGTGCAGCAGCGCCACGGGCCAGCGCGAGAGCGCGCAGGAAAACGCGTCCTGCACGCTGATGGGCGAGAAGCGGTCGAACAAGAGCTGCTGCGGCACGTAGCCGATGGCCGGGGCGTCCTCGCGCCCGTGGCCGAAGACCGGCAGGAAGTGGATCGCGCCCGTGTGGGGCACCTCCCCCAGCAACGCGCGCAGGAGGGTCGATTTCCCCGCGCCGTTGGGGCCCACCAGCGTCGTCAGCTCGCCGCAATGGAGGTGGAGCGACACCTCCTCCAGCACGCGGCGGCCCTCCAGAGTCACGCCGAGGTTTTCCAGCCGCGTGCAGCATTCGCCGCATACGTGCCGGGCCAGGCCCTTGTGATGGTGCTCCGGTTCCATCGCGTTATTCCCCCAGCGCCTCCCGCAATACCTGCAAATTCGTCTCCATGGCCTTGAGATACGCCTCGCGCGCCTGTCGCGGGTCCTTCGGGCCCGTCACCGCCGGGTCCAGGACGCGGACGGGCACGCCGGTTTCCCGCCGGATCACCTCCGCGCTTTTCGCCGGGTATTGCGGCTCGGCAAAGAGGGCGCGCACGTGGTGCTGGCGCACGATGCGGATGGTGGCGGCGAGTTCCCCCGCGCTTGGCTCGGAGCCCGGCTCGCGTTCCACCACGGCGGCGATTTTGAGCCCAAACTCGCTGGCGAAATACGGGAACGCCTCGTGGAAAGTGATGATCTCGCGCCCTTTCACGCCGTCCAGCGCGGCGTGCATCTTTTGGCGCAGGGCGTCGAGCTTCGCCACGTACGCGGCCGCGTTTTTTTCATACGCGGCGGCGCGGGCGGGGTCGGCTTCCGCCAGCCCCCTGGCGATGGCGTTCGTCTCCGCGATGGCCCCGGAGATCCCGACCCAGAGGTGCGGGTTGTCCGGGAACGCGAGCGGGATCCCCTTGGTCGCCTCGATGATCTTGAGCTTCGGCGCCTGGCGCACCGCTTTTTCCAGGAACGTCTCCATCCCGGCGCCGTTGGCAATGAAGAGATCCGCCGTCGCCAGCTTCTTGAGGTCGGCGGGAGTGAGCTGGTAATCGTGCAGGCAGCCGGTGAACGGCTCCGTCAGGCACTCCACGGTGACGCCCGGCGTGTCGCCCACAACGTTAAGCGTCATGACATACATCGGGTAAAAGGAAGTCAGGATACGCAACGGCTTCTCCCCGGCTCCCCACGCGCCAACCGCCTGGACCAGGCAAAGCAGGGGGATCAACACCAAGGCGCGGAAGCTCATAGCGCCCCTTCCTGGTTCGCGCACGCGGCGCACTCGCCGTAGAGGACGATCTCGTGCTGCCGGACGCGGAACCCCTGCGGCGCGAGCGACTGGACCCCGCGCACGCAGCCGATTAAGTCGAAAAGCCGCTTGCACTCGCAGCAAACGAAAAAGTGGTGGTGATGCCGGGCCGCGCTTTCGTAGTGCGGGGCCGCGCCGGGGACTTCCACCGCGCGGATCTGCCCTTCGGCGAGGAATTGCTTGATGGCCCGGTAGACCGTCGCAAGGCCCAGCGTGGGGAGTTCCTTGCGAGCCTCTTCGCAAATCTCCGGCGGGGTGAGAGGGCGGCTGGCCCGCTCAAACACCGCTCCCAGCGCGCGCTTTTGCGGGGTGAGATACATCATGAGAGCCAGCCTCGCACCCTAGAAAGTGAGAGTCAAATCTCAAATTGAGGCGGCGCGAATGGTAGGGATGGCACTCCGTGCCGTCCGAAAACCGTGGATGCGCCCCGGGCCTTTTGAAATCAACGCCACGCGGCGAACGGCCCGGGTTTCTCTCTTGATCCGCGCTTCCTCTTTTACCCGGCTTGGGAACGAGGTGAGAATTTTCTCCCCGGGTTGCGTCGAGGGCCATTTGCTGGCACTCTGGAGGGATTCATGTCTGCACAACCGGCCAAAACGCATCTATTCCTTTTCGACATCGACGGCACCTTGATCGCCTCCGGCGGCGCGGGCGAATACTCCATGCGGCTCGCCGTGCACGATATGTTTGGCGTCGAAAACGGCCTCCAAGGCGTGGAGATCGCCGGGCGCACCGACCATCTCATCACGCGCAACGTCTTCAAAAAATTCGGCGTGGAGTGGACGGCCGAGCGCGCCGCCGCGTTCCTGGATCTCTACCTCGCCCACCTCACCGTGGAGCTGCCGCGCAAGAACGGCCGCCTCTTGCCGGGCATCGTCGAGTTCCTCGACGCCCTCAAGGAGCGCCCGCAAATCGCCGTCGCCCTGCTCACGGGCAACCTGGAGCGCGGCGCGAAGATCAAGCTGACCCACTACGGCCTCTGGAACTACTTTGAATTCGGCGCGTACGCCGACGACAGCTTCGACCGCAACCGCCTGGGGCCGTTCGCCCAGGCCCGCGCCCACAAGCGCCACGGCGTCGATTTCCGGCCGGAGCGGACCTTCGTGCTGGGCGACACGCCGCACGACATCGAATGCGGGCGGGTGATCGGCGCGCGAACAGTCGCCATCGCCACCGGGGGCCACACCCGCGAGCAACTCGGCGCTCACCAGCCCGATTTCCTCTTCGAGAGCCTTGCGGACGTTCCCGCGGTCCTTTCCACCCTCGGGGTCGCCTAGATAGTGTCCTGTTAGCGAAATAGACAACAAAAATCCGGCCAACGTGCTTGTCATCCCGAACGCAGTGAGGGACCTCGCAAACGTCTCGACGCCTTCCATTCTTCGGTATCCTGAAGCCTTGGAGGGATCCCTCGCAAGCTCGGGATGACACGTTTGGAGACCGCGTTTCCTTTCACGCTTTCTGCCACGAACTTAACTAACCAGACACTAGTGTCCTGTCAGACAAATGAACTGCATAATTTCGGCCCCTTTTCCGATTTTTCGGCGTTGCTTCCTCGGGCAATATCTTCAGATATTGCCTCTCGGTCGCGCCTTGAAAAATACGAAAAATGGGCTCGGACTTATTTTGCAAACTTGCCTGACAGGACACTAGAAGCAATCTATACTAGATCATAAAAATACTAAAATAATAAAATTTAATATATAGCTACACGAATTCCTATAACATGTGTTGTTAGAATCT
>JAQTMF010000291.1 GCA_028714515.1 Chthoniobacteraceae bacterium | reverse complement strand
GTGGAGGTATTGAGCCCCTGCGGCGACCTGCGCGAAGCCGCGTCGCACCTCTTCGCCGCCATGCGCCGCCTGGACGAAGCGGGCCTGGACGTGATCCTCGCCGAGCCCGTCACCCAAACCGGCATCGGCGCGGCCATCATGGACCGCCTCGGCAAAGCCGCACATGACTTCCTGTAATTTTCGCCCCCGTCCCCATGCCCCAGCCCTCCGATTCCGCCCCCGCCGCGCAGCAAAACCGGCTCAGTAAAAAAGCCGCCGGAGTAGTCGGCCTCGCCGTCGCGTGCAGCCGCGTTTTGGGGCTTGTGCGCGAACTCGTCTTCGCCAAGCTCTTTGGCGCGGGGCTCTTGATGGACGCCTTCGTGGCGGCCTTCCGCGCTCCCAATCTCCTGCGCGATCTCTTTGCCGAAGGGGCGCTCTCCACGGCGTTCATCACGGTTTTCTCCAAGAAGATCACCACGGAAGGGGACCGCTCGGCCTGGGCTCTGGCCAACAAAATCGCCACGCTGGCCGTTATCTTCATGAGCGTCGTGACGCTCCTGGGCGTCGCCTTCGCGCCGCAGTTGATCGGCATCCTGGCCGGAGGGTTCCCGCCGGAGAAAGCGGCGCTGACCATCGAGCTGACGCGGATCATGTTCCCCTTCATCCTGCTCGTCTCCCTGGCCGCGCTGGCGATGGGGATGCTCAACGCCAAAAACGTCTTCGGGATGCCCGCGATGGCGTCCAGCTTCTTCAACCTCGGCTCGATCGTCGGCGGCGTCGGGCTCGGATGGTGGCTCGACCCGCAATTTGGGGCCCGCGCGCTCGTCGGCCTCTCCCTGGGCACGCTGATCGGCGGGCTGCTGCAACTGGTCGTCCAATTCCCGGCCCTGCGCCGCGTGGGGTTCCGGTTCCGCCCCGACTTCGCCTGGAGGGACGACGGCGTGCGCCAGATCCTCCTCCTCATGGGCCCGGCCGTCATCGCCGCCAGCGCCGTGCAGGTGAACGTGATGGTCAACACCAGCTTCGCGTCCCATCTCGCCGGCAACGGCCCCGTAAGCTGGCTCAACGCCGCCTTCCGCCTGATGCAGCTGCCCCTGGGCGTCTTTGGCGTGGCGGTGGGGACCGTGACGCTGCCGGTGGTTTCGCGCTTTGCCTCCGTCCACGACACCGCGGGCGTGCGCTCCACGCTCAGCCACGGCATCCGGCTGGCCTTTTTACTGACGATCCCCTGCGCCATCGGCCTCATCTTCTTCGCCGAGCCGATCATCTCCCTCATCTTCCAACGGGGCCGCTTCAGCTACCAGGATACCCTCCAGACGGCCACCGCTCTCCGGTTTTACGCCCTGGGGCTCGTGGCCTATTCCGGCATCAAAGTGATCGCCCCCGCCTTTTACGCCCTCAACAAGCGCAACCTCCCGATGCTGGTGAGCTTTTTTTCCATCGCCACCAACTACCTGCTGAACCAGTTCTTCACCTTCCAGCTCCACTTTGGGCATCGGGGGCTCGCCCTCTCCACCAGCCTCGTGGCGATCATTAACTTTGCCATCCTCTACTTCCTGATGACCCGGCACGTCGGGGGGCTCGAAACCCGGGTGCTCCTCAAGAGCCTCGGCAAGATCTGCCTGGCCGCCGTTCCCCTGGCTCTCCTCTGTGCCGCCGCCCAGATTTGGCTCTTTGGCGGCCTGGCGGAAATGGCTTTCCTGCCCAAACTCGCAGCCGTGCTCGGCGTCATTACTCTGGCGGCCGCAGTTTTTGGAACCGTCGTCGCATTTTTGCGTATAGAGGAAGTCGAAGACGTCCTCCAGATCCTCCGGCGCAAACTGGGCCGGGCCCGGTAGAGTCCCTTCTGGAGGATCCCTCCCTTAGGCCCCCCTCAGCTTTTCCCTGGCATGGATGCTGCTTTATATGCGCACTTCATTGGAGGCCGGAAGCCGGAAAGAACTTTACCCAGCCTCTTATTTCACCTATAAGCATGACCTTCCCACCCATGAGAGCCCCGAAATTCATCCCGCTCCTGCTCGGATTGTGCGCCATGGCGCTGGGAGGATTCTCGGTTGCTCACGCCCAGTCCCCCTACCAAAGCAGCGCGGACTTCGCCAAATACGCCCAGAAGCTCCGGGAAAACGCCCTGCTCAAGATGGAACCGACCGTCCAGGTGCAGACCTCCGGCCAAAGCACCGGGCGCTCCTGGTTCGGGCTCAGTGGCGGCCGCTACCCGTGGAAGCAAAACATCGTCACCACCGTCTTCTGGATCGGTGAAGGCACCACCGCCCGCAACCCCACCCCCAACCGGGCCAGCTCCTGGGACCCGAACTGGATGGGCAACTACGGCGGCGTCGATTCGCCCGACCGCCGCAACGGCTACCTGCCCGTCTCCTTCGTTCCCGGCCAAAACCCGTTCTACTGCGCCCTTCCCTACAACGACGTGACGCACGGCACCACCAAGCCGGAAGCCTCCTTCGTCATTCCGTGGTTCCGGCAGTCCTTCCGCCAGGCGGGCAAATCCGTCTGCAAAGGCCGCTGGATCGCCATCCGGCACGGCAACCGCGTTTGCTACGCCCAATGGGAGGATTGCGGCCCCTTCCGCACCGACCACTGGCAATACGTCTTCGGCAAGGAACAGCCCAAGGCCAACATCAACGGTGGCGCCGGCCTGGACGTTTCCCCCGCCGTGCGGGACTTCCTGGGCATGAAAGCCACCCAGGATGTGTGCGACTGGAAATTCGTCGATTTGAGCGAAATCCCCGCCGGGCCGTGGACGCGCTACGGGGAAAACAACGACTTCGTCCTCAACTCCCGGCGCGACGCCGAGCGGGTTGCCAGCGGCAAACGGTAACGCGATGGCTTTTTCGCCGGAAGATGCCTTTACCTTTTTGCGCCGCGCCCTGGAAAGCGGACGGCTGGCCCATGCCTACCTGATCACCGGCGAAACCGGGAGCGGCAAACGCACCCTCGCCCTGCGGCTGGCCGCGCTCGCCACGGGAACCGGCGAAGACACCATTCTGCAGCACCCGGACGTGCATTGCATCGAGCCGGAATCCAAATCGCGCCTCATCAAAGTCGAGCAAACCCGCGACCTCGAAAAAGAACTGCAAATGCGCGCCACCCAAAGCGCGCGCAAAGTCGCCATCATCTTCGATGCCGACCGCATGAACGCCGCGGCCTCCAAC
>JAQTMF010000290.1 GCA_028714515.1 Chthoniobacteraceae bacterium | reverse complement strand
GGTTTGCGACCCGGAGTTTCACCTGAAGTACGGGGCGCAGGCGGTGGCGCTGAATGAGGAGGTGGAGTCGGCGCGGAAGCGATTGGAGGCGCTTTATGCGCGGTGGGAGGAGTTGGAGGCAATCCGGCTCGCGATGGAGTCTTAGGCCGTGTTCACGAATTCAAGACGATGAGGAAAAAACAGGGATGAATGAGGAAACCAGGAAGCCAGGAAACAGAGTTTTAATTTCCCGGCAACTTCTCTTCTTCCTGGTTTCCTGGATTCCTCATTCTTTTTAGTGAATTCGTGAACAGTCCCTAATAATCTGCTGCCATTTGCGAATTCCTCGGATTCTCTTTTATTGCCAAGCGGCCCTTTTCCCTGACAAACTGACAAAATCATGCAAGTGCCTCTTCTCGATCTCAAGCAACAATACCTGACGCTCCGCGAACAGATTCGCGCGGAGGTGGATCAAATCATGGATTCCCAGATGTTCATCGGGGGGCCGAAGGTGGAGGCGTTTGAGAAGGCCGTTTGCGCCTATACCGGCGCGGGGCACGCGGTGGGTGTGACGAGCGGGACGGATGCGCTCTTGATTTCGCTGATGGCGTTGGAGGTGAAGGCCGGGGACGCGGTCATTACCACGCCTTACACGTTTTTCGCGACGGCGGGGAGCATTGCCCGCGTGGGCGCGGCCGCCGTTTTCATCGATATCGATCCGCAGACTTACAATATTTCCGTGCCCGCTTTGCGCCGGTATTTGGAGGGGTGCAAAAAGAATGCGCAAGGGGAGCTTATCAGCCATGCCGGGCAGACGATCCGCGCGATCATGCCGGTGCATCTCTACGGGCTTTGCTGCGATATGGACGGGGTGCTGGAACTGGCGGCGCAATACAAGCTGCCGGTGATTGAGGACGCCGCCCAGGCGCTCGGGGCCGAGTATCCCGGCAAGAAGGGCAAGGGGAGCGCGGGGGCGATGGGGGACTTCGGCTGCTACAGCTTTTTCCCGTCGAAGAATCTCGGCGCGTTCGGTGATGGCGGGATGGTGGTTTGCAGGGATGCGGCGATGGCGGATAAGCTGCGCGCGTTGCGCAATCACGGCGGCGAGCGCCGGTATTTTCACAAGATGGTGGGCGGGAATTTCCGGCTGGACGCGCTGCAGGCGGCGGTGCTGGCGATCAAGCTGCCGCATCTGGATACGTGGTCGGCCCGGCGGCGGACGAATGCGGCGCTTTACCACGAGGCGTTTGCCAAGGCGGGGCTGGCGAGCACGGTGACGCTTCCCGCGGAGCCGTATGCGGCGAGCGGGTTGACGAATCACCACATTTTCAACCAGTTCATCGTGCGGGTGCCGCGCCGGGATGCGCTTTGCGATTACCTGGCGCAGGAGAAGGTCGGGCATGCGATTTATTATCCGCTCCCGCTTCATTTGCAGGAGTGCTTTGCGAATCTCGGCTACAAGGAGGGGGACTTCCCCGAGGCCGAGCGCGCGGCGAAGGAGACGCTGGCTTTGCCGATTTTCCCGGAGTTGACGCCGGAGCAGATTCACGCCGTGGTGGCGTCGATTGCCGCGTTTTACAAGTAGGGGATTCGCGGCGATCGCGCGAATTTTCGCAGATGCCCGGAATGACAAAAAGGGATCTTCTGCCTTTCAATCTGCGGCCCTCTGCGAAATCCGCGGATAAACCTCTTTGAATTTGTAAACACGCGCTAAACAGATACCGGCACTCCGTGCCGTCCGCAAACGCGGCGATACCAATAGCCGCTGGCGCCGTTTTCTACGCCGCCAGCTTCAGCCGGGCGTCGGTCTCCAGCACCTCCGCGAGCGTGGGCCAGCCGCCCTCCTCGTGGAGCGCCTGGAAGGTGTGCAAATAGACCGCCACGACACCCGCTTCGTGCTTGGCCAGAAGCGTCTCCACCGCCGAGACAAGGACATCCTTGGCCGGGGCGGGGGGGAGCGTCTCCACCGTGCCATTCTCATCGTGGGTGACCCCCAGCGCGTCGAGGAAATCGCACAACACCGCCGATTGCGCCCCCACCAGCCACACCTGCAGCACATGCGCGGCCACGGGATCGCTCATCGCCCGCGAAAGGGCCTCCTTCATCCAGGCAAAACGCTCCTCGCGCGGCTTGCGCTCCACAAACACCGGGCGCAGATTCCGCTTCTTGGCCAGCGCCTCGATCGTCGCCTTGTACAGCGGTTTTTCTTTTTCAAACAGGAAACCGAAGATCTGCCACGCAACAGCGGCGGGCATTTGGGAGAAAATTTCGTGTGGAGCCATGGGTAAGGAGCACCTTTTAAGGGTTTAAAGGCCATTTGAAAACTGGTTTTTCCGCCGAAGACCGTTACGCTCTGCCGCCTCCTGTGAAAAATGCCACGCCAGACCCGCGTCCATCGCATCCGTTCAGCATCGGGCTACACGCCGCGCGCGCCAACCTCGTCCCCGGGCTGATCGTGCAAGCCGCCATGGCCGCCGTGCTGCTTGGCTACTTTTTCTACCCGCCCGCCCGGGCCTGGCTGGAGGAATTGGCCCGGCTCAAGGAACGCTGGGGCTACGGGTTCGCCTGCGGGGCGGGGATGCTGGCCGGAGCCGTCGTGCCCGAACTGCTCGTTATCGTGATCTTCCAGCGCGGACGCGTCCACCGGTCCAACTGGAGCGATCTCCTCTTCGGCCTCCTCTACTGGGGATCGCAAAGCATGGTCGTGGACGCCTTTTACCGCTTCCAGGCCGTCCTGTTCGGCACCCACCCCGATCTGCTGACGGTGGCCAAGAAAGTGATCGTCGATCAATTCATCTACACCCCCCTCTACTCCATGCCGTTTGCCATGGTCTGCTTCACCTGGAAAAACAACGGCTACCGCTGGGAGGGGATGCGGCGCGTCTTCACCCTCCGTTTTTACCGGGAAGTCACCATCCCCTCCATCATCGCCGCCTGGGGCGTCTGGATCCCCGTCGTTTCCATGGTCTACTCCCTGCCGCCGCTGCTCCAGGTCCCCCTCTTCAGCCTGGCCCTCACCTTCTGGTCCATGATGCTCACGTGGATCACCAGGCAAAAAAAATAGGCGCACACCCGCTCCTGTGTTACAACCGGCCCATGTTGCTGCACTTTACCAAGATGAACGGCGCGGGGAACGACTTCGTGGTCGTGGACAACCGCCGGAAAGACCTGCCC
>JAQTMF010000289.1 GCA_028714515.1 Chthoniobacteraceae bacterium | reverse complement strand
CGATGGCAGGCCGGAGTTCCCGCGCGGCGGGTGCACCGTCCGGCTGTTCCAAGGTGGCAGAGATGGCGGCAAGCGGCGTTTTGAGTTCGTGGGAAATGGTATCGAAAAGGGCTCGCTGGAGCCGATCCGACTGGGCGGAAATCTGCGCCTTCCGGCTGACCTGCGCGAAGCGGTCTTTCTCGACAGTCACCGCGATCTGCGATGCAAAAGCCTCTAGTAATTCCCGGCGCTGGATGGAGAGCGGCGTCTCGTTGGGAAACTTGACCGCAATTACGCCTTCGATATTTCCGCCGGTTAGCAGCGGGAGATGCAGGAATTCCGAATCGGGTAGCGTGTCTGTGAACCGTCCGGCGGGCTGCCGGTGCTGAAAGACCCAGGCGGCGACGCTTTCCTCCTTCGGGTTGAGAACGAGCGTACTGGCGGGATGGGCCTCGCCTGAAAACCGGCCTGCTTCATCCCGCACGAGCAGGCAGCTTTCCGCCCCGAAAGTTTCACGGATCTGTTTCACGACGACGCCCAGCGCTTCGGCGGGTTCTCGCGTTGCAGCAAGGGCGCGGGAGAGACGGTAAAGTGCGGTGGCCCGTTCCATACCCCGGCGTTCCGCTTCTTCGCGTTCGTGAAGGCGGGAAGTAAGATGGCCAATAACGAGGGCGACGACAAAATACATCGCGAACATCATCACATCCCGCAATTCGCGGATGTAAAAGGTGAAGCGCGGGGGGATGAAAAGGAAGTTCCAAAGCAACGCGCTGGCGGCCGCAAGGAGAAGTGTCGGCCCCCGGCGTAAATGGATGGAGCTGAGAATGGTGGCGAAGAGATAAATCAACGCGATGGCCCAGTAGCCCGTCGCCGGTTCCAGCGCCAAACCAAGAGCCGTAACCGCACAAACGATAGCCAGAGCGGCTCCATACTGCGCCCATGGCAGCGGAGCGGGAGGAGGCGGGGTCGGATGTTCCGTGCTTTCGGCGCGGACCATGTGGACGTCAATGTCGCCGCTATGCCGCACCAACCAGTCGACCGGGGACTTCTTAAACCAACTCGGTAACGTCCGAGGTCCCGGCTTGCCCACGATGATCTGCGTGACGTTGTTCTGCCGCGCAACGCGCAGGATGGCCTCGCCCGGATCGGTGCTCTCCACCATGATAACTTCCGCGCCCAGTTGCCGCGCCAAGGCCAGGTTAAGGCCAAGGCGGACCTCGCTCAATGGCGCGAGCGGGCGCGGCGTCTCCACATGCACCGCGAGCCAGCTTGCCTCCAAGGAGGAGGCAGCGCGGCGTGCCCAACGAATGAGCATTTCGGAAGATGGACTGGCACTCACGGCCACGAGCAGGCGGTCGCCCGCCTTCCAAGGTTCGCCCGCCACCATGCCCAGCTTGAACTGGCGCAGGTTGCGGTCTACGTGCTCCGCCGTGAGGCGCAGCGCCATTTCCCGCAATGCCATGAGGTTGCTCTCGCGGAAGAAATGATCGGCGGCGGTTGCGGCACGGTCCCCCAGATAGACCTTCCCTTCGGCAAGACGCTCCCGGAGCTGGTCAGGCGTAAGGTCGATGAGCGTGATATCCTCGGCAAGGTCGAGCAGCGAATCCGGCACCGTTTCGCGCACCTGGATTCCGGTGATTTGCGCGACGGTGTCTTTTCGGCTTTCGATGTGCTGGACGTTGACTGTCGTGAAAACATCGATCCCTGAGTCGAGGAGTTCCAGCACATCCTGGTAACGCTTGGGGTGGCGGCTGCCGGGGGCGTTCGTATGGGCGAGTTCATCCACTAGCACAAGGCGCGGATGCCAGACCAGCAGCGCGTCCAAGTCCATCTCCTCCAATGTGGTCCCCCGGTAGGGAACCGTTAATCGCGGGACGATGGGAATGCCTTCGAGCAACGCGGAGGTGTCTTTACGGCCGTGCGTTTCCACAATACCCGCCACGACTTCCACGCCCTTTTCGACCTCCTGCCGGGCGGATTGAAGCATGGCGTAGGTCTTGCCCACGCCGGGGCACATGCCGAAGAAGATTTTCAGCCTGCCGCGCCGCGCCGCTTCGGTTTCCTGGCGGATGGACGCCAGCAGCGCATCGGGGTCGGGACGGGTTTCGTCGGCCATAGGATTACTTTATCGCATCCAGCCATAGGTTGAGAGCCAAAACATTTACGCGCGGTTCGCCGAAAATGCCGTATTGCGGCGGTTGTGTCACTTCGCGAACCATCGCCGCCACGCGCTCGGTGGGGAGATGACGGGCCGCGGCCACACGGGCGACCTGCTGCGCGGCCGCTTCCGGACTGATGTCGGGATCAAGGCCGCTAGCCGAGGCCGTCAGCATGTCCACCGGGGCATCCACACCATATTTCTCGCGGCGTTCGGTAATGGCCTTGCGCAGCGCAGCGCTCGTGGGACCAAGATTGCTCGCCCCGCTAGGCACTGTGGCGTAATCGTTCGCCGAAGGGCGCGGCCAAAAGTAACGCTCGTCTTCAAACTTCTGGGCGAGGAGAGCGGAGCCCACCGGCTTGCCTCCTTGCGAGACGAGGCTCCCGGAACTGCGATGAGGAAAAGCGAGGCGTGCCACGGCGGTTACCGCCAGCGGATAGGCAACGCCGGTCAAAACAGTTAGGACAAGCAACAGACGAAGGGCTTGAAGAATGGTTTTCATAGCTAATGGGCGTTATGCGAGTTGCAGAGCCACCAACACGAGGTCGATCAGTTTGATACCCGCGAAGGGCGCGAGCAGTCCGCCCACGCCGTAGATGAGCACGTTGCGCCGCAAAACGTGCGCGGCCCCCACAGCACGATAGGCGATGCCGCGCAAGGAAAGCGGGATCAAGGCGACGATGATGAGCGCGTTGAAAACGACTGCGCTCAAAATCGCGCTTTCCGGCGAATGCAGGCGCATCACATTGAGCGTCGCGAGCGGTCCTTGGTTCGCCCCAGTAGCAAGGTAAAGAGAACCGAACAGCGCGGGCAGGATGGCGAAGTATTTGGCCACGTCGTTGGCGATGGAAAAGGTCGTCAACGCCCCGCGCGTCATGAGGAGCTGTTTGCCGATTTCGACGATCTCGATCAACTTGGTCGGGTTACTGTCGAGGTCCACCATGTTGCCCGCCTCGCGCGCCGCCTGCGTGCCGGTGTTCATCGCCACGCCCACGTCCGCTTGGGCGAGTGCCGGGGCGTCGTTGGTGC
>JAQTMF010000288.1 GCA_028714515.1 Chthoniobacteraceae bacterium | reverse complement strand
GGAACTGCCCGTGCAAGTGACGCGCATCGCCCAGGGGCTCCCGGCCGGGGGCGGACTGGAGCAGGCCGACGAGCTGACCTTGAGCCGCGCACTCGGCGGCCGCGTGAAGATGTGAAGGGTTGAGGGTCAAGAGTTGAGAGTTGAGAGTTGAGAGTTGAGAGAATGGGAGGGCTCCGCGCCGTTCCTTCACTCAACGCTCAACTTTCCGTTCTCTCAACTTCATCCCGCGTCCACTCCGGGGCTTGTAAATGCCGGGGCGTGGCCTCGATCTGTTCCAGCGCGGCCGGTTCCTCGCCGGGCGTCTCCGGTTCCAGACCGTGGAATTTGCGCACGGTCACGAGCACCCGGCTTTCGGTCGTCGCCACAAGCCGGTTGTAGTGATCGACCGCCCCTTTCAGGCTTTTCCCCAGGCGGTCCACGTGGCAGCCCATATCGGCGAGCCGCTTGCCGAGTTCGCGGCCGAGCCGGGCGATCTCCCCGGCGCTCTCCGCCAGCCGCTGCTGCCGCCAGCCGTAGAAGACGGCCTTGAGCAGCGAGATGAGCGTGGCGGGCGTGGCGAGGATCACTTTGCGCTCCGTGCCGTATTCGAGCAGCGTGGGATCGCTCTCCATCGCCGCGCTCAGGAAACTCTCGCCCGGCAGGAAAAGGACCACCAGTTCGGGAGCCTCGGGGAATTGTTCCCAGTAGGCCTTTTTGCCGAGCGCGTCGATGTGCGCCCGCAGTTGCGCGGCGTGCTCGCGCATCTTGCGGCCGCGCGTCTCTTCGTCAGGCGCCTCCATCGCTTCCAGGTAGGCGGCCAGCGGGGCCTTGGCATCCACGATGATCTCTTTCCCGCCGGGGAGATGGACGATCATGTCCGGGCGCTGACGGCCGTTTTCGGTGGCTTGCGATGCCTGTTCGGTGAAGTCGCAATGCGGGAGCATCCCGGCCAGTTCGACGACCCGGCGCAACTGCACTTCCCCCCAGCGTCCCCGCACCACCGGAGAGCGCAGCGCGGTGGAGAGCCGGTGCGTTTCGGCGCGAAGCTGGCTTTGCGCCTCGCCCATGGAGCGGATCTGGGTGACGAGGCCCTCGTAGGCTCCGGCGCGCGCTTTCTCCAGCTCCTGGATCTTGGCGTCCACCTTCTCCAGCGAATCGCGCACCGGCTTGACCAGTTCGCCGATGGCCGTTTGACGCCGCTCCAGGTCGCCCCGGGCGGATGCCTGGAAGCGCTCCAGGGAGACGTTGGCGAGTTCCAGGAAAGACGAACTATTCTGCCTCAGCGCCTCGGCGGAAAGCGCCTGGAAGGTATCGGAGAAACGCTGACGGGCGTCGTCGAGCAACGCGAGCTTTTCCTTGGCGGCGGCGCGTTCCATCGCCAATTCCGCTTCCAGCCGCGCGGTGCGGGCCCGCGCCCACAGCCACGCCGCGCCGCCCCCGGCGCAAAGCCCGGCCACGAAGAACGCTACCGCTTCCAGCATGTTTCGCCTTTCATCCAGAGGATCGCGGTGACGCCGCGCGGGTAGTATTTGGAGCCTTTCCCGACGCCGTCCCAGATCTGGTCGCAGAACGCCCAATAGCTGGAACCCTCTTTCTGCCAGCGCTCGTGGGCGAGATCGGCCTGCGGCTGGTCGATCCCGAAAAGTTCGCGCGCCACGTGCTGGCAGATGGCGATCTTGCTCATCCACGTGTTCGGGCTGGTTGACGAGAGCTTCCAGCCCTGGTCTTCGCAGAGGCACAGGCCGGGGCGCAGGATTGTTTTCAAATGGGTCTCCAGCGTCTGGATCAACTTCCCATACCGTCCGCACCGGTCCAGCGCATCCGTGGCATTCCATTCCATCGGGAACACCAGGCATTCGATCGCCGGGATGATCGCGCTTTGCGAATCCCCCTCGAACAGCGCCGGGATGTAGCCGAGATTCGCGTCGAAGCGCGCGCAGACGCTCTCGGCCGTCCGGTCCGCGTTGGCTTCCGCGCGGAGCGCCGTTGCCTCGTCGCCCGCCCGGCGAAGCATCCGGGCGATCCCGAGAGAGGCCGCCCAGCATTTCACCGCGACGTAGAGATTGTTGCGCGCCTGCCCCAGCGAAGCGTCCAGCGAATCGTAGGTGGTGATCTCCTGGCCCGTCCCGCACCGCGAGGAATCCAGGCCCATCACGCCGTTGCGCCGCGCCGGGTCCGCGTGGTCGCGCCGCTCCATGCTTTCCAGGCAGGCCCGCACGATGGCTTCGTTCCGCCGCAGCCACGCGTCGTCGCCCGTGCCTTCCACATAAGTCGCCGCACACAGGATCCAGTTGCAGAGCTGCTCCTGGGTCATGTAACTGAAGCAGCCGGGAATGTCGCGGGTCTCGTAAGACGAGTGGCCGTGCGGTGAAAAACGATTGCGGACGCCCATGTCGTGCGTAAACGAGATGCCGCCGGGGAACACCTCTCCCGTGGCGGCGTCGCGCACCTCGTCCACGTAGCTGTAGTGGCGGACGAAGTTGTCCAGGATGTTGCGCACCACCCAGGGGTTCGTGCGCATTTCAAAGAACACTTGATCCACGGAGAGATCGAACGTGTTCATCATGCAATACTCGCCCTCGTTGATGACCCAGAAGGGCTCGCCCGCCCTATCGAGCAACTGCGAGGAGCCGTAGTAACTGCGCGTCGCGTGGGCGACAAGGAAGCGCTGCGAGGCGTTCAGCGGCGCGGCTTGCAGGGCGGCGTCCAGCTCCCGCGCCCACTGCGCGCGCTGCGCATGGCGGGCCAGGGCGTATTGCGTTACGTCAAGGAGCGACGCAAAGCAGCGCGTGTAGTAATAGCGGCTCTCCAGGCGGCCGGTGACGATTTCGGGAACATACCAGCCCAAGGCGAGCGGAAGCGTGCGTTTCTCCCCGGGCGGCACTGTCACCGCGAACCCCGCCGTTGTGAAAAGCGCGTGCGGAACCCGCGCCGCCAGCGCCGCGTGGAGATCGGGGCCGATGACGACCCGCACCCCTTGCGCGGCGGGAACGGCGACGGACACGCGGCCCGCGAATTCAAACCCGGCGATCCCGTCGATCTCCGGCAGCAGCGAGACCCCGGCGTCCGCAAAGCCGATGGCGAAGAAACCGGTCATCTCCGACTGCCCGCGCGTGTTATCCCACTCCAGCTCCGCCGTCACGGCCGGGAGCAGCGCGCGGCGCAGCGCTTCCGCCGATCCGCGTCCCGGCTCCGGGATCGGC
>JAQTMF010000287.1 GCA_028714515.1 Chthoniobacteraceae bacterium | reverse complement strand
GGCGTCTTTGCGGACGACCCGGTTGATTTTCACCAGCGGCGTCGGGTTTTCCGGGCTGCCGATCAACTGCCGGATGTCGTCGTAGCGCCGCAATTCGGCCCGGGCGCGGAGAGAATGGTCAGAAGCAAGTGTGGTCATGAGATATACCCTATATACATTATCGGGTTTGTGTAGATTTTAATAGCAGAGGTCCGGCAGCCTCGTCAAAAGCAATTCTCGGAAATTTACACAAACCTCGTCGAGATTGGCGGCCCGAGGCAACCAATCCGGCCGCGCATTGGAGGAAGAAAAGAAGAGAACGCTTTCCGCTTTCCGCTTGCCACGGCAACGGGCGCGAAGCCAAGCTCTCCGGCAATACCTCCACCCAGCATGGCAAACCTCGATTCCCTTCGCGCGGCACTGGCAGTTTCCCCCGACAACGTCCCCCTCTTGCTCCTCTTTGCGCAGGGCTGCCTTGATGAATGGGCCTTCGACGACGCGCGCGGCGCGTTCGACCGGGCGCTGCGGGTGAATCCGAACCAGCCCGATGCCAAGCTCGGCATCGCGCGAACCCTTCACTTGACCGGCAAAACCTCGGAGGCGCTCGTGCGCACCGAAGCGCTCACACGCGAACACCCCAACTTCGCCCCCGCCCTGGTGTTCCTCAGTCAGCTCCACCTCGCCGAAGGCAACCGCGAAGAAGCGCTCACCCACTACACCCGGGCGCTCAAACTGGACCCGTCCAGCCGCGACGAAGCGTATGAAACCGAGCTTTACCTCCAGGGCAACCGGCCCGGGGCGGCCCCTCGCGAGCCGGAGAAAGTCCCCGTGGGCGCGGACGGAGGGAGCTACCCTGGGGAGGATACGGAAAGCGCGCGACAGGCGGCGGAAATCGAGCGCCCGCAATCCAGCTTCGCCGACGTGGGCGGGATGGAAGCGGTGAAGGAAGAGATCCGCATGAAAATCATCTACCCGCTAAAGAATCCCGAACTCTTCCGCGCCTACGGGAAGAAAATCGGCGGCGGCGTCCTCCTCTACGGCCCGCCGGGATGCGGCAAAACGATGTTGAGCCGGGCGACGGCGGGAGAGATCAACGCCAACTTCCTCGCCGTGGGGCTCCATCAAATCCTCGACCTCTACCTGGGCAACAGCGAAAAAAACCTCCACGAGCTTTTCCAACTGGCGCGCGACAACGCCCCCTCCGTCCTCTTCTTCGACGAAGTGGACGCCCTCGCCGCCGACCGCAACGACCTCAAGCGAAGCGCCGGGCGCACCCTCATCAACCAGTTCCTGGCCGAAATGGACGGCCAAAGCGCCAGCAACGACGGCCTCCTCATCCTCGGCGCCACAAACGCCCCGTGGCACATCGACCCCGCCTTCCGCCGCCCCGGCCGGTTTGACCGCATCCTCTTTGTCACCCCGCCCGACGAAGCCGCCCGCGCCGCCATCATCGAAGTGATGGCAAAAAACAAGCCCGTCAGCAAACTGGACGCCGCCGCGCTCGCGCGCAAAACGAAGGACTTCTCCGGGGCGGATTTGAAAGCCATGTTCGACGTCGCCATCGAGCACTCGCTGGCCCGCGCCATGCGCGAGGGACGCGTCATCCCGATCACCACCGCGGACCTCCTGGAAAGCGCGAAATCCCTCAAACCCTCCACCCGCGCCTGGTTTGACAGCGCCAAGAACTACGCCCTCTACTCCAACCAGGGCGGGTTCTACGACGACGTCTTGAAATTCCTGGGCATCAAGAAATAATGGACACGCTGGGCGAACTCTCCTCCGGGCAATTCCTGCGCGGCCTCTTGCTCAAAGAGCAAAGACGCTACGCGGAGGCCGAGTCTTATTTCCGCGAAGCCCTGGCGCAAGACCCGCGCGACGCCGCCACCTTCCACCACCTGGCGGACAGCATCTTCCAGATTGACGGCCGGGAAGCGGAAGCGCTGGCCCCGGTCAACGAAGCCATCGCGCTCGAACCGAACGAAGCCGCCCACCACGCGCTCAAGGCATTCATCCTCTGTTCCATCGAACGCCCGAAAGAAGCGCTCGGCGAAGCCCGGACGGCGGTGGAACTGGAGCCGGACAACGCGTTCCCCTTTGTCGCCGAAGCGCAAACCTTCCTTTGCCTGGAACGGTGGGCCGACGCCGAACAATCGGCGCGCCACGCCCTGGTCCTCGACCCCGACCACATCCCCGCCGCCAACCTGCTCGCCAAAGCCTTGCGGATGCAAAACAAGCTCGGCGAAAGCGAGGAACAGATCGCCGGCATGCTGGCCCGCGCCCCCGAAAACGCGTACACCCACGCGAACGCCGGCTGGACCTCCCTGCAAAACGGCGACCGGCGCAAGGCCGAGGAACATTTCCTGGAATCGTTGCGGCTCGACCCCGGATGCGATACCGCCCGCGAAGGGCTCCTGCAAAGTTTCCGGGCGCGTTCCCCCTTCTACCGCGCCTATTTGAACTACTGCTACCAGATGCAGCGCTTCAGCGGCAAAACGCGCTGGGCCATCGTCCTGGGGATCTACTTCGGCGTCCGGTTCGCACGCCAACTCTTCCACGGCCCCTACGCCCCCATCGGGTTTGGCATCGCCGTCCTCTACATCATCCTGGTGCTCTGGATCTGGGTGGCGCGGAGCGTGGGAAACTTCATCCTCCTCTTCGACCGCTTCGCCCGCCATGCCCTGCGGCGGGACGAACGCCGGGACGCCTGGTGCGTGGGCGGCAGCCTGCTCCTGGCCGCCCTTTTTGGGGCAAGCGGCTTCCTGGCGCACCTCCCGCGCCTCCTCATGCCCGCCGTGGCCCTCTGCGCCGCGTCGATCCCCCTCTCCCTGATCTTCACCAACCGCTCCAAGCCCGGCCGCGCGCTCTTTGGCCTCGCCGCGCTGTATGTCCTGGGCGTGGGCGCCGCCTGCGGCATCACGGGATTTGGCGACAACTCCTTCCTCCTCCTTTTGAGCGCGATCTTCACCGCGGCCTGCTGCACGTGGCTGGGAAACGTCCCCTTCTTCAAAAAAGCGTAGACTTCCCCTGAGCATCCCGGTCGCCTACACTTTCGGGGAAACGATGAAGATCCCCTTGCGCACTCTTTTTTTGCTGCCCGCGGCGTGCCTATGGAGCATGATCGGCGCCATGGCAGCATCTCCAACTCCAGAGGGAATGACGGTGACAAGCGAGGGCATCGTCAACGGGGTCATCGCCCCTCCATACGGCA
>JAQTMF010000286.1 GCA_028714515.1 Chthoniobacteraceae bacterium | reverse complement strand
AGGACGTTGGATTCCAGCGAGCGGGTGTCGATGATGGGGCTGCTGACGCTCGCGCCGGTGAAGGTGAAGACCTGGTCGCTCACGCGGTTGCTGATCGTCGGCTGCACGAGCATGGTGACGAAGTGGTCTTTGTTGATGGTCGGCGTGACGGAAAGCGTGTTGCCGTAGATTTTGTCCTCAAACCCGCTGAATTCGGTCGAGGCGGTTTGCTCGTTGAAGGTGAGCTTCGGAACCGGCTGGTTGCGGACGATCTTGATTTCCGCTTTGAGGTTGTTGGCGGTAACGATCCGGGGGTTGGCCAGGAATTCCGTGTCCGTATCCTCGTTCAAGAGGCGCAGCGTGGCGGACATTTGCGGAACGCTCAAGATGGCTGCCTGCCCCATAATCTGCCGCCCGAGGTTCGACTTGTTCCCCGAAAGAAGGATATTGTTCAAATCGCCGGTCAACGCGACGTCTGGGCCGTCCGTCACCGCCGGGTATTCTCCCGTAACCGGATTGACCTTTGTATAATCGTATTTCGGGAATCCGGAACCGCCCCACCGGACGGTCTGCCCGTTATTGGAGCCTCCCAGCACCCCGCTCCAATTGATGCCATAACTCTGTTTCGGGTTGGCGTTCACCTCCACCAGGCGCGCCTCGATCATCACCTGCTGGGTAGGCTGGTCAATGGACTCCAGGAAAAGGGCCAGATTGGCCATGTTGGACTTGTAATCCCGGAAAAACACCGTGTTCGTGCGCGCATCGAACTGGGGGGAGACCCCGCATTGGATCTGCGACATGATCAGCGTCTTGAGCTTCTCGTTCTCGGTGGCTTTTCCCCCTTCCTTGGTATCGAGGATCTCGACTTTCGCGTAGCTGAACGTGTAGCTCGAGGCCTCCGTCGGCTCTTTGGCTTTCTCGGCGGCCGTCTTGATAAAATAAACATTGTTGCTCTGGGAGATATCGAGCCCTTTGGCTTCCACAATCACGCGGATCGCTTCCATCGGCGTGAGATTCTCCACCCGCATATTGATGGTGCCGGCAATCTGATCGCTCACCACGACGTTCACGCCCGCCTGCCGGGCCAGGAGCCGCAGAACCATCGCCACCTCCTCCCCCTGAAAATCGCGCACCGTCCGGGCATTCGGGTTCACCACCACGGCCGGAGGCTCGGCGGCGGGCGGGGGAGCCACGGGAGCCAAGGGGGTAGCCGAAGCAGCCGGGGCAGGGACATTGGAAGCCGGAGGCGCAACCGGAGCCACGGCGGGCGCCTCCACCACCGCGGGAACGGCCGGGGCTGCGGCAGCCGCTGAACCAGCGGGAGACGGGGCGGCGGTTTGCGCGGGGAGCGAGGCAACCGAGACTACGGAACAAAGAAGGGCCAATTTGCGCATAATGGGGGTGTTTTTGTAGGTCTACTTTCTGAGGGCTAAGGGATTACCCTAGCAAAAAGCGAACCAGGGATACACCTCTCAGTGCGATTTTTATCGCGATTCGGCAATTTATGCCTTTCAAACCCCGGATTCTCGCACAGCGGCGATAAAATCCCGCATTCGTGACGGATCTTTTTTGCAGGGATGAGACTCCACCCCGCTCGCCACGTCCACCGCATAAGGCCGCACGGCCCGCACCGCCTCGGCGGCATTCTCCGGCGTCAGCCCCCCGGAAAGAATCACCCGCAGAAAAGGGTGCTCGCGGACAAAGGCCGCCGCCAGCGCCCAGTCGATCACCTTCCCCGTGCCGCCAAACGCGCCCGGGACAAAAGCATCCAGCAATATCGAGCGCGTGGCATAACGCGAGGCCAGCTCCAGCGCCTCACGGTCCTTGGCGGCCAGCGCCTTGACAAAGCCGCCCCCCGCGAACGGAGCGCAAAACTCCGGCGTCTCGTGCCCGTGGAATTGCAGCCGGTCGATCCCCGGCAGCGCCGCCACGGCTCGCACCTCCTGCTCCGCCGGGTTCACCAACACCGCCACGCGGGTCACAAACGGCGGCAACTGGGCGATCCACCCGGAGGCGGCCCGCAAGTCCAGAAATCGCTTCGAGCCGGGAAACCCGTTGAACCCGAGAGCATCCGCCCCCGCCTCGATGGCGGCCTCGGCATCGCCGGGATTGGTGATGCCGCAAATCTTGATGCGAACCTTAGGGATGATCATGCTCAATCACACGCCCCTCCACGCGCTTCATTTCCCCAGGCTGCGGCTCGCTCGCGGACGGCATCCCCTGGAATGATTGGACCCGCACCTGGAACCGCGACCGCGGCGGCGCGGAAAGCCGGTGAAACGCCCATGAGACAAAACTCACCACCAGGGCGCCCACAAACGCCGGGCCGAAACCCGCCACGTGGAAGCCCGTAATCCCCCCGCCGCCCACCCAGCGCAGCAACAGCGCGTTGATCAGCGGGATCATCAGGCCGAAAGAAAGCACGACGAGAGGCAGGCTCAAAAACAGCAACACAGGACGCACCACGGCATTCAGGATCGCCAGCCACAGCCCGGCCCAGACCAGCGCCCCCGGGGTCTCCGCGAAAATTCCCTCCGGCACAATCTGCGAAGCGACAAAGAGGGCCGCCGTCGTCACCCCCCACCGGATCACAAAAGATTTCATGGGAACACACTAGAGCATCCGCCGGGGAAAATCTCCAGAAAAGAGAGCCCCCCCTGCCGCGTCTTCCCTCTCTGGCGCTTAGCTCCGTTTCGTCAGGGTCCGCAATTGGTCGGCCTGCTGCTTGATATCGTCGAGCTTTTGCAGCGTCTTCTGCTGCCGTTGGAGCAGTTCGGCATTGGCCGCCTTCAAAGCAGCCAACTGCTGCTCGGGCGTTTTGGGGCGAACGGCGGCCTCCTGGGAACCCAGCCGAGGCATGCTCCCGAAGAAAACGCCCAGCGCCGTCACCGCCACAAGGAGAGAAAGGGAAGACCGTTTCATTGTTTGGCCCCCTTTCCCGCGCCGCCACCACGCGCGGCGAAGATACGCGCCTGCCGGATCGTCTCCGCCAGCGCGTCGATTTTTTCCTCCATCGCCGCCTGATTGGCCGCGAGTTGTTTATTCTGAGCCGTCAGCTCATTAATCAGCGCGGCCCCCTGCGCGGAAGCGCCCTCCGCCGCCGGGGCGGCCGGAACAGGCGCGACCTGGCCCGAAAGAGGCCGGGGGGCAGCGAGAGCGAAGAAAGCAGCGCATCCGGCGACTGCCAGAACATAAAGCGTTTTCGTCTGCA
>JAQTMF010000285.1 GCA_028714515.1 Chthoniobacteraceae bacterium | reverse complement strand
GGCAGGGAATCCAGCACCCCTCAATTCCTCCCGTGGCGAATTTTATATGACATATATTGTATGATGTTGTGGATATCCTGCTCTTGAGGATGCGTTTGCCAGGCTGTGAATAAAATGTGGAGGAAGTTCCCGCTCCGGCGGCCACCCGGTTTTACCCCCGGAGTTATTCAACCCCTCGGGAAACGATTGTGAGTAACTTGCGCACAACCCCTATCTTTTCTCTCCGGGTTTCCCTGAATTGCCCCAGTTTGGCGCGCTTCAATGCCTGTCCCACTCAGGAGAATTCTCAAGAGACGCTCACCCCGACGCACGGCCTTTGCCCAGATGTTTGACACCGAATAGACACCCTGTGTCGCCGCGTTCCCACAGCGGTTTACTCTGGAGGTTCTTCCGAAAGATTAACTCGCTTACCTCAAGTTGCCCTACCGGCCCCTCCTTCGGGAATCGCCCCTAGGACCGCCGAGAGCCGTCCCAGATCCCCATCCGCCACTCCATGACCCGGAGGCGCCCCTTGCCGCCTCCGGGCCGGTTTTCGGGCCTGCGAATAAGTCATAGGACCTCTCATTGCCGATGGTTCGCCCCGCGAACTGCCCGGGCTGGGATATTTCGTCCTTTTCTCTGGCGGTGTCCATACACCAATGAGACATCTAGGATACCCAAATAGGCAAAAAGGTGTATGACACCCGGGATGTATAGAGCGAAAAACAAGGCATTGAGGAACGGCAAACCCACAGACAGCTTCGGCCCGGAAAACAGGCCCAAAAACCGCGATAGTTCGCTCTGCGAACCTTTTTCGGAAGAATGCTTCGCCCAGCGAACTATCGCTTCATTTTCTCCGCGTCAAAGGCCACGGGGCCCCGCCGGAGCGCCGCCCTACTTCCCCTCGCCTTCGGGCGTTTTGCGGCGGTAATGGAGCACACGGACCGGCTCCAGGGTGACAAGTCCGCCCTCGATGAGTTCATCCAACACCGGGAGAAACGTCTCGATCTTTTCCCGGCTATCCACGATCTCGATCACAATCGGCAGATCCATGGAGAGCCGCAAAATCTTGGCGGAGTGCACCCGGCTGGATGCCCCGTATCCCAGCGGACCGCGCAGAACCGTGGCCCCGGCGAGATGCATTTCCCGGGCTTTGCGCACCAGCGCCTCATAGAGGGCTTCGTGTCCAAGCCGGTCGCTTTCGCCGATGTAAATCCGCAAAAGCATCGATTCCTGAGGGAGTTCCATCATTTTTTACGTTTTGTTACGCTTTATTAAGAGTGAGCGCGAGCGCGTGCCCCAGCGCCACCGCGACAAGGCAGGCCACCAGCGAAACCACCGCGTTGGCCCCCGCCGAGAACCATTCGCCCTCGCGAGCCAGGTTGAGCGTTTGCAGGCTGAAGGAAGAAAAAGTGGTGTAGCCGCCGCAGACCCCCAGCATGACAAACTGTCGGACGCCGGGTCCCGCCAGAAAACGCCCCTCGGGAGCGGTCAGCGTGGCAAAAAAGCCGATCACGAACGACCCCGTGATGTTAACGATCAGCGTTCCAAAAGGGAAAAACTCCCCGAACCGTTGCGCCACGGCACCGGAGACCCAGAAGCGCAAGACGCTGCCCAGAGCCCCGCCTACGGCGATGATGAGATATTCAAGCATGGACAATAAAACCCCGCTCCCTTGCCGGGAGGGAATGCCGGGAGTATGGAGCAAAGCCCTCGCCGAAGGCAAAGCCGGAATGCTCTTCCATTGATGTTTTCCCCGGTGCCCGCTAATCTGTCGCCTCCCCATGATCCCCGACCACCTCCTCGAACAAGTCGCCCAGGCGAACGACATCGTCGAGGTCATCTCGGGGTATTTCCCGCTCAAGCGCGCCGGCTCGGCCTACAAGGCGCGCTGCCCGTTCCACCAGGAGAAAACGGCCTCCTTCAACGTCAATCCCAGCCGGCAGATCTTCAAATGCTTCGGGTGCGGCGCGGGCGGCGGCGTCTTCAAATTCGTGGAACTCTACGAAAACGTCCCGTTCCCCGAAGCGGTCAAGCGCCTGGCGGCACGCGTCGGCATCCGCATCGAGGAAGAGCCGCTCTCCGCCGAGGAAGACGCCCAGCAAAAAATGAAGCGTCGGCTCCTGGCCCTGCACGCGGCGGCCGCCGAATGGTTCCACGAGAAACTGCTTCGGACAAAAGCGGGAAAAACCGCGCGGGATTACCTCAAAAGCCGGGGTCTTTCCTCCGACATGGCCAAGAGCTGGAAGCTCGGCTACGCCCCCAACACCTGGGACGCCCTCACGCAATGGGCGCGCGCCGAGGGCTACCGCGACGACGAATTGACCGCCAGCGGGCTCGTCACCTGGAAAGAAGAAACCCCTTCCCGCATTTACGACCGCTTCCGCGACCGCCTCATGTTCCCCATTTGCGACGAACAGGGGCAAGTCATCGCCTTCAGCGGCCGCGTACTGAACCCGGAGGCCTTTGGCGGCAAATACGTCAACTCGCCCGAAACCGCCCTCTTCATCAAAGGCAAAGTGCTCTTTGGCCTCCAGAAGACCAAGCGGGCCATCCTCAACCAGAAGGCCGTCATCGTCTGCGAAGGGCAGATCGACCTCATCACGGCCTACGAAGCGGGCGTCCAGAACGTCACCGCCTCGCAGGGAACCGCGTTCACCTTTCAACAGGCGCGCCTCTTGAAACAACGCTGCGGCGCGGACGAAGTGATCCTCTGTTTTGACGCCGACGCCGCCGGGCTGAAAGCCGCGGAGCGTTCGCTCCCCGCCCTGCTGGCGGCCGACCTGACCGTCCGCGTGGCCGAGATGCCCGTCGGGCACGACCCGGATTCCCTCATCCGCACCGAGGGCGCCGAAGCCTTTGCGCGCCAGATCGCCCAAGCCCGCGACTTCTTCGACTGCCTCATCGAGCGCGCCGCCGCCACCCCCGACTTTGCCACGCCCAAGGGGAAAGCCGCCTTCGCCCGCAAAATGGCCGCCAACGTCGCCCTCGTGGCCGACCCCGTCCTCCGCGACGCCGTGATCCACAACGTCAGCCGCCGGCTGGAACTCGCCCCCGAGCAATTCACCCGCCTCGTGGCCGAGGCCTCCAGAGCCCGGCGCTCCATGGAACCGGACGAAGCGCCGCAAGAACCGTCCGAACCCGAGCCGGACCGTCTCCCGCCCCTCAGCAACACCACCCGGCTCCTCTGCCAATTGGCCCTGCTCAACGCCG
>JAQTMF010000284.1 GCA_028714515.1 Chthoniobacteraceae bacterium | reverse complement strand
CGCTGGAATTGCTTAAGGAGCCGAAACTGACCCTCACCTCCACCACGCTGGACGGCATCTCCACCACGCAGGAAATCCCCGCGCCCAAACTCGAAGCGGGCGCGCTTTTCACCCACGAATTCACGGTTCCCGACCGGCTGGCGCGGCTTTCGGCCGTGCTTTCGGGGAAAGTGGAGCAATTGACCAAAGGCGGCGAAAAACGGACGCTGGAAGCGGGCGCCGCCTGGGAACTCAACGGCATCGTCAAAACCGAGCAGACGGCGGACGGCCATTTGAGCCGGTTCGGCGGCGAATACGTCTACGAGGCCCTCGGGCGCAACGGCGAGCCGCTGGCGGACCAGACCGTCGTCTTCGAATTCTGGCGGCCCGGGTTCTCCTCATCCCAATCGGCCGCCTTGCGCACCGACGCCCAGGGGCGCGTGGCGCTTGGCAACCTGGACGGGCTCTCCCAAGTGCGGGCGCGGCTCGGCAACGGCCGGGAGGGAACGTGGCCGCTCATCGAGGCCGACCAGACATGGCCCGTGGCGATCAACGCCGCCGAGGGAGAGCCGATCCAGGTCCCGTGGAGCGGCCCGGTGACGCCGGAAACCGTCTCGCTGCTGGAACTGCGCGGAGACGAATACGCCGTGGACTGCTCGCGGCAGGCGGCGGCCAAAGGGGCGTTCCTGGAAATCCGCGATCTGAAGCCCGGGGATTACTCCCTGCGCCTGTCGCAGCCGGACGGCCGGGACGCGGACATCCGTATTTTTGTCACCGCGGGCAAGCCCGTGGGCAACTGGATCGCCGGGGCCAACCGGCGGCTGGAACTGCGCGACCCCGCTCCGCTCCAAGTCGAGAGCGCGCGGGCGGAGGGCGACGCCGTGCGCATCCAACTGCGCAACTGGAACCGCTACACCCGCGTGCACATCGCCGCGTCCCGGTTCCTGCCGGGAACCGGCCTCTTTGGCGGGCTTGGCAACCTGCCGCGCGGCGAGCGGGAGAGCTGGACATGGGGCAAGGACCCGAATCTGTACCTCTCGGGCCGCGAGATCGGCGACGAAACCCGCTACATCCTGGAGCGCCGCTACGCCGCCAAATTCCCGGGCAACATGCTGCCCCGGCCCGGCCTGCTGCTCGCGCCCTGGGAAAAACGTTCCACCGCCGACGCCAAAGCGGCGCTGTTGTCGCGGGCCGAAATATTGAAAAAACTAAAACAGGGATCGTATGCCGGCATGGCGAGCGGGGCGATGTCGGCGGCAAGCGCCTTCAAAGATGCGCGCTTCTTGGGAAAAGAGGGCACCGACCTCGACTTCCTGGCCGCCGCCGCGCCCGCGTTCTACAACCTCGCGCCCGACGAGCAGGGCGTCGTCACCGTGCCGCGCAAAGCGCTGGGCGACCGCCAGCAAGTGCAGGTCTTCGCCGAGGACCTCGACGCGGCCGTCTGGAAAACGTTTTCCCTGCCGGAGGTCCCGACGGTCTTCGCCGACCGCCGCCTGGGCCGCAGCCTCGACGCAGCCCAAGCGCTGACGGAAAGGAAAGAGACTACCCTCCTGCTCAAAGGCGACAAATTGAGCGTGGAAAACCCGGCGGGCGGCGAAGTGGAGATCTACGGCACCCTGCCGCGCGTCTACGCGCTCCTCGCGACCCTGCGCCCCGGCACGCCTCTCGCCGCGTTCGACTGGCTGATGCGCTGGCCCGCGCTGAAAGACGAGGAGAAGCGGGCGAAATACTCCGAGTTCGCCTGCAACGAATTGAACTTCTTCCTCAGCCGCAAAGACCCGGAGTTCTTCCGGAACGTCATCCAGCCGCATCTGCGCAACCAGCGGGACAAGACATTCTTTGACGACTACCTCCTCAACGCCCCGTTGGACCGCTACCTGGACCCCTGGGCCTACGCCCGGCTCAACGCCCCGGAGCAAGCGCTCCTCGGCTCGCGGTTGCCGAAAGAAGCGGCGGCCATCGCCCGGCACCTGCGGGAAGGCTGGGAAATCCTGCCGCCCAACCCGGAGGCCGAGGACCATCTTTTTGAAACCGCCCTGCGCGGCCGCACCCTTTCGGACACCAACACCTACACGGGCGCGAATTTCGTCGGCGGCGATGCGCGCGGCGGTACCATCGTGACCGCGGGAGTCAGCCAGGCCTGGGCGGCGCCCGTCCCGAGATACACCCCAGCCCCGGCCGAGGCTCCCGCCGCCACGCTGGCGTTGAGGAAAGAAGACGGCGCAACCGACGCCTACAACGGGAACAAACCGATGGACGAGGCGTCCAAAATGAAGAACGAGCGGGAGGTGTCCGTAGTGACGGCCGGGAACCGAAGCGGGGGCTCCGCGATATCGGCCAACGCAATCGACGCCCTGTTGATGCCCGACATGGACGCAAAAGCCGTGCAATCCCAGCGCGAGGTGGCCGCATCCCGCGCCTATTACCGGAAACTCGGCGAAACCAAGGAATGGGCCGAAACCCACTACTACCGCCTGCCGCTGGACCGGCAAAACGCGGACCTCATCCCCGTCAACGCCTTCTGGCGCGACTACGCCCAGTGGATCGCCGGGGGCGCGAAAGGCCCCTTCCTCTCCGCGCACCTCACGGAAGCAAGCCGGAATTTCTCCGAAATGATGCTGGCCCTCGCCGTGCTCGACCTCCCGTTTGACGCCGCGCGCCCCGAAGGGCGGGCCGAGGGCGGCCGGTGGACCCTCGACGCCGACGCCCCCCTCATCGTCTGCCACAAAGAGATCCAGCCCGCGTCCGCCGCGCCCAAGGGCGAAGAGCCGGGCCTGCTCGTCAGCGAACACTTCTTCCGCCAGGGAGACCGCGTCCGCGAGGAAGGCAACGAGCGCTTCGACAAATACGTCACCGGCGAATTCCTCTCCGGCGTCGTCTATGGCGGCAACGTCGTCGTCAGCAACCCCGGCTCCGCGCCGTGCAAAATCAGCTTGCTGCTGCAAATCCCGCAGGGAGCGCTCCCCGTCCTCGGCTCCAAAGCCACCGAAAGCCGCCGCGCCCGGCTGGAACCCTACAGCACCCAGCGCTTCGAGTATTATTTCTACTTCCCGGAGCCCGCCGCGAAAGGGACCCCCTTCGCCCACTACCCGGCGGCAGCCTCGCAAAACGGCAACGCGGCCGGAATGGCCCAACCGGCGCAATTCACCGTCGTCCGGCAGCTCACGGGAGTCGATACCGCCTCGTGGGATTACGTCTCGCAATACGGATCGGACGCCGACGTCTTCGCCTACCTCGAC
>JAQTMF010000283.1 GCA_028714515.1 Chthoniobacteraceae bacterium | reverse complement strand
GGCGATGACCGGCTTGCAGGAACACGCGGGCACGGGCCGTTCGCTCGACCATGCGCGGGCCCACCAAGTTTACCCCGAGGAGATCGCCCGCGGCCTCGGCATCCCCAACGTCCAGGTCTTCAACCCCGTCAAGGACTTGGAGCGCTTCAAGGAGGAAGTGAAGCGCGCCCTGGATTCCGGGACGGTCTCCGTCTTTGTCGCGCGCCAATCGTGCATCCTGGCGTTCGGGAAAATCAAAGCCTACGAAAAAGCCATCGCGGAAGCGGAGGCAGGGGCCCCGTGCGCGTGCGCTCAACCCGTTGCTCAATAATGGATACGATCAATATCAAAATCGCCGGGCTGGGAGGCATGGGCGTGCTCAGCGCCTCCTTCGTGCTGGCCGAGGCCGCTTTCATCGCGGGCTATGATGTCAAAAAAGCGGAGGTCCACGGGATGTCCCAGCGCGGCGGCTCCGTCGCCAGCGACATCCGTTTCGGAGACCGCGTGCTGAGTCCCATGATCCCCGGGGGAGAAGTGGATTACCTCGTTGCCATCGCCCCGGAATGGGCCGACATGCACCGCGCGGAACTGCGCGTCACGGGCAAAATGCTGACGCCGGCCGATGTGGAGGGGTTCGCCAACAAGCGCGCCCTCAACGTCGTGCTGATGGGGGCCTTGAGCCGCTTGCTGCCGATCCCCGAAGCCGCCTGGCTCGACGCCCTGGCCAAAGGTTTTCCCGCAAAACTTCACGAATCCAACCTCGCCGCCTTTCAATTCGGGCGGGAAAAAATAGAGCCCCCAACGCTTCAACCCTCCCAGAATTAGCATGTCCTTTCAGTGGAACGATCATAACGGCTCCTTCCATCCCGATTCGGCGATGGATTTCCTCCCCGACGCGCAGCTTCGCGCCATTCAACTTCAGCGGCTGCGCTCCACCATCGAGCGGGCCTATGGCAACGTGGAACTTGTCCGCACGCGCATGGACGCCCTTGGCGTCAAACCGTGCGACATCCGCACGCTCGATGACATCCGGCGGATGCCCTTCATGGTCAAAAACGACCTGCGCGACACGTATCCGTATGGGCTTTTCGCGTGTCCGCTGAGCGAAGTCGTCCGGCTCCACGCCTCCAGCGGCACCACCGGCAAACCCATCGTCGTCGGCTATACCCAGAACGACATGGACACGTGGAAAAACGTTGTCATGCGCGCCCTGGCCTCCGCCGGGATGCACCGGGGCGACATCATCCAGATCGCCTTCGGCTACGGTCTCTTCACCGGCGGCCTCGGCCTGCACGGCGGCGCGGAAACGCTTGGCGCGACGGTCATCCCGATCTCCGGCGGCAACAGCGAGCGCCAGATCATGGTCATGCGCGACTTCGGCGTCACCGCCTTTGCCTGCACGCCCAGCTACTTCATCCACCTCATCGAGTACGCCGCCAAAATGGGCGTTGATATGAAGACGCTTCCCCTGCGCGTCGGCATCTTCGGCGCGGAGCCGTGGAGCGAGGAAATGCGCTGCTACATCCAGCGCGAGGCCAATATCAAGGCGTTCGACATTTACGGCCTCTCCGAGATCATCGGACCCGGCGTCGGCGTCGAATGCCCCTGCCAGAACGGGCTCCACATTTTCGAGGATCACTTCCTCTTCGAAATCCTCGACCCGGAAACCGGCGACCCGGTTCCCGACGGCGAGAGCGGCGAACTGGTCATCACCACGCTGAGCAAGGAGGCCATGCCGGTTATTCGATACCGTACCCACGATATCACCCACGTCATTGCCGAGCCGTGTTCCTGCGGCCGCTCCCTGCGGCGCATCGCCCGCATCGCCCGGCGCAGCGACGACATGCTCATCATTCGCGGCGTCAACGTCTTCCCGTCCCAGATCGAAGCCGCGCTGCTCAAGGTCGAAAAGACCCTCCCTCACTACCAGATCATCGTCCGGCGCGACCGCGACATGGACGAGATGGAGATCCGCATCGAAGTCACCGCCGAACTCTTCAGCGACCGCGTCAGCGAAATCGAACGCATCGCCGCGCGTCTCTCCCACGCCGTCGAAAGCACCACCGGCATCCACGCCAAAATCCGCCTCGTCGAACCGCAAACTCTGGAGCGCAGCGAAGGCAAGGCCAAGCGCGTCCTGGATCTGCGCAACCTCGATACTCCCAAGCCATGAAGATCAGCCAGCTCTCCATTTTCCTCGAAAACAAGCCCGGCCATCTCGCCACTCCGTGCGCCATCCTGGCCGATGCCGGGATCAACATCGTTACGCTGACCCTGGCCGACACCCAGCGCTTCGGCATCCTGCGCCTCATCCTGAAGGAGTGGGAAAAGGCCCGGCAGATCCTGGAAGCGCGGGGCTTTGTCACCAAAGTCACCGAGGTTGTGGCCGTCCAAGTGGAAGACCGTCCCGGCGGCTTGCGCAAGTTGCTCGAAACCGTCGAGGCCGCGGGCGTGAACATCGAATACATGTACGCCTTTACGGATCGCGCCGAAGGCAAGGGCGTGATGGTTTTCCGGCTCGACGACGCCGATGAGGGCATCGTTGCTCTGCAAAACGCCGGGGTGTGTCTCCTCGACTCCGAGAAGCTCTATAAACTGGCTCCTCAAGCCGGAGGACACTAACTCCGCGGGAAAGGAGATTACAGGCGGGTGTGTTGGGCAGAGTCTCGTGATTTTTTAACAGGATTATCGAGATTAAGGAGGATTTGCGGGATGGGATGAAGGGGCGTTGTTCCGGTATCCAAGCAAAATCCTGTTCATCCTGAGAAATCCTGCCAATCCTGTTTAAAAATTCCAACGCTTCTGTTTTCTCCTGATTTTCATCATTCGTGAACACGCTCTCGTTCGTCCGCTTCCCATGACGGCCTCCACCTTCCTCTGCTTCCTGGGGGCGTCGGCGGCCCTGACGCTTGCGCCGGGGCCCGACATCACGTTTGTGATTACGCAGGGGATCTCGCGGGGAAGGAAGGCGGCCATTGTCAGCGCCCTGGGGATGTGCAGCGGTGTCAGCGTCCACACTACCGCCGCCGCGCTGGGGATCTCCGCCGCGCTTTATGCCTCGGCGGCGGCTTTCACGTTTTTGAAGTTCGCGGGCGCGGCCTACCTGCTTTACCTGGCGTGGAAAGCGCTGCGGGAACCGGTGGGGCCGAGGCTGAGCGCGGGCAAGGCGGAGGTCCAGCCGGCGGGAATTCTTTTCCGGCGGGGGTTTATGATGAATGTCGTGAATCCCAAGGTGGGGCTCTTCTTTCTCGCCTTTTTGCCGCAATTTGTCACGCAA
>JAQTMF010000282.1 GCA_028714515.1 Chthoniobacteraceae bacterium | reverse complement strand
CAACCGTTGGAGAGCGAAATCGAATTCTTCCGTGCCATCCGGAGTGTCGTTCCGGTGAATTTGAACGAGGAACCGCTCGACGGGAGCGGGCGCGCCGGGAAGCAGGGACGAAAAATCCAGGTGCGCTTGGAACCCAAAAAAATCGCGTCCTTCAAACTAGAGTTCCAAGAACTGACTATCGCATGATCACCTCCACCTCGACATCCTCTTCCAAGCAAGCCCCCATGAATCATCCCGGCACCGGACTCCGCACGATCCACTTGGTTTTCAACGCGCACCTCGACCCGGTCTGGCTGTGGCCGTGGTCGGCAGGGCTGGATGAGGTCATCAACACCTGCGAGACGGCATGCGCCATACTCGAACGCCATCCCGACGTGATCTTCACCCGCGGCGAGGCCTGGGTTTACGCGGTGATCGAGAAGCTCCACCCGGCCCTGTTCCAGAGGATCAAAAAGCTGGTCAAGGTGGGTCAATGGGAAGTCATCGGCGGGTGGTGGATACAGCCCGACTGCAACCTGCCCAGCGGCTTCGCTTTGGAAAAGCAGATCGCGCTAGGCAAGGAATACTTCCAAAAAGCTTTCGGCCATTTCCCGAAGATCGCCTACAACCCGGACTCCTTCGGCCATAGCGCCGCGCTTCCCGAGTTGATGGCCGCAGCGGGGCAGACCCACTACGTCATGATGCGTCCGATGGAGCACGAAAAGACCCTGCCCGCCCGCCTCTTCCGCTGGTGCGGACGCAAAGGAGAGAAGGAGATCGTCACGTTCCGCATCCCCCCGTATTATTGCACCCCTGTCGAGATCACGCTGGCGCACCTCGAAGCCAGCCTGATGGCTCTTCCCGAAGGCGTCTCCGACACGATGTGCTTCGTCGGAGTGGGGGACCACGGGGGTGGCCCCACCGAGGAAATGATCGCCTTTTGCCGGGCCAACCGCGATGCCATCCCCGGCGCGCGGCTGGAATTCTCCTCCCCCTCCCGCTTTTTCGCGGCGATCGAAAAACAAGCGCCCTCCCTCCCGCTGGTCACCGGCGAGATGCAGATGCACGCCATCGGCTGTTACAGCGTGCATCGTTCCGTCAAGCTGGACGTGCGCCGCGCGGAGCACCTCCTCGCGCAGGCCGAAAACGCCCTCAAACAGGACGCCCCGCTCGAAAAGGAGCACCGCCGGAGCATGGAAGACGCCTGGCGCTGGACCTGCTTCCACCATTTTCACGACACGCTGTGCGGCACCTGCATCCCCAGTGCCTACGAACAGGTGGACGCTCAGTTGGGGTTAGGCAAAGCCGTCGCCGACGAAGTGCTCCAATACGCCCTGCGCCGGAAAACCGCGCAACTCCCACCCGAACCCCGCCAGCGGCTGGTCCTCGGTAATTACTCCGGCGCGGACTTCGACGGCTGGATTGAGCACGAACCTTGGCTGGAGTGGACCAAATGGCAGCCCGGCTGGGCACTGATCGACGAGAAGGGCAAAACCGTGCCGCACCAAGTCACCCATGAGGCGAGCCACGATGCGGGCCACTTGGCCCGCCTTTTGTTCCGCATCAAGGTAAAGCGGGACGAGCGCTGCATCCTACACATCGGCACCCCCATCAAAGGAGGCCCGTCTCCCGCGCCTGCGCCTGAGTTGGCGGTCGAGACAAAGGCCGGCGGCGTCCTCTGCCTCCGGCGGGGGAACGAAGACTGGCCCTTACCTGTGCTTCAATTGGCCGAGGACCTCTCCAACACCTGGAGCCACGGGCTGCATTCCTTCGAGGGAAAAATCGCGGGAGAAGCAAAATGGGGCAAGCCGCGCCAGATAAACAGCGGGCCGCTTTTGAGCGCCTGGCACATCGGCGGAAAACTCGGAAAAAGCCCGCTCGAAGCCGAGTGGCGCGCCTACGCAGGCGAAGATTTTCTGGAACTCCGGCTCCGCGTCACCTGGCTGGAAACCTGGCGCATCCTTCGCCTCGCCTGGCAGCCGGGAGCGGAAATCACGTCGCGAGAGGACGGCATCAGCGAGGGGAGCCTGCGGCGCGAATGCGACGGCAGGGAATACAACGTGCATGACTGGACCCTGCTCACCTTGACGGATGGCCGGAAGGCGGGCGTGGTGCTCCCCGACACCTACTCGTTGAGCAGCACCCAAAGGGAATTGCGGCTCACCCTCTTGCGCTCCTGCCTCATGGCCCATGACATCCCTGACATCCCCGGGCCCGAACGGCGCACCATCAGCGACCAGGGAGTGCAGACTTTCCTGTTCCGCTTTTACGCGCCGGGCACGGCAAGTGCTGTAAAAATGGCGCGGCACGCCCTGGAACTCCAGAGGCCTCCGCTCGTTTCCGACCTGACCCGTGGCATGCCTTGGCGGCCCGTACGCAGCCAGATCCATCGACCGCTTTGATTGTTCAAAACGACCGCGATACCCGCTCATTCCAAGCAACACCATCCCCGGCGGCTCGCACACCGACAACACACGATACCTGACCCATGCACATCCTTGATTGGACACTCGCCTTCCTGCCAGTGCCGCTTGTTTTCCTGATCGCGATCTTCGCGAAGCGCCATGTGAAGAGCGTGGCGGACTTCATGTCCGGCAACCGTTCGGCTGGACGTTATTTGCTGGCCATCGCGAGCGGGGAGCTTCAGGCGGGCGCGGTGATGTTCGTGGCGTCTTTCGAGGTGTTCTCCCGCGCCGGGTTTACCCTGACTTGGTGGAGCTGGCTAAGCGTGCCGGTGTGGATCTTTCTCGGCATCTCGGGGTTCGTCTCCTTCCGCTACCGGGAGACGCGGGCTATGACGCTCGCGCAGTTTTTCGAGATCCGATACAGCAAAAACTTCCGCCTGCTCACCGGTATTCTCGGCTTCCTGGCCGGGGTCTGCAACTTCGGCATCATCCCGGCGGTGGGCGCGCGCTGCGTCGCTTATTTCCTGGGCTTCCCCGAGACGGTCGCGGTGGGGGCGTTCACGATGCCGACTTACATTCCGCTGATGGCCCTCTTCCTCGCCATCTCGCTGGTGGTGGTGCTTTCGGGCGGAGTCGTCACACTCATGATTACCAATTGCGTCGAGGGGATCATTTCCCAACTCGCCTACCTGGTCATCATCTTCGCCCTGCTGTACATTTTTAGCTGGTCGCAGATCAGCGAGGTTCTGGGAAATCGACCGTCCGGCCAATCGCTCCTGAATCCCTTCGACTCGGGGAGCATCAAGGATTTCAACATCTGGTATGTGCTGATGGGAATGTTCCTCAACGCCTATGGCACGATGGCCTGGCAGAACGCGGGAGCCT
>JAQTMF010000281.1 GCA_028714515.1 Chthoniobacteraceae bacterium | reverse complement strand
ACAACCCCTCCTCCTACCTCAACACCCCGTTCGCGAAATTGCTGCCGGTCGAAGTGGAGCCTTCCGCCGCGATCCAGCACGGAGCGCCCATCCATTCGACGACGCTGGTTCTGACGGGCCTGGGACGCACGAACCCGATGCTCAAACTCTCGCCCGACGAGCAGCAAAACGCGGAGATCTGGCGAGACTTTCCGCCCGTCCAGTGGATCAACCGCGTCACCCGGGCCAAGGCCGGATCGCAGGTTCTGCTGGAGGACACAGACCCGGCGAAAGCGAACCGCCAGAACCGGATGCCCGCGATGGCGCTCCAACAATACGGCGTCGGGCAGGTTCTCTACATCGGCACCGACAACACGTGGCGGTGGCGGCAGGAGGGCAACGTCGGCTACTATCCCCTGCTCTGGGGCCAGATCGTCCAACGCATGGCGCTGGCCCATTTGCTGGGCGGCTCCAAGCGGACGCAGCTCAGCGCCGATAAACAGCACTACACCACGGGGGACCGCGTCACGGTGCTGGCCCGCCTCTACGATAAGAGCTTCAATCCCATCAAAGAGCCCTCCGTCGACGGGTTCTACACGGCGGAAGCCGCCGCGGGCCAGGGGGGAGCGCCAAAGCAGAGCGTGCAGTTGCGGGCGCTGCCGGATCAACCCGGGATGTACCGCGGGGAATTCGTGGCGGTAACGCCCGGCTCCTACAAGCTCTCCGTGGATGGGGACGCGGAAACCGTACTCGGGTTCGCCGTGACAAAACCGCGCTTTGAACTGGGCGAAACCGCCATGAACGAGCCCCTGCTCAAGGAAATGGGACGCGTGAGCGGCGGCGAGTTTTTCCGCGAGGAAAACCTGGCGACGCTGCCCGGAAAACTTGCGCAAAAAGACGAACGGATCTCCCGCGTGATAGACGCGGACATTTGGTCGTCTCCGTTTTATTTCCTGCTGGTCGCCTTGCTGGCCATCGCGGAATGGGTGCTGCGCAAATATTACGAGTTGAAATGAAAACCGCCCCGGCTTCCAATTCCGCCACTTCCGTGCGCCGCCTGATGCGGCACATCCGAGCCGTGCGCCGCAAACGGTTTGCCGTCAAGACGCTGACGGGCGGCGCTTTGGCGCTCAGCATCCTGGTGGGAGGTTTTACGGCGGAAGCCATCCTGGACCGGCTGGTCAACCTGCCGTGGCTGGCCCGGGCGCTCGTGTTCCTGGGGTGCCTCGGCTGCACCGCCTATTTCCTGTGGAAGGAAAGCATCAAGCCCCTGCGCAAGCGGATCGCCGACGACAACGTGGCCCTGCTGATCGAGCACGCGCTGCCGGAATTCCGCACCCGGTTCATTGCCTCCATCCAGCTCGCCCGGGACGCGGAAACGCGGGCCTCTTCCCTGGTCAAGGCGCTGGTGGCGCAAACCGTGGCGATGGCCAATTCGCTCAGTTTCAAGAACGTCGTAAAAACCGCGCGGCTCAAGCGCCTCATGAAAACGTGCACGGGCATCACCGCCGTCGCGTGCGCGCTGTTCTTCCTCGGCGGCGGCGCGAGCGTCCTTTTGCTCAAGCGCGCGATGCTCTTCAACGTGCCGCTTCCCGGCTGGACCTACCTCGTCAGCGTCACCGGCGACAAAAACGTGGGCTTCGGCGAGGACCTCAAAATCGAGGTGACGGCCGGGGGGATCATCCCGTCGCAGGGGCGCGTCATCACCACCAGCGCGACGGGCCAGAAGCGGGAATTCACGCTGACGGCCGACGCGAGCCAACATGGCCGCTTCAACGCCGTCGTCCGCAGCCCCCAGGAGGCGTTTAGCTATATCGTAAAACTGGGCGACGCGACCTCGGCCGCCTACAACGTCAAGACCTTCAAGCGCCCGACCGTGGCCGACGTCGCCTGCGAACAAGTCTTCCCGGATTACCTGGACGATCCGCCCATGCGCCGCCAGGTCAGCGATCTCTCCCTGCTTGTTGGCAGCCACCTCAAAGTGACGCTCAAAGCGAGCATGGCCATCAGCAAAGCCGCCCTGCGGCTCGCCGGGCTGGACCGGGAAGTGCCGATGCAAGTCGACGCCAAGGACCCCACCGTTCTGCATGGCGAGATCGAAATCCCGCCCAAGGATCTGACCGGCTTCTCCGCCCGCCTCGTCAGCACCGACGGCGTCGAATCCGGCGAAGGCGTGGTGTATCACATCGACGTGGTGCCCGACCGCGAGCCTACCGTCAAAATTGTCGCCCCCACCCGGAGGGAAGAAGCGGCCACCTCGCAAGCGGTTCTGCGCATCGCCTTCGAAGCCAAAGACGACTTCGGCATTTCCAAAGCCTCGCTGCATTTCAACGTCGACCAGGGCGCGGAAAAAACGATAGAGTTCGACATGGGCCAGCGCGCCGAAAAGACCGTAACGCGGCGGTTCGAATGGAAACTCTCCTCGCTTCAGCCGCACGCCGGCGTCGGGAGCACCATCGAATTCTGGATCACCGTGGCCGACAACAACAGCGCAAGCGGCCCCGGCGCCGCCGCGACCGAGCATTACCAGACGAAGATCGTGACCGACGAAGAAAAGCGTCTGGACATCGCAAACCGTCTTCGCGAGACCATGAGCGGCCTGAACGAAATTGAGGCAAGCCAGCAGGAACTCAACAAGAACCTTGGCGAGCCGTTGTTCGAAAAACAAAAGCAAAACCCATGAAAACAAACCTTCTCAAAATGACGGTTGTTACGTTGGTGTTTACAGCCTGCCCCGGCGTTCGCTTTACGGCACAGGCTCAATCCCCCGCCGATACCGCGCGACAGGGCGCGACCAAGCAGGAACAGATTCAAGGCAACTCGCAAAAGCTGGCGGCCGAGCTGAACGCGATGATCGACGAATACGAGCGCAACGGCTTGAACGGCGACGAGATGCGAAACCTGAAGAGCCTGAAAAGCATCCTCTCGCGGTTGAGCGAAAAGGACATGGAGAAGATCATCGCCCTCCTGCGGAGCGCCGCCGATCCCGCCGATACAAAGACGTCGCTCACGGCGATCGCGGGCGCCTACGCGCAGCAAAAGGGCGTGCTGGTGCAGTTCAAACAAATTCTCGCCGCCTACGCGGCAGACCAGGAGGCGGCCGAACTCGCCGAGAAGGTCCGTCAACTCGCCGACAGGCAGGCCGCCAACCTGCAAGCCGGAATCGAAACGGCGCAATGGTCCCTGGCGGGCGCAAAGCCCGCGGAAGGCGCGGTTGACGCCTCGTTGCAAGCGCAGGCGGCCGAACAAAAGGCCATCGCCGAGGAGTCGAAAATGCTCCAGGCGAAGATCGCGGACTTTGC
>JAQTMF010000280.1 GCA_028714515.1 Chthoniobacteraceae bacterium | reverse complement strand
GGTCAGCGGGGAGGGGGGCGGGTCAGGCGGCGACGGATGACGAAGCTAGAGCTTCGAAAACAAGCGCGTTCCCAAGCTGGAGCTTGGGAACGAGAGGCAAACGAGAGGCAACGGGGAGCTTGGGAACGAGAGGTCTCTCTCAACGCTCAACTTCCTCCTCTCTCAACCTCCTCTACGCTCTCCCCGCCAGGACGGTGCGCTCGTAGTGCTTCACGTCGTCCAGCCAGGCCGGGCCCACGGGGACGTTCTGGCGGACGCAGTATTCGTCCCAGACCGCTCCCATGGGCAGCGTCCTTGCTTCCTCCAAGAGCGCGAGGCGCGTGGTGTAGTCGCCCGCGTCCTCCGCTTCGCGCAGGCGCGCGGCCGGCTCTAGCAGAGCGGCGAGCAGGGCCTTGAGGGCGTCGCGCGCGCCGATGACCCACGCGGCGATGCGGTTGATGCTGGCGTCAAAAAAGTCGAGGCCGATGTGCGTGCGGCCCAGGAAATCGCCGCGCACGAGTTCCTCCATGATGGCGCGCGTCGCGTCGTCGGCGAGCACCACGTGGTCGCTGTCCCACCGGACGCCCCGGCTGACGTGGAGCAGGATTTCGGGCACGAACTGGAGGACGCTGGAGATCTTGTCCGCGATGGATTCGGTGGGGTGAAAGTGCCCGGCGTCGAGGCAGAGGAGCGTCCCGTTTTTGACGGCGTAGCCCATGTAAAACTCGTGGGAGCCGACGACGTAAGACTCGGAGCCGATGCCGAAGAGTTTGCTTTCCACGGCGTCCACGTTGAACGCCGGGTCGATCTTCTCGGCGAAGACGGCGTCGAGCGAGGCTTCGAGGCGCTGACGGGGGGCCTTGCGATCCACGGGGGTGTCTTTGTAGCCGTCGGGAATCCAGAAGTTGGTGACGCACGGGGTGCCGAGCTGTTTGCCCATTTCGGCGGCGATTTTCCGGCAGGCGATGCCGTGCTCAATCCAGAATTGGCGGACCCCGGCGTCCTTGTGGGAAAGCGTGAAGCCGTCGGCGGCGAGCGGGTGGGAGAAGTAGGTGGGGTTGAAGTCGAGGCCGAGCCCGCGCAGCTTGCACCAGTCGATCCAGCCCTGGAACTGGGCGGTGGTGTACTGGTTGCGGTCGATTTTTTGCCCCCCCAGGTCGGCGTAGCAGGCGTGGAGGTTGAGCCGGTGGCGGCCGGGGATGAGGGAGATGGCGCGGTCGAGGTCCTGCCGCAGTTCCTGCAAATTGCGGGCCTTGCCGGGGTAGTTGCCGGTGGCCTGGATGCCGCCGCCGGTGAGGCTCGCGTCGGGGTGTTCGGAGCCGCTCACGTCGTCGCCCTGCCAGCAGTGGAGGGAGATCGGGACGGTTTGCAGTTTTTGGAGCGCGGCTTCGGTATCGACCCCGAGCGCGGCGTAGGTTTCCTGGGCGAGAGCGTAGGCGGGGGTGTTCATGATGCGCTCTTTTTAGTGGAAATGGGGCTTTTTCGGAATAGACGAACTGGCGCGTGGCATATTAAAAATGGCGCTGCATGAAAGACGCGGCGTTTTATTTTCCGGACGGCGGGACATCGGAGCTTTGGGGCGCGGCGGTGACGGCTTGCGGGGTGACGCGGGCGGCTCCCGGCGCGCCGTATCCGCCGAATCCCGGGCAGCATCCCGGCGATCATCTTTTCTGGCTGCCGCGCGGGGGGCGCATCCTGGATTGTTACCAGTTGCTCTATATCGCGGCGGGGCGGGGGACGTTTGCCTCGGCGGCCATGGGGGCGGTGGAAATCGGGAGGGGGTCGGCTTTCCTGGTCTTTCCCGAAGTATGGCATCGTTACGCGCCGGACGCCGAGACGGGCTGGACGGAGTATTTCCTGGAGCTGCGCGGTCCGGCGATGGACCGCCTGAGGGCCGCCGGAGTGCTGCGCCCGCAGAGCGCCGTGTTCGTGCCGGGCGTGGAGCCGGAGCTGGTGGAGGCGTTCGAGACGCTGCGCCGCCTGGCGGGGGAACAGGGGATGGGCGTTCGCGAGCAGATGGCGACGCTGGGGATGCATCTTTTGGCGCGAATTGTCTTTGCCCGCGCGCCGGGCGAACCGAGCGCGGAGGAGCGGGCCGTGCGGGCGGCGCAATCGCGGATGCTTGAGAGGCTGGGCGAGGGGTTCGAGATGACGGAACTGGCCCGGGAGTTTGGCATCGGCTACGACCGTTTCCGCCGATGTTTCAAGGCGCTCACCGGCCTGGCTCCCAAGCAGTATTACCGCCAGCTTCAGATGCGGAGCGCGGAGACCCTGCTTCTGCATTCGCGGCGCACGCTCGCCGAAATCGCGGAGGAATTGGGGTTCAACTCGGCGTTCCACCTTTCGGCGGCGTTCAAGGAGCACGCGGGGATGGCGCCGTTGCGATGGCGGGAGAGAGGGGGAGAAGGGCGGCCCTTGGTCACTGGTCCTTGACCAAACGGGGACTCACTTTCAGTTTCGGCCCGTTATCCCGCAGAGGCACGAGGGAGAAGCCCCACCATTTCCCGTGTTCGGGTTTGGGCTGAAGCCCCAATTTGCCCTGGATATGGATGGGCAAAGATTCGTTGGCGGCATTTTCTGTTTGGAACGGCGCGTCCAGAAAAACCACGCCCAGTTTTCCGCTGAGCCGCGTCCCCACTTCTTTGATCACGGCGCGCGATATATGCCATTCCACGCCGTACACATATCCGCCGGCGTTTGTATCCAGAGGAATATCGAACTTGTACAGGAACCATTTTGAGTATCCCTGGTCGTCGCTGGGAATCATATTCCCTATGGTGGCGGCGATGGCTCCGGCGCACTGCAGCCCAATACCCGCAGGCGGGTTGTTGGGTTGCAGCAACGCTCCCACGTTGCCCGACAAGCTCGCGGAATGGGTCAGCAAGATCTTGCCCCATTCCAGGAAAGACGGTGTTTCTTTGAGATTGCGGGTCGGCGGCAGGTACTCGAGGGTCGCGAAAACCTCCCTTGAGACGAAGCGCGACTGGCCGCCGTAGAGGATTAGTTGCACCAGCAGCGCTTCGTCTTCATCCAGGAGGTCCAGCCAGTTCAACCCCATCCGCCCGGTGAGCCCGATATTCCAGCTATACTGATAGACAAGGGGGTGCTGTAACGAGAGCTTGCCGAGTTCCGCCGCGTCGCAAACGGCCACGGGTGAAGATTCCCCGGTGAGTTCCATGCAACAGGTGGCGATGGGCTTTTCTCCCTCGTGTGATTTGATGAGCCATTCCGCATCGTTCTCGCCCTTCCTGGCGAATAAATCTTCTCGAAAAGCCACTCTTTCAAAAGGCATATGTCTTCCTTTCTG
>JAQTMF010000279.1 GCA_028714515.1 Chthoniobacteraceae bacterium | reverse complement strand
CCATTTTTCGATTTTTCAAGGCGCATCCGCAGCGGTGCTATCTGAAGATAACACCCAAGGATGCAACGCAGAAAAATCGGAAAAGGGGCCGGAATTATGACAATGATTTGTCTGACAGGACACTAGGCGTTGGAGGCCGCGGCGGCAAGGGGTGTCTCTCCTTCTTCGTCCAGCAAGATGCCCCGGTCCCAGTCTTTCCAGACGGGTTCGTAGCCTTTGGCGTGGAGCATGGCGGCCACTTCGGCGGCGGTGCGCGGGTCGGAGATCTCGAACTGCCCCTCGGCCTCGCTCTCGGCCCCGGATTCGTCGAAAAGCCGCCGCCCGTGGACGGTGTGGTGTAGGGCGCGCTTGCCCTGGCCGGTGTAGCCGCCCGGTTCCACGTGGCTCCCGGCGCTCATCATGGTGACGCCCAGCGGCACCAGCGCGTCGCGAAAGGCGGGGGTTTCCCGCGTGCTCACGACGATGCCCACCTGCGGGAAACAGAGGCGCGTGGCGCAGAGGAGCTGGATGTAATCGCGGTCCGACAGGTCGTAGAGCGGCTGGAAGCCTCCGGCGGCCGGGCGCAGCCGGGGGAAGCAGATGGTGAGCTGCGATTTCCAGCAATGTTTGAAGAGGTGCTCCAGGTGCGCCGCGCTTGCGACCGCCTCCTCGCGCCAGGGGCGGAGGCCGAAGAGCGCGCCGATGCCGAGGCGGCGGAACCCGGCGGCGTAGCCCCGCTCCGGGGTGTCGAGCCGCCAGGCGTAGTTTTTCTTCGGTCCCGCGGGGTGCAGTTCGGCGTAGCTCTCCTTGTGGTAGGTCTCCTGGAATACGACGAGCCCTTCCGCTCCGGCGCGGACGAGCGGCGTGTAGTCCTCCACGCTCATCGGGGCCACTTCGATATGCACGCTCGGCACAAACGGCGTGAGCGCCCGGATGCAACGCTCCAGGTAATCGACGGAAACGTATTTGGGGTGTTCCCCGGCCACGAGCAGGAGGCTGCGGAAGCCTTGGCCGACCAGGTATTGCGCCTCTTTGCGGACTTCCTCGACTTGCAGCGTGAGGCGCAGGATCGGGTTGCCCCGGGAGAACCCGCAATATTTGCAGGCGTTGATGCACTCGTTGGAAACGTAGATGGGGGCGAACATCCGCATCGCGCGCCCAAAGTGGGCCAGCGTGGCCAGGTGCGCCCGGCGGGCCAGCGTTTCCAGCTCCGCATCCGTCTTCGGCTCCAGTAATTGCGCGAAGCGGCGCAGCAGCGGCGAGGATGTGGAGGCGGAATACACTTCAGAAAAACTCATAACGCCGCCGAGTATGAAACCCGCGTTCCCCGCTTGGCAAGGAGCGTCTCTACTCCCCGGGTGCCCAGATGTTCCCCAAAAGGCGCTCCCAGTTGGCCTGCGCCAGGGTGACGCCCCCGGCGATGCACGCCGTGGCCAGCCAGAAGGTGGAGGTCATCGGCTCGCCCAGGCAAAAAGAGGCCCACAGCATTGTGCTGGCGGGGATGAGGTTGTTGAAGAGGTAGACCTCGCTGGTCCGCCAATAGCGCAGGGCGCGGTTCCAAAGCCCGAACGCCACGACGCCGCCCGCGAGGATGCAGTAGACCTGGACGCCCAGCAGTTTGGGGTCCCACGGCACGGGGCGGCCGCCCGCGATTTCGAGCATCCCCAGGGGAAGGAGGAGGAGGCCCGCCCGCCACATGGTGTGGGCGCTCACTTCCGCGCCGGAGAGCGTGGCCGCCAGCGCCCGGCATTGCCGCCCGTAGACGACCCACAGCAAGCTCGCCGCGAGCCCCAGGCACTCGCCCAGCCACGGGAGACGGCCGTGCCCGCCGCCCTTCAGCGCGGGCCAGAGCAGCAGGCAGACGCCGAATAACGCCAGCGCCGCCACCACGAACCGCCGCGCGTATTCGCTCCCGCCGCGCCCGGCCCGGCCTTCCCACAGCAGCGCCCAGACCGGCGACGCCCCGAGGTACAGCGCCACGTGCGAGGCGGAGGTGAACGTCAGCGCCCAGTTGAAGACGGCGATGTACACCGCCAGGCCGAGTCCCCCGCCCCACCAGAGCCGGCGGTTCGCGGCCGCCACGCAGCCGGTCTGCGGCCCCAGCCAATCCGTCCAGCGCAAAAGGCCGAGCATGAGGAGCCCCGCGCAGACAAACCGCGTCCCGCCGACCCAGATCGGCGGCCACGATTCCACCAGGTATTTGATGCCCGTGTTGTTCCCGCCCCAGAGAAAAATGGCGAAGAGGAGGCTGGCGACGATCAGGGCATGGGAGCGCAGAGCGGCATTCATTCGGAAAAGATAAAGAGCTGGAACGGTAGAATCGGCGTCCCCGCTTGGCAAGGAGATGCCGAAACCGCACCGGCGCTCCGCGCGCCGAATCCTCCTTTGAGGAGGAGCATGATCGAAGCGCGCAAAATCCCGTGGCTGGAGCGGCTCTTCGTGCGGGGCGTGCGCCGGACCATGAGGCGGCGCTTCTACGGCGTCTTTGTGCGGGGGCTCCCCGAATTGGAACGGGCGGCGGCCGGGGGACGCCCGCTGCTTATCTGCACCAACCATTCCAACTGGTGGGACGGGTTTGGCGCCGCGCTGCTGATCCCCCTCGTCCCGCAACGGCGGCTCTACCTGGCGCAATCCGAAGCGCTCTTGCAGAACTACAGGCCGCTGCGGTGGGTGGGGGCGTTCGGGCTCAACCTCCAGGGATCTCCGCTGCCGGGTCTGCGCGCGGCTCTGTCCCTGCTGGCCGATCCGCGCAATGCCGTCTGGATTTTCCCGCAAGGCGTTCTGTTGCCCCAGTGGGTTCCCATCGCGGTGAAGCCCGGGGCCGCGTGGCTGGCGCGCCGGAGCGGGGCGCTGCGCCTGCCGGTGGCTTTCCGGTACGAGTGGATGGTGGAATCGCGCCCCAGTCTCTTCATTCATTGCGGCCCGGCGCTGGAGCCGGACGCGCCGGATGCCGCGCTGGCGGCGGCTTTGCAGGGGCTCTACGATGGCGTGGGGGCGGCGCTCGTCCCCGTGGACCTGGCCGGCTGGCAACCGCTCTACCCGCCCCGGATGTCGATGAACAAGGTCTGGGAACGGTGCACTCGGCGCGGGCCGTTCAACCCGCGCAACGAGTGATTAGGCCGTTTCCACGCGTTCAAGCTGGCGCAAAAGACAGGATGAACGGGAGCGAAAAAGGGTTGGGAGGCAGACGATGCGCCGAAATTTAAACAGCAACTGTGATTTTTACTGATCTGATGAGGGGCTGGTGCCGCCCCTCAAACTCCCGGCACCGCTCGCCGCGGCAGGCGTTCGGGGGGAACCGTTGGCTTCCACCGATCTGGCTAGGGCATTGA
>JAQTMF010000278.1 GCA_028714515.1 Chthoniobacteraceae bacterium | reverse complement strand
TATTACGACCTGCTCGCCCACCGGGAAAAAGAACAGCGCGCCGACACCGCCATCCTCCGCATCGAGCAGCTCTACCCGCTCCACACCGCCGCGCTCCAGGAGGCGGCGGCCGCGTATCCGAAGGCGGAACGGTTCGTCTGGTGCCAGGAAGAACCGCAAAACATGGGCGCGTGGACCTTCATCGCCCCCCGGCTCGGCGCGCTCTTCCACAAACACCTCGCCTACGCGGGGCGGGGCGAAGCCGCCAGCCCGGCCGTCGGCGCGCTCGCCCTCCACCGGATGGAACAAAAACAACTCGTCCAGGACGCCTTTCAATAGAACCAGCACCCCCTTATGAGCCTCGAAATCAAGATCCCCTCGGTCGGCGAATCCATCGTCAGCGGCGTGCTTTCCGTCTGGCACAAACAGGAAGGCGAAACGGTCGCCCCCGGCGACATCCTCTTCACCCTGGAAACCGACAAAGTCTCCACCGAGATCACCGCCGAGAAAGCGGGCGTGCTACATCAACCCGCCGCCCAGGGCGAGGAAGTCAAAATCGGCCAGGTCGCCGCCCCCCTGGAGGAACCGGGCGCGGGCGCGCCGCCTCCCGCGCCGAAGGAAGCGCAGCCGCAACCGGCCCCCGCGCCGGTGGCTCCGCCCGCCCCGAAAGAGGAACGCTTCACCCGCAAAAAGATGTCCCCCCTGCGGCGCAAAATCGCGGCCCAGCTCGTCATGGCCCAGCAAACGGCGGCCATCCTGACCACCTTCAACGAGTGCGACATGAGCGCCGTCATGGACCTGCGCGCCCGGCTCAAAGACGACTTCGCAAAGGAACACGGCGTCAAGCTCGGCTTCATGTCCTTCTTCCTGAAAGCCGCCGTCGCCGCCCTTAAAGCCGTGCCCGGCGTCAACAGCCGCCTCGACGGAGAGGACCTGATATTGAACCACTACTTCGACATCGGCGTGGCCGTCGGCACCGAGCGCGGGCTGGTCGTCCCCGTCATCCGCGACGCCGACCGGAAGAGCTTCGCGCAACTGGAAAAAGACATCCTCGTCTACGCCGGGGCCGCGCGGGAAGGCAAACTGCGCGTGGAAGACCTGCAAGGGGGCGTCTTCACCATCTCCAACGGCGGCGTCTACGGCTCCCTGATGAGCACGCCCATCTTGAACCCGCCCCAGAGCGGCATCCTCGGCCTGCATAAAATCATGGAGCGGCCCATCGCCGTGCAAGGCCAGGTGGCCATCCGCCCGATGATGAACCTGGCCTTGAGCTACGACCACCGCGTCGTGGACGGCAAGGAAGCGGTGACATTCCTCATCAAAGTGAAGGAAGCCATCGAGGACCCCGCGCGGTTATTACTGGATATGTAAAAAAGGGGCAATTCTCGTTCCCAAGCTCCAGCTTGGGAACGCACCCTGTCCCCGAGGCTCCAGCCTCGCCGAACGGCGCGCGGTCTACAACCAAGCGTCGCACCGCAACACCGGCTCCGTTCCGCCCATCCACGCATGCGCCGACGAATAGCGCCAATGCTCCGGCGATGCCACCCAGCCTCGCTGGACGGGGTTGTTGTGCAGGTAATCGAGTTTCTGCCGCATGATCGTATCGCTGAGGATCGCCTCCGGATGGGAGCCTTCCTGCCATACTTGATAGGCGTTCGGCTTGTGCGCCTGGCGGTAAAACCGGAGCTGGTTGAGAAGCCAATCGCGCCGCTCGGTCTGGAGTTGCTCCACGATCTTCCCGGCGGTGAAACTTTTCAAGTCGCGTAAAACGCCGGAGAGATCGGACGCGGCAAGGATGGCGTGAAAATGATTGTCGAGGATGACCCATGCGTGAATTCGAAGCGCCTTGTGCTGGCGGCAGTGTTCCAGGGATCGAACGAGAATGTCGCAACACGCGGCGGAGGTAAAGACAGGGAGCCACTCGACAATGGTGCCCGTTACAAAATGCGCCCGGTCGGGCTCACATACTCGGTAACGGCTGCGCATGTTGGCCAGGTTATCGAAGCTGGAGCTTCGAAGACAAGTGCGTTCCCAAGCTGGAGCTTGGGAACGAGAAGGCGAAGCTGGAGCATTGGGACGAGAAGGCAGTTCCATTTATGCCGCGCTTTTTCCCTCCCTCCCGCCGCCGATTCCACTTGGTTTTCTTGTGCCATTAAAGAATACTCCGCTCCCATGAAGCTTTCCCCCGCGCTCTGTTGGTTCCCCGCCGCTTTGCTTCTCGCCTCGCCGGCCGGGTGTCAGAAACAAGCGGCCCCTCTCCCGCCCCAGGCTCCGCCTTCCCAGCCGTCCCCGGCTCCCACGAAAATCGTCTCCGCCGAACCGACCAGCTTCGACGCCATCGCCCGGCATCTCGACACGGGCGGCGGGTTGTATTTCTTCCTTTCCACCGAGAGTTTCCTGAAGGCCGCTTCGCAAAAATTGACAGAATGGGGCCCCATGCTGATGGATGCCTCGAAAATGGACGCCGACGGCAAGGCCAAGGCGGAGGCCGCCTGGAAGTCGCTCTCGCACTTCACGGCCAATAGCGGGATCAAGGAGATCACGGGGTTCGGCCTCAGCTCCATCGCCCTGGAGCCGGGCTATTATCAGAATAAGTGGATGCTTCACCACGCGGCGGGCAACGGCAACGGCCTCCTCTGGAAGATCCACGGCAGCGAGCCCAACGCGCTGGATTTCATCGCCTATCTCCCCGAACACACGGCGCTGGCCACCAGCGGGAACACGAAGCTGGCCCCCATCTGGGACGCCCTGAACCAGGAGGCCGCCACCAATGCCGACCTGCGCCAGGGGCTCGATACGCTGACGCAACAGTTCCAGCAAATGGCCGGGCTGAACCTGCCCGCCCTGCTCGCCTCGCTGGGGCCCAACTATTCGCTGATCCTCACCTTGGACGAAACCCGGATGACCTCCATCCCCGGCGGCCCCAACGGCCAGCCGATCACCCTTCCCGAGCCCGCCCTGGCGCTCTTTATCCAGGTGCAGGACGACGTGCTCATCAACCGCGTCGATCAGCAGCTTTCCGCCCTCCCGATGATCACCAAGGCCGACGAGGGCGACCTGAAAATCCGGGGAGTTTCCATGCCGCTGCCCATGCCGTTCCTGCGGCCCGTGGTGGCTTGGAAGAAGGGGCTGATCATGGTCAGCAGCAGCGAGCCGCTTCTCCGCGAGATGATGGATGTGAAGGCGGGCAAGAAACCGGGGCTCGCCGCCCAGGCCGGGTTCAAGAAACTCATGACGGGGCTGCCCACGGTGGGCTGCGACTTCGGCTATGTCTCGCCCGCTCTGCAAAAGGCGGTTCAGGACTTCCAAATGAACACGCTCAAACAGGGCCAAAACACCGCCGATCCGGCCGTGCAGAAGATGATGGAGCAGATTTACAAGGTCGGCAATAAGGACGCCGTTTGC
>JAQTMF010000277.1 GCA_028714515.1 Chthoniobacteraceae bacterium | reverse complement strand
GATAGCACCGCTGCGGATGCGCCTTGAAAAATCGAAAAATGGACTCGGAATTATATAAAGTATTCATCTGACAGGACACTAGTGTCCTGTTAGCTAAGTTCGTGGCAGAAAGCGTGAAAGGAAACGCGGTCTCCAAACGGGTCATCCCGAGCTTGCGAGGGATCTCTCCAAGGCTTCAGGATACCGAAGAATGGAAAGCGTCGAGACGTTTGCGAGGTCCCTCACTGCGTTCGGGATGACAAGCACGTTGGCCGGATTTTTGTTGTCTATTTCGCCAACAGGACACTGGGACCGGCCGCTTTGACCGCAAGCCCCCGTCAATCCCGTTCCAGCCGCCGGGCGAAGCCGCGCGGGCGTTCTCGGTAAAAGGCGTTGCCGCGCGCGAGGAGGGCCCCGCCGGACGCGGGCAGAACGCTCTCGATTTCGCCGATAAGAAGGGCGTTTTGCACCCCTTTTGGCGTGGCGGTCAGCGCTTCCCGCAACACGGTGAGGTCGTGGACGTTCCCGGCTTGTTCGCCCATCGCTTCCAGCGTTTTGATGATTTTGGACGTTCGCTTGGAGAGAAACGGATGGACCATCCGCAAGTGGTAGAAAAGGGTTTTCATCCGCTTGCGCCAGGCGTGCAGCGACGCCGGGCTGGGCGTCTGGCGGTAGGCGGCCAGCGCTTTGCGGCCCTTGCGGTAGGAACGCCGGATTTCCCGCGCGAGGCTTTTCCGATCCATGCCGCCGAGCTGCCAGCGCCGGATGCGGGTGCGCGCGGCGCGCAGCAGCGCCACGGCTTTGCGCCTGCGGCCGGCCGCTCCCCGGGCGAGCCGCTGGGAGGCCGCCTCCAGCGCGGCGCGGGTCCGGGCAAACTCCTCCGGGGTCAGCTCGGCTTCGCGCAGGAGGGTGTCGAAGGTCTGGAGCCGGACGCGCGCGTCGCGCAGCGGGGCCAGCAGGCGGGCGGCCGCGCGGAGCGGTTCGGCTTCGGCCTTGCGGCGCGTGCGGCCCCATTCCGGGGCGGCGAGGCGGAGGATGGCGCGGAGCTTTTTGATGGCCTTGCGCGCTTCGTGCACGGCTTGGTGCGGGTCCCCTTTCTCTTCCAGAATCCGGCAGGCGGCGTCGATCTGCCCGCGCGCGATCCGGCACAGCCCCGCGCCGGGGGCTTCGGAGCGCCGGAGCCGCAGGGAGGCGGGTTTCGGGGCGGTTTTCATTCGCGGGCCAGGTTGCGGTTGCTGTATTCCGGGCGGGTGCTGATCTCGTCGGCGAACCACGCCGGGGGGGCGAACGCGCGGGCCCCGGCCTCGCTTTCAAATTCCACCTCCGCCACCACCAAGCCCTGGTGGCTTCCGCCGTAGACGTCGATCTCCACGGTGAGATCGCCCAGGGGGACCTCGAAGCGCGTTTTGGTGAGCCGCCGCCCGGCGGTGAGCGGCCAGAGGGTGGCGAATTGGGCGGGCGTCAGGGCGATTTCGGCTTCGTCGCGGGAAAAACCCTCGCGGGGACGCTTGGCGGCGAGGAAAAGAGAGGCTCCCTTTTTGCGCAGGCGGACCTGGCGGCCGTCGGGCTCCGCGGCGAGGTAGCCTTGTTCGATGGCCGCGCCCTCCAGCGTTTCGAAAAGAGGCGGCAGCGCGCGCAGCAGGAATTTCCGTTCAATTTCCATGGGTGTGATGGGTTTGGGACCGGTTTTTGCTCTCCCTGCAATGTGGAGTTGCCAGAAATCAAAGAATGGCAAGAATACGCGGCGGAACCAAGCCAAGAATCGAACGTGAAGATGGACAAACGTATCCTCATCCTTTCCGCCAGCGCGGGTTCGGGGCATGTACGGGCCGCCGAGGCTCTGGCGAAGTGTTTTGCCCGGGAGCCGGGGGTGGAGGCCGTGGAGCATCTCGACGCCCTCGACTACACCAACAAGCTCTTCCACAATTTCTACTCCAAGTTCTACCTGCGGCTGGTGAAGTCGGCCCCGGAGGTGCTCGGCTGGGCCTACAAGGCGAGCGACGAGCCGTGGAAGACGGACGCCATGCGCCTGCGGCTGGACCGGCTCCAATCGCAACGCTTGGTGCGCTTTATCCGCCGCTTCCGGCCCGACATTGTCATTTGCACCCATTTCATGCCGACGGGGATCATCGCCCATTTGATCGAGAAAGGGGTCATCGACACGCATCTCTCCGTGGTCGTGACGGATCTGGACATGCACGCCATGTGGCTTTCGCGGACGTTTCACCGGTATTTCGTCGCGCTGGAAGAGACCAAGGCGCACCTGCTCGCGCTCGGGCTGCCGCCGGAGCGGATCACCGTCTCGGGCATTCCCGTGGACCCGGTGTTCGCGGAACCGGCGGACCGCGCGGGCCTGCGCCGGGCGCTGGGGCTCGACCCGGAGCGCTTTACGCTGCTTTTCAGCGCGGGGGCCTTTGGGGTAAGCCCGGCGGAATTCGTGGTGGCCAAGCTGCGGCAGATGCGCCACCGCATCCAGACGCTGGTGGTTTGCGGGGCCAACGAGGCGCTGCGGGAGCGCGTGGAAGCGCTGGTGGGGCCGGAGAACCCGGACTTCAAGGTGCTCGGCTACAGCCGCGAGATGCACAACCTCATGAAGGCCTCCGATCTTTACCTCGGCAAACCGGGGGGGCTGACCACGGCGGAGGCGCTTTGCTGCGGCCTGCCGATGGCCATCCTGGGGCCGATCCCGGGGCAGGAGGACCGCAACAGCGACCATTTGCTGGAGGACGGCGTGGCCATCAAGTGCAACGAGATGACGACCATCGCGTTCAAGCTCGATCGGCTGCTGGACGACCCGGAGCGCCTGGAGGCGATGCGGCGGCGGGCCCGCGAGCTGGGGCGGCCGGACGCGGCGGCGGTGATCGTGCGCACGCTGATGGAAGACGACCTGCCGCCGATGAAGATCGGCGCCGACGAGCGCGAGCGGATCGCGGAGGCGGCGGCGGGCGAGTGGCAGCCGTGATTTTTTTCGCCGGCCGGACGGTGTGACAGACGGCACGGAGTGCCGGTATCTGTTTAGCCGGGGAAAATAGGAAATAGGCAGCGCGGATCAAGAGAGAAACCCGGAGGGTTTCCAGCCGTTAGCCGGTGGTTGAGGCGCGTCCCCGCGCCGACACCACCGGAATTCGCCCCGCCACGCATTCACCCTGGAAGGGTGGCAGAAAACGGGCTTTCTACCACCCTTCCAGGGTGAGCTGATTGTTCGCGGTATACCGGGGGTGTCGCTCCGCTCGACCCCCGGCTAACCTCTTTCAATCCTTCGGATTGATGCCCTTCTTGCGCGCTAGTGTCCTGTCAGATGAATACTTTATATAATTCCGAGTCCATTTTTCGATTTTTCAAGGCGCATCCGCAGCGGTGCTATCTGAAGATAACACCCAAGGATGCAACGCAGAAAAATCGGAAAAGGG
>JAQTMF010000276.1 GCA_028714515.1 Chthoniobacteraceae bacterium | reverse complement strand
CCACCCGGCGGCCAGCCCCAGCCGCGATCCCGCCCAAGCCCCCACGGCAATCCAGACCGGCAGCAGCCCCAGCGTCAGCGCCAGCCTGCGGCGGTCCCGGGCGCGCGCCGCCGGCTTTTGCTCCTGTCGCGGCGGCTCCCGCAGCGCGCCAAAAGGGCACGTCTCGCGGCAAAGCGCACAGCGCGTGCACGTCGCGGGCGTCACGCGCACCCGCCACTTCGCCGCCGCCGAAACCCACCGGAGCAGCGCCCCGTAAGGGCACAAAAACCGGCAATAAGGCCGCCCCACGAAAATCCCCACCAGCAGAAACGCCACCCCCAGCCCCAGCATCCCCGCGCTCCCGCTGAAGCGGAAAAACGGCACCAGCGGATCATAGCGGCAAATCCAGAACCCGGCCCCCGTCGCCGCCGAGATCACCCCCGCGCCCAGGAACAGCGGCGGGATCAGCCCCAAGCCCGCCTCCAGCCACCCCGGCACCTTCACCGGCTTGAGCAGCATCCAATCCTGGAGCGCCCCCTGCGGGCAAACCGCCGCGCAAAAAGCCCGCCCGGCGAAAAGCGCCACCAGCAGCGGCGCGAGGAAAAAGACCAGCACCGAAAGCGGCAGCGCGTACCGCGGATCGGCCAGCGCGAGCGCCACATTCTGCACCGAGCCGATGGCGCAAACGCACCCCTCGCGGTAGAACCCGAAGTAAGCGAGCGAAAAAAGCGACAGCGCCGCCACCCCCCGGCGCGAACGGCGGCGATAAACCAGCCAGAGCGCCAGCCCCAGCGCCCCCAGCAGCACGGTCCCGTCCAGATATTGCAGCCACTCCGCGCGGGGCGGCGGCGTGGAAGCCGAGGGAAGCTGATACCCTCCCTCGAAATCGGGCGGCGGGAAGCGCTGCTCGGCCAAAGCCGGAGACGCAAGGAGGAAAGGAACAGCGCGCAGAAGCAACCCCGCGCCCTTGGAAAAACGGGAATTCATTACGAAGTAGTCGGCGTGGTTTTCAGCAAATACGGCTGCCCGGCCGGGACGCGCACAAAAGCGTCGCCGGGGCAGACCCGCGCGATCGCGCACACATTGCAGTGGGCGCAGCGGTCGTGCCGGATCTGGAGGAACAACGACCCGTTGCCATACTGGTTGCACCCCGTCACGCACTTCGCGCAGCCGATGCAAAGCGACTCATCAATGCGGTATTGATAATAAGGGTCCTCCACAAACGTCCGCTGGATCGCCGCCGTCGGGCACGACTGGTTCTCCGCCGCCGTCGTCAGCGCATTCGGCTCCGGCCCGAAATAACCGGTGCACAGCTCGCAATAGCCGCAAATGGCATAGGCGTGCACGCATTTGACGGCCGACTGCTCCAGCACGCAAGCCGTCGCGCACTTCCCACAGCGCGTGCACTTCGCCGGGTCGATCTGCCAAACCGTCTGCCCCCTGGCAAGCGTCCCGCCCAGCTTGCCGAGCAGCGCGCCCACCCCCGTCATCGCCGCCAGGCGCGCCGCGCCGCCCAGGAAATCGCGCCGTTTCACCGGCTCATCAGGATGCGTGCTCATGCTTTCGGTTGAAAAAGGTGAATCGAGCCGGTCACGTGATCCAGCACCGCAAGGCGCCCCCGGGCATCCGCCGCCACCGCCAGCCCGGCCAGCGACGCGTCGAGATCCGCCGCCCCGGCCCCCGCGCGGGCGGCCTCCGGGAACGCGGCGCTCGGCGCGGCCACACTCTCGAACTCGCCCGTGCCGCTAAAAATCTTCACGCGCGGGAGCCCCTTCTCGCACGTCACCACCCGGCCGTCCGGCAACAGCGCCAGCCCCACCGGGTTGCAACAGCCGCAGAACCCGGCCGCCGAAGCCGAAGCCGTCCCCCAAGCCCCCTCGAAATCCCCCTCCGGCGTATAAGCCTCCACCCGGTGCCGCCCCGGGTTATTCACGCGCAGAAGCCCGTCGGGATGCGCCCGCACCGTGAAATACGGGCTCGGGATCACAAACCCGGGAACATCCCGCTCGGGGTCCTTCGCGCCGATCCGTCCCAGCAGCCGCCCGGAGCGGTCCAAGCGGAGCACCACGCGGTTCCCCGCGTCCGCCGCGAAAAGCGCCTCCTCCGTCACGGCCAGGCCGGTAATCCACGGGCGCTTCCCCGGGATCGTCCATTCCGCCCGCCGCCGCCCATCCGCGCCGCACACCACAACCCGGTCGCGCAGCCCGGCATACAGCGTGCCGTCCGCGCCCACCGCCACCGCGCGCACCGGCGCGTCAAAAGCGATTTCCCGTTCGCGCGCCCCCGTCTCCGAGAGCAGCGCCAGCGTGCTGCCCGCCGCCAGCCAGAGCCGTCCGTCGGGGCCGAACTCCACCGCGCGCGCCGGTTCCTTCCCGCCCGGGATGCGGCGGATCAAAGCATACGACCCGCCCGCGCCGGCCGAAGCGCCGGGTGTGGCCGCCCCTCCCTCGCGGGCCGAAAGCGCCTGGGGCAGCCCGCAATCCGGCAACCCGGGGCAGGCGGAGCAAACGCCCCGGGCCGTGGCGCACGATCCCGCGCCCCCGTGCGTCAGCGCGCGAGCCGTCAGCGCGGCCGCCCCCGCCAGCAGGCCGTAGCGGAAAAACGCGCGCCGGTCCATTCGGGCAGTCCAGGGAGTGGGAGAAGAAGCCATGGCGGGTGAAAAAGATATTAGCGCGCTTTTACATCCAGGCAAATCATCCGGGTAAAATCGCGCACCAGGAGCCGCCCCCCGGCCAGCGCCATCGGCCCCCACGCCTCGTGACCGCCCTCGGCGAACACATCGGCCTGAGCCAGCGGAGCCGCCTTCTCCGGCGACGCCTCATAAAGCGCCAGCCGCCCGTCGTCATTCATCACATAGAGAAGCCCGTCCGCCATCATCAGCGGCCCCAGCCCGAACTTCGCCTTGGCGTCGCTCGTCCACACCGGCTTCCCGTCCAGATCCACGCAAGCCAGCCGCCCGTCATTGGGCCGGATCCCGAAAATCCGCTCCCTGGCCAAAATCGGCGTCTGCTGCGTCGCCCCAAACACCGGCGCGCCCAAGCGGAAAAGCGGCTTCAGCGAAAACTTCTCCCCCTCCCGAACCAGCCGCCCCATCATCGCCCCGGCATTATAGCCCCCCGAAAAGAAAACGCGCCCGTCGCCCACGGGAACAGGCGAGGCAATCGTCGCGATGCCGATCTTCCACTCCGCGCTCTCCCACAAAATCGAGCCGTCCTGCGCCGAAACCCCCACCACCCCGCCGCTGGCGCAGTAGACATACATCCGCCGCCCGCCGAACTCCATCGGCACCACCGAAGAATGCGTCATCTTCCAGCCGTGCGGGTTCGGCGTCTTCCAAAGCACCTTCCCCGTCGCCAGATCCGCCGCCAAAAGCAAAGCATCCGGCCCGCCCGGCGCGAGAATCACCGTCTTGC
>JAQTMF010000275.1 GCA_028714515.1 Chthoniobacteraceae bacterium | reverse complement strand
GACGATCATGGGAGGCTACAACGTGTTCCGGGGGCAGCATTGCTGCCACAACGCCTACCTGCTGAATGAGATCCTCAAAGGCGAATGGGACTTTGACGGCGCGGTGGTTTCCGACTGGAACGGCGTGCACGATACGATGGAAGCGGCCCAAAATGGGATGGATGTGGAAATGGGCACCAGCCGCCCTTACGCGGAGTATTATCTGGCGCGCCCCTTCCGCGAGGCGATCGAGCGCGGGGAATTGCCCGAGGCGCTGGCGGACGACAAGGTGCGGCGCGTTCTGCGCGTCATGTTCCGCATCGGCATGTTCAACGCGGACCGGAAGCCGGGCGCGCGCCTGACGCCGGAGCATCGGCAGTCCGCCCTGGAGATTGCCCGCGAAGCCGTGGTGCTCCTCAAAAACGAGCGCGAGATCCTGCCGCTCTCCCAAGCCGCGATCCGCAACTTGGTGGTGATCGGAGACAACGCCACCATCAAGCATGCCCTTGGTGGGAACAGTTCCGCCGTGAAGACGCCCTGCGAAGTCACCCCGCTGGAGGGGCTGCGGCGCAAACTGGGCGGCGCGGTGCGCATCCAGCATTTCCGGGGCTATCCGCCCCAGGCCGAGGGGTTCGAACCGATCCCGGCCGAGGTCCTTGGCACGGCCGACGAAGGGGCCGGGACGCATGGATGGAAAGGGGCGTGTTATCCCAACCGCGAATGCGAGGGGGAGGCCGTGCAGAGCGCCGATGGCGGGATTGATTTCGACTGGACCGATTCCGCGCCCGTCGAGGGCTGGAAGCCGGCGCAGTATTCGGGGATCTGGAAAACGACGCTCACGCCGCCGCAGAGCGGGGTCTACCAGTTCGTGTTCGAGGGGGCGAACCACGCCAGCTTCGGGCTCGACGGGCAGGATCTCATCCAGCGGTGGGAAAACGGCGACGGCGCGGACGTTGTGACCAAGAGCGTCGCCCTCGAAGCGGGGCGGGTTTACCAGGCGTGCGTGTGGCTCAAGCCCACGAGCCCCAAGGTGCGCCTGCGGCTGGGCTGGGTCCCGCCCGGCAGCGACAAAGGCGGGGAGCGCCCGGAAGAATGGCTCGAAGCGGTCAAAGCGGCCGACGCCGTCCTTTTCTTCGGCGGGCTCAATCACCAATACGATGTGGAAGGCTGCGACCGCCGGGATATGGCGCTGCACGACGGGCAGAACGCCTTGCTGGAGCGGATCGCCGCGCTGAATCCGAAGACCGTGGCGGTGCTCATCGGCGGATCGCCCATGGAAATGCCGTGGGTGGACCGGGTTCCGGCCATTGTCCAGATGGGGTATGGCGGCATGGAGGGAGGCAACGCCATTGCCGAGATTCTCTTCGGCGACGTAAACCCCTCCGGCAAGCTGACCATGACGTTCCCCAAGGCGCTTCGGGACGCGCCATCCCACGCGTTGAACGACTACGCGGCGGACGTTTGCGATTACAAGGAAGGCATTTTTGTCGGCTACCGCTGGTACGACGCCAAGGGGATCGAGCCGCTCTTCCCCTTCGGCCACGGGCTGAGCTACACCACCTTCCGGCTTTCGGAGATGCGGCTGGAGAAAACCGGCGACGGCGGCGCCTGTGTTCGCCTCAACGTGAGCAACACCGGGCGACGCTCCGGGGCCGAGGTCGTGCAGATCTACCTGGGCCAGCCGGAATGTTCCGTCCCGCGCCCCGTGCGCGAGTTGAAAGGCTTCATGAAGGTTGCCCTGCAACCCGGCGAGACCCGGAGCGTGGAGGTGGAGCTATCGCGCGAGGCTTTCGCGTTCTGGAGCCCCGCGAACGGCGGCTGGACGGTGGAGCCGGGCGAGTTCGTCGTGGAAGCGGGCGTTTCGTCGCGCGACATCCGCTGCAAAACGCGGATCTTGGTGGCGTAAGGCTCGCGGCGCGTCGGCCGGTAGGGGCGGCACTCCGTGCCGCCAGGCGACGGCGCGTGCGATGCGGTCGTTTCCGCAAGATGGGGAGGCACGCTTGCGGACGGCACGGAGTGCCGTCCCTACCGTCGCGCGCTATCGTGAACGAAAAAAGCCCCGGCGCTCCTACGAGGGCCGGGGCTTTGGAAGGGATCGTCTCCCCGCCTAGTAGCGGTAGTGCTCGGACTTGTAGGGCCCTTCGACGGGCACGCCGAGGTATTCCGCCTGCTTTTGGCTGAGGGTCGTCAGTTTGACGCCGATTTTTTCCAGGTGCAGCCGCGCGACTTCCTCGTCGAGTTTCTTGGAGAGGATGCTGACGCCCGGTTTGTTCGTCTCCCGCTTGTTCCAGAGGTCGAGCTGGGCGAGCACTTGGTTGGAGAAGCTGTTGCTCATCACAAACGAGGGGTGGCCGGTGGCGCACCCGAGGTTGACGAGGCGGCCTTCGGCGAGCAGGAAGATTTCGTGGCCGTCCGGGAACGTGTATTTGTCCACCTGCGGCTTGATGTTGGTCTTCACGACACCCGGGCGGGCGTTGAGGCGGTCCACCTGGATCTCGTTGTCGAAGTGGCCGATGTTGCAGACGACGGCCTGGGTTTTCATCCGCTCCATGTGTTCGAGCGTGATGATATCGACGTTGCCGGTGGTGGTGACGTAGAGGTTGCCGAGGCCGAGGGTTTCCTCGACGGTGGTGACTTCGTAGCCTTCCATCGCGGCCTGCAAGGCGTTGATGGGATCGACTTCGGTGACGATGACGCGCGCGCCCTGGCCTTTGAGGGATTGGGCGCAGCCTTTGCCGACGTCGCCATACCCGCATACGACGGCGACCTTGCCGGAGAGCATCATGTCGAGCGCCCGGTTGATGCCGTCCACCAGCGAGTGGCGGCAGCCGTAGAGGTTGTCGAATTTGCTCTTGGTGGCGGTGTCGTTGACGTTCACGGCCGGGACGAGCAGGGTGCCTTTTTCCACCATCTGGTAGAGGCGGTGCACGCCGGTGGTCGTCTCTTCGGAGACGCCGCGCCATTCTTTGACGACCTCATGCCAGCGGCACGGGGTGGCGGCGTGGACGGCTTTGAGGAGGTCTTTGATGACCTGCTCTTCGTGATTGCCGCTGGCGGTGTTGACCCAGGCATCGCCGTTTTCCAGTTCGTAGCCTTTGTGGATCAAGAGGGTGGCGTCGCCGCCGTCGTCCACGATGAGTTGCGGCCCGAGCCCGCCGGGGAAGGTGAGGGCGCGGTTGGTGCATTCCCAGTATTCTTCGAGGCTTTCGCCCTTCCAGGCAAAGACGGAGACGCCCGCTTGCGCGATGGCGGCGGCGGCGTGGTCCTGCGTGGAGAAGATGTTGCAACTGCACCAACGAACGTGCGCGCCGAGGGCGGCGAGGGTCTCGATGAGCACCGCCGTCTGGATCGTCATGTGGAGCGAGCCCATGATGCGGACGCCCGCGAGCGGTTTGCTCGGCGCGTATTTTTCGCGGATGGCCATG
>JAQTMF010000274.1 GCA_028714515.1 Chthoniobacteraceae bacterium | reverse complement strand
CGACTTCATCCGTCCGCCCGCGCCGGAGGCCGCGAAGAGAAGGTGCATGAAACTCGAAGGAAAAGTCGCGCTCGTGACGGGAGGCGGGCAGGGGATCGGCCGGGCCATCGCCATCCGGCTGGCGATGGAAGGGGCGGACATCGTCCTGGACGACCGGAAAGTAGGCAACGCCCGGGAAACCCTCGGCATCGTGCAAGCGGCCGGACGCCGCTGCTGTGCGATCGAAGGCGACCTGGGCAACCACGCGGACGACTGCCGGATGGTCTCGGCCGGAGTCGCGGCGATGGGAAAAATCGACATCCTCGTCAACAACGCCGGGGTGGAAAAATCGGCCCCTTTTCCCGAAGTCACGGAAGGGGACTACGATTTCGTCCTCGATATCAACCTGAAGGGAACCTTCTTCGCCACGCAGGCCTTCGCCCACCATCTCATCGAGACCCAGCGCCCGGGGAAAATCATCAACATCAGCTCCATCCACGAGGATCTGCCGTTCCCGCATTTCGCCTCCTATTGCGCCAGCAAAGGGGGGCTGCGGATGCTGATGCGCGATCTTGCCATGGAGCTTGCGCCGTTCGGCATCACCGTGAACAACATCGCCCCGGGAGCCATTGAGACGCCGATCAACGCCGCGCTGCTCAACAACCCCGCCTTGCTCCAGCCCTTGCTGGCCAAGATCCCGTTGAAGCGCCTGGGGAAGCCGGAGGAGGTCGCGGGGCTGGCCGCCTTCCTCGCCTCGGCCGACGCCGATTACATCACGGGCGCGACGCTCGTCGTGGACGGCGGCCTGAGCCGGACTTACTCCGAGCAATAACGCCCTATGGAGCCCGCCCCTGATCAGGAACGGCAACGGCTGGCCGACGACACCGCCCGCACGGCCAACTGGAAGCGCTGGGGAACGTATCTCGCCGAGCGCCAGTGGGCGACCGTGCGCGAGGACTATTCCGCGAACGGCGACTCGTGGGCCTATTTCCCGCACGATCACGCCCGCAGCCGCGCCTACCGCTGGGGCGAGGACGGCCTGCTTGGCTTTGCCGACCGGGAATGCCGCCTCTGCTTCGCGCTGGCGCTCTGGAACGGCAACGACCCCATCCTCAAAGAGCGGCTCTTCGGCCTTACCAACACCGAGGGCAACCACGGCGAGGATGTGAAGGAAGCGTATTTTTACCTCGAAGCCACGCCCACGTATTCCTACGCCAAGGCGCTCTACAAATACCCGCAGGCGGCGTTCCCCTACGCGGCGCTGCTGGAGGAAAACCGCCGCCGGAGCCGCAAAGAGCCCGAGTTCGAACTCGCGGACACCGGCGCCTTTGACGAAAACCGCTACTTCGACGTCTTCGCCGAATACGCGAAAAACACCCCCGACGACATCCTCATTCGCCTGACGGTGGCCAACCGCGGCCCTCGGGAAACGGTGCTTCACCTCCTGCCCACCGCGTGGTTCCGCAACACCTGGGCCTGGGGAGGGACCAGCGAGGGCCTGGGCGCGAAGCCCGTCATCACGCAGGAAAACGCGGCGCGCCTTTCGCTGGAGCACCAGACCTTGGGCCGCTTTTGCCTGGAGTTCGGCCCCGGCCCCGGCGGAGAGCTTCCGCGCGTCCTCTTCACGGAAAACGAAACCAACACCCGCCGCCTGTGGGGCACGGGCGAGGGGCGCGCTTTTGTCAAAGACGCCTTCCATGAATACGTCATCCACGGCAATACCGGCGCGATCAACCCCGCGAACACCGGCACAAAAGCCGCGCTCTATTACGCGCTTTTCCTCCGGCCCGGGGAGTCCCGGGTCATCAAACTGCGCCTGTCCGCCGCGTCCGAGCTTCCGGCCGATCCGTTCGGGCCCGCGTTTGAAAACATATTCGACGCCCGCATCGCCGAGTCCGCCGCGTTTCACCGCGCGTTGTCGGCGGTAAACCTCGGCGAAGGCGAATGGAGTGTCCTGAAGCAGGCCTCGGCCGGGCTGTTGTGGACGAAACAATTCTACCATTTCGTCGTCGAGGATTGGTTGAAAGGGGATCCCGCTTTCCCTCCGCCGCCCGCCTGCCGCCTGGCCCAGCGCGACCGGCACTGGACGCACCTTTACAGCCGGGACGTTGTCTCCATGCCGGACGGCTGGGAATACCCGTGGTTCGCCTCCTGGGATCTCGCCTTCCACATGATCCCCTTTGCCTACCTCGACCCGTGCTACGCCAAAGAGCAACTCCTCCTCTTCCTGCGCGAGTGGTACATGCACCCCAGCGGCCAGGTGCCCGCCTACGAGTATTCCTTCAGCGACGTGAACCCCCCGGTGCACGCCTGGGCCGCGTGGCGTGTCTACAAAATCTCCGGCAAACGCGGGTGCCGCGACCGCATCTTCCTGGAACGCGTGTTCCAGAAATTGCTGCTCAACTTCACCTGGTGGGTCAACCGCAAGGACCTCAACGGCGAGAACTTATTTTCGGGCGGCTTCCTCGGCCTCGACAACATCGGCGTCTTCGACCGCTCCCAACCGCTGCCCAACGGCGGGACGCTGCTGCAAGCCGACGCCACGGCCTGGATGGCCTTCTATTGCGGCACGATGTTGAGCATCGCCCTGGAACTGGCCCGGGACCAGGGCGGGGGACCCTCCACGCCCTACGGCGACATGGCCTCCAAATTCTTCGAGCACTTCGTACAGATCGCCGACGCCATGAACGGCCTCGGCGGCACGGGGCTCTGGAGCGAGGAGGACGGTTTTTATTACGACCAGGCCCGCATGGGCGGGAGCGTCTTTCCCCTCAAAGTGCGTTCGCTGGTCGGCCTCCTGCCGCTCATCGCGGTGGAGGTGTTGGAGGACGAGACGCTCGAAAGAGCGCCGGGCTTTTCGAAACGCTTCCGGTGGTTCATGGAGCACCGCGCGGGCCTCGCCGAGACGATCACCTATTGCCCGAAGGGGGGCGGCCGCCGCCTGCTGGCCATCCCGTCGCGGGAGCGCCTGGTGCGCGTGCTCCGGCCCATGCTCGACGAAAACGAATTCCTCTCCCCCCACGGCCTGCGGTCCGTCTCGAAGTATCACGAAAAGCACCCCTACACATTGGAGGGCTGTGCCGCGAGCCACACCATCGATTACGAGCCGGGCGAATCCACGTCGTCCCTATTCGGCGGCAACTCGAACTGGCGCGGCCCGGTCTGGTTCCCCGTCAACCACCTCCTCATCGAGGCGCTGGAGCGTTACCACCATTTCTACGGCGACACCCTGCGCGTCGAGTGCCCCACCGGCTCCGGCCGGATGATGAACCTGTGCGAAGTCGCCCGCGAACTCGAATCCCGGCTGGCCGAGATCTTCCTGCCCGACGCCGAGGGCCGCCGCCCGTGCCATGGCGGCGACGCGCGGTTTGCCGCCGATCCCCACTGGCGCGACCTCGTTCTTTTTCACGAATATTTCCACGGCGAGACCGGACGCGG
>JAQTMF010000273.1 GCA_028714515.1 Chthoniobacteraceae bacterium | reverse complement strand
CCCCGGAGTGGACGCGGGATGAAGTTGAGAGAACAGAAAGTTGAGAGTTGAGTGAAGGAACGGCGCGGAGCCCCCCATTTTCTCAACTCTCAACTCTCAACTTTTGCCCCTCAACCCTTCACATCTTCACGCGGCCGCCGAGTGCGCGGCTCAAGGTCAGCTCGTCGGCCTGCTCCAGTCCGCCCCCGGCCGGGAGCCCCTGGGCGATGCGCGTCACTTGCACGGGCAGTTCCCGCAGTAATCCCGCGAGGTAGTTCGCCGTCGCCTCCCCTTCGACGTCGGCCCCGAGGGCAAGGATGACTTCGGCGGGACGCTGCGTGCGCACGCGCTCCAGCAGTTCGGGGATGCGCAGATCCTCCGGCCCCACGTGGTCGAGCGGCGAGATCCGCCCGCCCAGCGCGTGGTACAAACCGCGAAACGCCCCGGTCCGCTCCAGCGGCAGGATCTCCGTGGCCGTCTCCACGACGCAGAGCATTTCGCGCACGCGCTCCGGGTCCGCGCAGATGGCGCAGAGCGGCTCGGAGGTGAAAAAGCCGCATTGCGGGCAGGGGTGGACCCCTTCGCTAACGGCGGCGATGGCCGAGGCGATCTCCGTGGGACGCGCGTTGCGGGCGCTGACCATCCAGAGGGCGATCCGCTCGGCGGAACGCGGCCCGACGCCCGGCATCCGTTTCAACTGGGCGATCAACTCCTGGAGCGGGGCGGGATATTCGGCGCGTTTCATGAGGCGGACGGCGGCTGAAGGAGGGCAAGGTAATACTGGATAAGCGGATCTTCCGCGCCGGGCTCGTCGTGCAAAAGCGCCTCGAAACGCTCGGCCGCCTCCCGGTTGCGGCCGGAGCGGAAGAGGATCACGGCGAGCCAGAAGGCGTCGCGCCGCGCCAGCGCCCCGGCGTCCAGCGCGCCGCGGGCTCCCAGCAGTTCGTAAAGTTCCTCGCGCACCTCCTCTTCCCACAGCAAATCCACCGGGCGCGCCTCGACGGCCCCGCGCGCCAGCCGCAACGTCTCCGGCCCGGCGAGCACCCGCGTGCCATAGTGCGTGTTCATCCGGCACAGGCGGCGGCAGAAATCGAGCGCCGGGCCCGCCACGCTAAAGCCCGCCAGGGAGCCCGCGCCAAAGATTCCCGCGATGAGCGTCCCGGAGTTGACGGCCGCGCAGCCGTCCGGTTCGACGCCCCAGCGCACCGCGCATTGCCGGCGGAAGTTCTCCATCGCCCGCCCCAGCGCGCAGGCGGCCAGCGCCGCTTGCTCCGCGTGGGCCGCGCCGATGGAGGGCACGCCGAACACCGCCTCCACATGTTTGCCGTCCGCCTCCGTCAACACGCCCCCGGCGTCGAGGAGCGCTTGCGAGGCCGCGTGAAAGAAGGCGTTGGAAAGCGCCACGAAATCCTCCGCCTCAAGCTGCTCGGCAACCTCCCGGCGGTTGAGCAACCGGCAGACGACCACGCTCGCCTCCCGCTCCGCCCCGGCTTGGGGAAGGTTTGCTTTAACGGCCACCAGCCGCTCGAAGGTCTCCCGCGAAACCCTGCCGCCCAAGCTCCGGGCCAGCATCCGGGCCCGGCGTCCCGTCAAGGTCCAGCGGTAGGCCAGGCCGAAGCCGCAGCCCAGCACCCCGGCCGCGAGCGCCGTGAACGGAGGCCACGCGACGCCAAAAAGAAAGAGCACCCAAGCCAGCACCGCCGTCTCCGCGAGCGTGACCGCCGCCGTGACGAGCTTGAGCGCCTGCGCGTCGATTTTCAGCGTCGTCCACGCGAGCCCGAAGCCGAGCACGATGGCCCCGAACGCCTGCGCCCACGCGCCGCCCCCGGCCGCCGCGCCGAAGACCGCGCGGGTCCACGGCTCGAACGCCCCCAGGTGATACAAAAAACCGGCCAGGGCCGACGCCAACGCGCCGCAAAAGAAAGCTGCTTTGAAAATACGCACGGGAATCCTCGGGAATTTCGACTACGGCACTTTCAACAAGGGGAGGAGCGGGGCGTATTCCTTGCGCAACTCCGCGGCCCGCGCGCCGCGCGACTGGGCCTCCCTCGGATAGGCGGCCACGGAGGCATACACGGCCCCCTGCCACAAAAGCTCGGGGGTTGCGGAAACCATGGAATCCGCCCAAACCAGCACGGATGAGGGCATCACGTCGGTCCATGGCACCGAGACCGGCGCGCCGCCCGTTGTCGGCTGAATCTGGATCGCCGTTTCGTCGGCTTGGACGACCCGTCCTCCGATGGCGGGGCCGCTGCGCCGGGCGATCCACCGGTTGGCGGTGAACCGGTTCAAGTCCTCGATAAGCGCCTTTTGGAGGTCGCCAATGGCGGCCGCTTTTTGCGACAGGGCCTTTTGGGCCGAGGCGTCCCTCAACGCATTCGCCGCCCGGCCCGCCTCCGCCGGTTGCACCCGGCCCAAGAGGGCCGCGACGCCCGCGCGCCCGCTCGGCTCCGGCGCGGCCTTCAGGTTCGCTTCATAGATAGCCAGTTCCTCCGGCAACCGGCCCGGCAGCTTCAACTTCGTTTTGAGCGCGGCAATCTGCTTGGCTGCGGCCGCTTTCTTCTCCGGGGTATCGGCGCCCGCCGCGAGCGTCTTGGCGTTCTGGAACGCCGCGGCGTCGTCGCGGGCTTTCTGCGCCAGCGGCTTGAATTCGGCGATCCACACCCAATTGTCCTTCGGTTCCCACGCCAGGAATTTCTGGAAGTACTCGGCCGCCGAGTCGAACCGGGCCGCGTCCCACTCCTTCAACCCCACGAGGAAGAAGCCGAGGGGCTCGAAGGTTCCCTTGGGCCAGGTGTTCATGGCCGGATCGAGCGCCTTGCCCCGGGTGCGCATCAGCGCGCCAAGGCTGGTCAGGAAACGGCGCAATTGCTCTTCCTCGGTTCGGTTTTCCCGCTTGTATGCCCGTTTTTCCGGGAGCTGGGCGGTGATTTCCCGCGTCTTCCAAAATTCCTCGTTCAACAGGCGCGCGGCGCATTCGTGCAGGGCCACCCAGACTTTGGAAGTCTCCGGGACATCCGCCCGCCCCTCCAAGGTCTGGACCGCCGCGATCGCCGTCTGCGCGTTCCCGGCCACCAACTCCTTGCGGACGCGGGTCAGCGTTTGGTCCACGTTGCCGAGCGAACGCTCCAGGCGCATCCGGGCCACATCTTCCACGCCGGAGCGGCTGCTGATGATGGAGTCCTTGTAGGCGTAAAGGATGCCCCCCATCACGGCGGTAAACAGGATGCCCGCCATGAGGATGTAGCCAAAGACGTTTTGCTGCTTCTCCGTCTCCACCACCAGGCGCGCCTTGGGCTGGCGCGCTTTGCCCGCGCTGCCCAGCAGTTCGGAGCGGGCATATTCCAGGTGCTCGAGCAACTCGTCGTAGGAGGCATAGCGGTCTTCGGGCTTCCGGGCCTGCATCCGGTTGATAACGTAGGCCGTGGGGCTGGATACGTCGGGCGCGAAGGCCTGCAAGCTGACGACCTGGCTCTTGAGGTG
>JAQTMF010000272.1 GCA_028714515.1 Chthoniobacteraceae bacterium | reverse complement strand
GGAGGCGGCTGCGGAGGATCCCCCAAACACGGCAGGGCAAACGCGGCGCACAGAAACAGAAGAGGGATCTTTTTCATCCGGCGGAGGGAGGGAAAAGGGGGATGCGCTAAAACTCGAAGTTCGCCTGGATCCCCACGCGGTTGCGCGTGAAAGGACGGTTCCCGATGCCGCTCGAAGAGTTATTGCTGAACTCGTAGAACGAACTCAAGCGCCACCACGGCCGCACCTGCCAATCCGGGCCCACGCGCACGTAGACATAGTGATCCTCGCGGTCCGCCGCGATCCCCTTCTCCACCGCGTAATACGCCGTATTCTCATACCCGGCATTCAGGAACGCCGACACATTCACCCACAGCTCCTGGTTCAGCCCCACCATGATCCCGGTCGCCCGGTAATCCTGGCCCTCCAACGCCGCCGAACCATAGATGCGCTCGTGGATATCCACCGTGATCGTCGTCTTCGCGAGAGGCGAATAAGCGACGCCGATGGCGAAAACAGGAGCCACATCCGTCACGTCGGACTGCTGCACCTGCACGCCCGCGTTCCCGTAGATGGAGAGCTTCCCGGTCGCATCGTAACGCGCCCGCAACAGCAGCTCCTCATAAGTCTGATCGGGGCTCTCCTGCACATTCAAAAACCCGCCCGTAATCCCCACGCCGACATTCAACTTCCCCGTCGCCTGGTAGTTCAACCACGTCTGAATGCGCGTCTCATTGGAATCCAGGAGCCCCTTGTAATCGGCAACCGTTTCATCGACATCCAAATCAACCGAGAATTTCTCGTCCAGCGCATAGCTCGACGTAATGCCTGCATAGTAAATCTGCCGCCGCACACGATCGCCCACATCAATATTTGCCCCGGAGAGCGATTGGAAACCGAGGTTCAACCCCAGCGTCAGCTTCGGCAGCGTATAAGTCACCCGCATCAGGGCGTTCTGGTCCACCGCATCCTCGGAACTGTGGTCCATGAACGCGAGAAAGCTCGCCGTGTAATCCGCCTTCACTTGCAGCCTGGCGTCATCCGACCCGTACGTCGCCCCCAAGCCGGGAGAAAGCGCAAAATAGAAATCCGAAGTCTTATTGTTCTCCGTCAAATAGATATTGTCATCGAAAATGCCGCTGATCCCCGCATGCGGATACAGCCGCCACTTCGATCCCGGCACCGTGTGCCCCAGCGAGAAATTGGAGATCTCCCCAAACGGAGCCATCATGCCCGGCACATCCGCCGCCGCCGGGGCGGGCGTGGAATCCGCGAGCGAGCGGGAAGCCTGGACCTGCGCCGCCAACGTGCTGAGCTTGGGCGCTTCGGCCGCCGGCGCGAGCGGCTCCGGCTCCGCCACAATGGCCGGAGTCTTCAACACCTCGACCGGCGCCGCTGGCTGGATGGCGGGCGTAACCGCCGCATCCGCCGCCGCGCTATCCGCATCGGCGTTGAGCACCTTTTCCGCCACGGGAGTTACCGTCCCCTCCTCCTTCGCCGCCGCCGGCGGAGCCGTTAACACGGACGACGAAGAAGCCAGCAAGAGCAGAGGCGAGACGACGACAATAAATCGGCTTGGAATGTGCGACATAGGGGATATTTGGGATCAGGGTTGAGTGGGCGATTGCACCGGCCCGATGATATTGATCGGGTTCGGAGTGGATAAAACTTTGGGACTCTTCGTGCGCGGGTTGGCGAGATCGAACGGCACCGACGGCCCCGTGCCGACACGCGGCCCGGGCGCCAGCGAGGGGTCCCCCACCATCGTCCCCGGGTCCCCCAACCGTTCGCCGACCGGCTCGATCTCCTTGGAATTGTCCGTGCGCTCGCCGACCGGCTCCAGCCGCCCCGCCTGCCCCATGCGAAGCGCCGCCGCATCCGCCATCGCCACATCGCTCCCCGCGATCTTGGCCGGAGCGGAAGCCGCCATGCGGCCCGCGTTATTGTAAGTCAAAAGAGAAAACTCGCCCGCGCCAACCGGCATCGAAGTCGCCAGATCCGGCGCGACCGTCACCGTCCCCAGCAACACCGTGAGCCGCGCGCTCTCCGGCGAAACGACATTGACGGAAAACCGCGCCTCGGCCGAACGCAACGTCTGTTGCATCACGCGCACATCCATCGTCGTCGTCCCCTGGTCGGCAATCAACGCGCCGGATTGAAGCGTGATCACATCGCGGGCGACAGCCAGCTCCGCCTCATTGCGGTAACGCTGCGCATTGCGTTGCGTCAGAATCGACTTCAACGCGGACGTCGCATTGGGCGCCTCGATAGGCGCCTCCAGCGCCGGATTGGCGGGCGCGCCGCCGGACAAAATGAACCAACTTCCCGGCGCGAGCCGGATGCGCGAGCGGTCACCAAAAACCAGAATCGCCCCGTTGGGCCCCGCCTTCAGCGAAGTCTCCGGCGGAATCGGGGCGTTCTTGCCAAGCACCGCCGCCCCGTTGCCCGCGCCCGACTCCACCCGTCCGAGCCCCACCACCGGCTGCGCCCACGCACACGTCCCCGCAAGCGCCAGCCCGATACCCAGTATTAAGAAGGTTTTCATTTTGGTTTTGATGTGAACCGATCCTATTTCGCAAGCGGCCCCCCGCCTAGCCGTCCAATTTCTCATCCTCATGCAGGACCGCCGTTCCTCTTTCGTAGGACGCCGTCCCACATCCCCGGCAAAAACCGGCCGTTTGTTTTCAAGATTCCAGAGTTGCATGAATAAAGTTAAGGAAGCGCCACCCGGCACACCACCGTCGTCCCATGCCCGGGAGACGACTCGATTTTGAGCATCCCGCCGATCAGCCCCGCGCGGTATTTCATCGTCTCCAACCCGATGCCGCCGTGCCGGGCCGAACGCGGCGCGAAACCATGGCCGTTATCCGAGACAAACAGCGCGAACGCCTCCCGCGAAGCCCGCAGGCGCACGGTGATATAATTGCCCCCGCTGTGCCGCGCCGCATTATGCATCGCCTCATGCGCGATGCGGTAAAGATGCGCCGCCACCGCGTCCTCCTTGAGCCGCTCCGGCCAGCACCCCTCGATCCCGCACTGCACCGGGAACGCCGCGCAGAGATTCGCCGCCACACGGCGCAGATTCTCCACGAAATACTCCCCGCACATCCGCGGTGGCGCGAGACTATGCACCAGGTTACGCGCCGACACCGCCAGCTTCTTCGTCAGCTCGGCGATATGCCCCGCGATCTTCCCCTGGGCGCAATCCGTATCCCCCAACTTCTTCTCCAACAGCCGCGAGATCAGCGAAACCGCCGCGAGTTCCTGGCAAAGCCCGTCGTGCAAATCCATCGCGATGCGGCGCGTCTCACACTCGCGCGCCTCCACAATCGCCCCCTCCAGCCGCTTGCGCTCCGAAAGATCGCAAAGCCGCCCCAACACCCCGGCCACCTCCCCGGCATCGCCGCGGTACACCCCCAGCGTCACGCCATAGGAGCGCCGGCCCTGCGCGGTCTCCAGCGTCATCTCACATTCCCGTTGCGCCCCGCAGGCAAGAATTTCC
>JAQTMF010000271.1 GCA_028714515.1 Chthoniobacteraceae bacterium | reverse complement strand
ACTCTTTTTATGTTTTCCACCCAGCCGTTTATGAACCGTTTGCGTCTCCTCGCGGGTCTGCTTGCGATTGCCCCCCTTGTCTCTCCGGCCTGGGGCGAATTGCGTCCGCCGGACCCGCCTCCCCTGGAGTCCCCCAAACCGCCGCCCGCCCAGATTTCCTCCTCCGAGGGGATGCCGCCGCTCCCCTACCCCGCCGTCTTCCAGAAGCGCCAGGAACGCAAGAACCCGCCCCAGCCGCCGGTGATGCTCACCAAGATCTCGACCGGCGACGCCGACGACTGGACGCGGACGCCCAATGACCTGAAGGGCCTGCTCCAGTGGATGAGCCAGGAGATGAAGGTGAACTTCAGCTCCAACGTGAAGCCGTTCAAAGAGATCTCGCCCGAGGCCGAGCGCAACCCGATCCTCTACCGCAGCGGCTACAAGCCCTTCAAACTGAGCGCGGCGGAAGTCCGGCTCCTGCGCGAGTATCTGCTCAACGGCGGCACGATCGTGTTCAACGCGCTGGTGGGCAACCCGGCCTTTTACCAGTCCGCCCGCGAAGCCGCGCGGCAGATCATCCCCGAGAGCCCGCTCTACCGCGTCCGCATGGATCACCCGGCGTTCCACTCCTTTTACGAGATCGACAAAGTGGCCTACCGCCCGCGCATGGTGAAGGACGGCCTGGCAAGCGACCCGCACCCGTGGCTGGACGGCGTGGACCTGGACAACCGGACGGCGATTTTCATCTCCCGCTGGGACATCGCGCTGGGCTGGGAGGCGAACGCGTGCGAAAGCTGGGGCTACGACGATGCCGACGCCCGCAAGATCGGCGCGAACCTCATCAGCTACATCACCGCCATGCGCGACGCCGGGCACAGCGTCGGCAGGAGCGTGGAACTCGTCAATGCCGACAAAAAGACGGCGGGCAAGTTCCGCGTCGGCCAGATCATCCACGAAGGCCCGTGGAAGACGCGCGCCGCCGCGTTCCCGATGCTGCTCAACCAGTTCCACACGGCCACCGGCACGCCGGTCTCCTTCGAGCTGCGCGATGTGGCCCTCACCGATCCCGCGATTTTTGAAATGCCGTTCCTGTATATGACGGGGACCACCGATTTCAGCCTCACGGAAGCCGAGATCGCCGCCCTGCGCCGGTTCCTGGCCAACGGCGGCGTGCTGCTGGTGGAAGCCGGGGAAGGCCGCCCCACGTTTGACGCCGCCTTCCGCCAGCAAATCGCCAAAGTGCTCCCCGGCAAGACGCTCAACGCGATTCCCGCCGGGCACGAGATCTATTCCCGGCCGCTCGACGCCTCCGTGGTCAAGGCGCGGCCCGCGCTGGCCGTGCGCAGGGGCGATAAAATCGAGGTGGCCCCCGAGTTGTTCGGCATCGAACTCAACGGCGCGCTCTCCGTCATCTACACGCCCAACGACCTCAGCGCCGGGTGGGAACACGCCCTGGCTCCCTACGCCCTCGGCTACGAATCCAAAGACGCCACCGCGCTGGGCGTCAACGTCCTCTACTACGCCGTTACGCACTAATGCCCGGCATCAGCGATTTCCTCACTCCCGAAGCGATGCGCAAGCTGGAAGCGCTCGCGCTCCGTTCGCGCGGCATTGTCGAAGGGTTCCGCGCGGGATCGCACGCCAGCCCGCTCAAGGGGGCCAGCGTCGAGTTCGCCGACCACCGGCAATACGTGAAGGGAGACAACCTCCACGCGCTGGACTGGAAAGTCTTTGGCCGCACGGAGCGCTACTACATCAAGCAGTATGAGGAAGAGACGAACCTGCGCGTGCACGTGATCCTGGACGCCTCGGGCTCCATGGGGTTCGCCTCGCCCGGCTGCCTCTCGAAGTATGAATACGCCTGCCGGATCGCGGCGTCGCTCGGCTACCTCGTCAGCAAACAGCAGGATTCGCTGGGGCTGACGATTTACGACGACACCCTGCGCGAGGAGATTCCCGCGCGGGGCGGCATCCGGCATTTGCGGCTCATTTTGGAACGCCTGGCCGCGCACACTCCGCAGGGGCGCACCGCCACGGGCCCCGCCCTCCACGCGCTGGCCGAGCGCTCCTTCCGGCGCGGGTTGATCGTCCTCTTGTCCGATCTTTTTGACGACCCCGAGGCCGTTTTCCGGGCGCTGGCGCATTTCCGCAAGAAGATGCACGATGTGATCCTCCTGCAAATCCTCGATCCGGCGGAATTGACCCTCTCCTTCGAGCGCGCGGCGGAATTCGTCGATTTGGAAACCGGCGAGCGGCTGGAGATCGACCCCACGCTCGCCCGCGCCGCCTATAAAGCGGAACTGCAAAAAGCCATCGACGCCTGCCGCGAGAAATGCGCGGTGATGAATGTCGATTACCGGCTCGTCTCCACAGCAGAGAGTTTCGAGGACTTCATCCGCCGCTACCTGGACGAACGGAGGCGCATGACGCTATGAAAGACGGAGCGTTTCCCATTGCACCACCGCGTGCCTCTCGTTCCCAAACTCCATTTGGGAACGCACTTGCAACGGCAATTCCATTGCGGGTGACGGTCCGGCCTCCACGGTTTGCGAAGCTGGAGCTTCGGGGACAATGGCGTTCCCAATCTGGAGATTGGGAACGAGAATGCGCGCGGCCGTAAACACTAGCGATTAGCCTTTTCCCTCATGTCTTTCCTCAATCCATGGATGCTCTTCGGCCTCGGCGCGCTCGCGCTGCCGATCCTGATCCATTTGTGGCAGCGCCGCCGAGTCGTGCAGATCCCCTTTGGCACGCTCCGGTTCCTGAAGGCCGTGGCGGCGCGCACGCGGCGCAGTTCGCGGCTGGAGAATTTGCTTCTGCTTTTCCTGCGCTGCCTTGTCTTCGCGTTGATCGCTCTGGCCGTCGCCCGGCCGGTGATGCTGGCCCGCAGCGCGCGGGTGTTCGGCGGCGAAGTCCCGCGAACGGTCGTGATCGTGATCGACAACTCCGCCAGCATGGGCGTGCAGGTGGGCGGGCAGACGCGCCTGGAGGCCGCCAAAGCCTGCGCGCTGACGTTGCTGGACGATTTGAAACAGGGGGACCGCGCCGCCGTCCTCGCTGCCGGGGACCGCGTGGAATTCCTCGTGGCGGAGCCGACCATCGATCGCGCCGTGGCCCGCAGGGCCGTGGAGGCCGTCCGCCTCACGGAAACGCGCAGCGACTTCGCGGCCGCGCTGCGCGAGGCGGGCAAAATCGCCCTGCGCGCGGAGCGGGGCGAGCGGCAGATCTTCCTTTTCTCCGACAGCCAGGCAACGGGCTGGCGCGGCGTCCTCGCCAACCCGGCCTCCGTGTTCGACACCGCGTGGAAGCAGGCGGAGCCTCGGCTGGCGGTCGTCCGGCCCGACGGCGCGAACCCCGCCAACGCCTGCGTGAAGGCCGGCCGGCTCCAGACGCCGTGCCTCACGCCCGGCGCGCCGCTGCGCGGATCGGCGACGGTGGAGAACCACGGGACCGCGCCGCTGCACGATCTGCTGACTCTCACGATCGACGGCCGGCGCGCCACGCAACGGCCCGCCGATGTGCCCGCCGGGGG
>JAQTMF010000270.1 GCA_028714515.1 Chthoniobacteraceae bacterium | reverse complement strand
ATTCCAGTTCCCAGACGCTTTCCAGGAGGGCCCTCGTTTTCAGGTCGGCCGTCCGTTTCTTGGATTCCATGAAATACTGGCTGACGCGTTTGCGCAGATCCCGCGCTTTGCCGACGTAGATGACCCGGTTGAGGCGGTCGCGCATCAGGTAAACCCCGGGCTGGTGGGGTAAATCGTGCAATTTCTTGCGCAGGTCAGGCTTGTCTTTGGGAAGGGGCGGCGTCATATGTGTCGGGTTCGCAAAGGCAGTTGAAAGCGTCCCGACGCGGTCTAATATACACAACCTATCCCAATGAAACGCTCTCTTTCGATCGCAATTACGCTCCTCTCCGCGCTGGCTGCCCCTGCCGCGCTTTTCGCTCAGGAAGGGAGCGCCGCCTCGGCCGCGGCTTCCGCCGTTGCCAAGGACAGTTCTTCGGTGACGCTCTGGAATCTCTTTTCCTCGGGCGGCTGGGCCATGGTCCCGCTGGGGGCGATGTCCATTCTGACGGTGATGCTCATTTTTGTTTACTTGATTACGCTGCGGCGGGGGGCGGTTCTCTCCAACCAGTTTATGAATACGGCGGAGGTTCTCTTGAAGAAGCAGGACTATGCCGGGTTGCTGGCGATCGCTCACCGGCATAGCGAGGCGGTGGCGCGGATTGTGCACCGGATGCTGGATTTCGCGGCGAAGAACCCGGGGGCTCCGTTTGAGGTGGTGAGGGAGATCGCCCAGACGGAGGGGGCCACCCAGGCCGCCTCGCTGCAAAACCGGATCGCGTATCTGGCCGATATCGCCGTGCTCTCGCCGATGGTGGGGCTGCTCGGCACGGTGTTTGGCATCATCCAGTCGTTCGGGGTTCTGGCCAGCGCCTCGACGACCGAGCACAGCCGCCCGGTTCTGCTGGCCCACGGCGTTTCCGAGGCGCTGGTGGCCACGGGCACGGGCCTGGTAATCGGCATTACGGCGATGGCTTTTTACGGATTTTTCCGCAACAAGGTGCAGAATCTCCTTTCCGAACTGGAACGCGCCAGCGCCCACCTCCTGGGGTTGCTCTCGCTGCAATTCGAGGGGCAGCCTTCTTCCCGCCGCGAGGAACCGGCGGCGCGGCCGGAAGCGGAATCGCGCCCGGAGACGCGCGTGCGGGAGTTCCGCGTTCCGCCCCGGCGGCGGCCCACCGATCCGCAACCCCCGTCGGTTTCGGTCGAGGATGAGTTTTAATGCGGAGAATCCGCGGATAATACCCTTCCCATGAACTTTCGAAAACGCGCCCAGCCCCAGTTGCTCGGCTTCCAGATCGCTCCGATGGTGGACATTCTTCTGGTCCTCCTGGTTTTCTTTATCGTCACGTGGAACTTCGCGCTGACGGAGAATGAACTCGATGTGAAGGTCCCGACGGCTTCCGCCGCCAAGGAGCAGCAGCCGGTCGCCAACCAGACGGTTCTGAATGTCCGCAAAAACGGCACGGTGGTGATGAACCGCAAGGAATTGACGCTTGATGAGCTGCGCAGGAAGCTCGCGGCGCTCTCGGAGTTGTATCCCGATTACGCCATTATTGTGCGCGGCGATAAACAGCTCCCTTTTGAGGATTTGATGGCTGTCATGGATATCTGCCGCCAGGCCAATATTTGGAACGTTGCCTTCGCCACCGCCGTTTCGCCGCAATAACCGCACTTCGCTTTCCCGCAACGATTCGCACCTTATGCTTTTCCGGCGCATTCTCCTTCTCTCGGTAGTCTTTGCTCTCGCCGCCGAACCGGCCTATTCCCAAACGTGGCTCCAGCGCTACCTGCGGGAACGCCGCGCCAAGGAGGAGGCGAAAAAGGCGGCCGCCGAGGCGGAGAAGGCGCAGGATGACCAGGATAACCCGGGGGAGGAAATCCGCCGGGCGGAACCGGTCAATGCCGCCGATCCCACGGTGCAGAATTCCGGCGCTCCCGAGGTCACGACGGCGGCCGATGGCACGGCGCTCCCCGTTCGCCGGGCAGAGCCGGTCAATACGCCGCCCCCCGAGCCGACTCCCGAGCCGGTTCGGACCCCGGAACCGGTCCGCAAGGCGGAGCCGGTGACGCCGGTGCGCCCCCCTGTCCCAAGCTTGGTGGTGACGCCGCCTCCCGCCGACCGTCCGGCCGCGACGCCCGCTCGCACGCCCGTTGCCCGCGCGACTCCCGCGCCGGTTCCCGCCGCCACGCCCCTGCCGACGCCCGAACGGATCGTTACCGTGAAGCCGACGCCCGCTCCCGCCCCGCCGCCTCTCGCGCTTGACGCACCGGCGCCCACTCCCGCGCCTTCCCCCGCCACGGCGGCGGCCACGCCCGCGCCGAATGACGAGATGGATCCGAATGCCAATGTCATCCGGGTCGCGCCGTCGAACAAGCCGGCTCCCGCCGATGTCGGGCAGTTTCAATACGCCAACGCTTTCTATGCGCGGAAGGAATATGACCGCGCGGCCCCGGAATACGAACGCTATTTGTCGCTCTACCCGAACGGCGACGACCGCCAGGCCGCTTTCTTCCGGCTGGCCGAATCCCACCGGCAGTTGAACAACCTCAACGCGGCCCGCAAGGCTTACGAGGCTCTTCTCCTGGGCTTTACGGATGGCGACTTTGTGGGCCCGGCGGCTTACCGCATGGCCGATCTCTGCTTTGACGATGGGAATTATCCCGACGCGCTCGCGTATTACCGGAAGGCATCCGTTCGCGTGAAGGATCCGGCCATTCTTCTTTCGACGAAATACAATATCGCCCGCTGCCAGGAGGCGCTGAAAGCGGCCTCCGATGCGATCGAGACTTACCAGGACGTTCTGACGGTCGCCGAGAACAACCCGTTCCGCGAAGCCAGCCGCCTTGCGCTGGCGCGGTTGCTGGCCGCGTCCGGCCGCCGCTCGGAGGCGGTGGCGCAGTATGACGCGCTCATTAAGGAGACGAGCAAACCGGCTCTGAAGGCCGAGGCGACGGTGCGCGAGGGGCTTCTTTTGCAGGAGTCGGGCAAGGCGGACAAAGCGATCGCCACGTTCAACCGCGCCTTGCAGATGCCGGAACTGGGCAACTGGAAGGAGACGGCTTTGGTCAGCCTGCTGCGGGCCGCTTACGACGGGAAGAATTACCAGCAGGTCCTTGATACTTACCGGACGGCGGGCAAGGATTTCTCCGCCGACGCCCAGCCGGAGGTTCTGCTTATCGCGGCCAACTCGAACCGGCAGCTTGGCAAGGACAATGCCGCGCGCCCGCTTTACGAGCAGATTATCCGCGATTACCCTTCCTCCAATTACGCCAAGGACGCGCAATATTACCGGCTCATCTCCCTCTATAACCTCAATGCCCCGGAGCTGATGGGCGAGGTGGACGCTTACCTGGCCCAAAACCCGGATGCCAGCGAGAAGCGCGATCAGTTGACGCTGTTGAAGGCCGAGGCGCTTTACAAAACCCGGAATTACTCCGCGGCCGCTCCGCTTTACGCGTCACTGGATGAGTCGCGCTTGAGTTCTTCGCTCAAGGCGGAGGCGCTCTTCAAGCTCGGCTGGTGCCATACGCAGGTGCAGCCGCGCGATAACGCCG
>JAQTMF010000269.1 GCA_028714515.1 Chthoniobacteraceae bacterium | reverse complement strand
TCCATTGCCAGGAAACGCGGTAACGCTTTGTTCCCCACCCCCTGCCCAAATACCCCACCGGAAGTTAGGCATTTCCAAGCTGGAGCTTGGGAACGAGGTTACGAGGCAAAAAAAGATTCGGGCCGCGCACGGTAAAAACAAACCCCTTTATTTAAAAACCCGTGCACGACCCGAATCACCCCCTCAACGGAAATTGAGACATGCTCCCTTTCCGTTCGTTCAAAGTGTTTCAAAAAAAACGCGAAATATCCGCGCGCCGGCCTTTTTCACAGGGAACGCTTGATTTCGCCCGATGAACATTTTATAAAACCCTCTGTAGCATCTGGGGGATGGCCCAGTTCTTTTCCCGCGAGCCTCCCTTCCCCTAAGAAAGTAACGGTCCCCCGCCCGAAAAGCCGCACCTTGCGCCTTCCCCGCGTCTGTTCCCCGTTCCATGCATCGACACCCCGTCATTTCTTCCGCGTTGAGCTATCTCGCGCTGGGAGCCGTTTTTTTCTCCTTCGCCTATTTTCTGACCCAGGACATCGACCGCCCGTGGGTCAACCAGATCGACTTCAACGGGGCCGTCTGGTCCCAGGCGGCGCATAACATCCTGCGCGCCGGGCTCTTGGAAACGCAGGGAGCCTCCACCGCCTTCTACTTCGGGCCCCTGCCGATCCCCAACGCCGGGTATTATCTCCACCACCCCCCCCTGCTTCACCTCGGGATCGCCGTCCTGTTTTCCCTTTTGGGCGAGCACGAATGGGTGGCCCGCATGGTCCCCATCGTCTGCACCCTTTGCAGCGCCCTCCTCCTGTGGCTGCTCGTGCGCGACACCCTGGGCCGCCGGACGGCCCTCTTCTGCACGGCCGTATTCGCCAGCCTGCCGATGTCGCTCCGGTATGGAACCATGGTCAACTTCGAGCCCGTCGTGCTCTGCCTGATCCTCGCCGCCCTGTATGCGCTGCGCCATTGGGAACAAACCGGGCGGCCCGTCTGGAAAACGCTCTTCTTCGCAAGCCTGCTGGTGGGGATGTGGGTGGACTGGGCCATGCACCTCTTCGCCCTGGCGCTCTTCGCCTGGTGGATGACCCGTCCCGGCCGGCCCGCGCGGCGGCTCGCCTGGACAGTCCTCGCCATGACGGGCATTTGCGGCCTCCTCTACCTGGTGCACACCCAGTTCTTGCGGCCGGACGCCCTCCAAGACTTGCAGCGGACATTCCTCGTGCGGGTGGCCTCCGACGCCAAATACAAATTCACCTTCTGGCAATGGGCCGCCAAAGTGAGCGCCTCCCTGGTTCACCACTTTCTCTGGACCGGCCTGGGAGCGGCGGCCATCGGGGGAATCATCGCCTACCGGCGCAGAAAAGAGCCCGGCGTCGCCTGGATCGGCTGGGCCTCCTTCATGGTCTTCGCCATGGACGCCGTCTTTGTAGGCGTCTTCCAGAACGACTCCTACATCCACGAATACATCCCCTTCTACTTCATCGTCCCCGTCTCCGTCCTGGCGGGGATCGCCCTCAACCAACTGGCCCAAACCGTAGAAAACGCCCCCGCGCACTGGGCGCGCCCCGTGGGAAACGCGGCGGCCATCCTCCTGGCGGCGGCGGGAATCTGGCTCGGCCAAGTGCGCACGGAAACATTGCAAGGGCGTTTCTGCATCCTTGATCTGCAAAAAAAGGAATCCGAGGCGCTCATCCCCGCATTGGGCAAAATCATCCGCAGCCATTTTTCCCCCGAAACGCGGGTATTGTGCAACTTCATGCCCTATTACGGGCCGCAGTTGGAATACTACGCCCGTCGAGAAGTGGCCCCCAACCTCTCCGAACCCGAAGACTGGAAGCCGTATATCCAAAAAACCGACGGCGACGTAGGCGGCATCGTGTGGATGGGCGACGACGACGCCCCGGCGATCCTCGCCAACCTGCCGCCGGGCAAGAAGGAATTTGTGCGGCTGGAAAACGAGAGCTTCTGCCTCTGGCAGCCCGCCGACGGCGACGGAAGACCGTTCTAGCAAGCCGCCCCTCTCGTGCCCAAGTTGAACTTGGGCACGCACGGACTCGGCGAAGTTGCACTTCGCCCCTCTTGCCACGCCTACGGCCTCTTCTCCAACACCCGGCGCAGATAATGGCCGGTATAGCTTCCCTTGACCTCCGCGATCTGTTCCGGCGTCCCCTCGCCAATAATCAACCCGCCTTCCGCCCCTCCCTCCGGGCCCAGGTCGATAATCCAATCGGCGCACTTGATCATCTCCAGGTTGTGCTCGATGACGATCAACGTATTGCCCGCGTCGCGCAGCTTGAGGAGAACCTCCAGCAATTTGTGGATATCGGCAAAGTGCAAACCGGTCGTCGGCTCGTCCAGAATGTAAACCGTGCGTCCGGTCGCCTTCTTGGCCAGCTCCGCGGCAAGTTTTACCCGCTGCGCCTCGCCCCCGGAGAGCGTCGTTGCGGACTGCCCCAGGCGCACATATCCGAGCCCCACATCCTCCAGCGCCACCAGCTTGTCGCACACCGTCGGGACATTGCGGAAGAAGCGCGCCGCCTCATCCACCGTCATATCCAGTATGTCCGCGATATTCTTACCCTTGTAAGTGACCTCCAGCGTCTCGCGGTTGTAACGGCGGCCGTGGCAGACCTCGCACTCCACATACACATCGGCGAGAAAGTGCATCTCGATCTGGATCATGCCATCGCCCGCGCAATGTTCGCAGCGCCCGCCCTTGACGTTGAACGAAAAGCGCCCGGGCTCATAACCGCGCACCCGTGACGCGGGCAACTGGGCAAACAGCGAACGGATCGGCCCAAACGCGCCCGTGTACGTCACGGGGTTGGAACGCGGCGTGCGGCCGATGGGCGTCTGGTCGATCACGATCGCCTTGTCCACCTGGTCGAGCCCGAGCAGCGAGCCATACTTGCCGGGGCGCTCCTTGGAACCGTAAAAATGCCGGAAAAGCGCGCGCTGCAAAATATCGTCCACAAGCGTCGATTTGCCGCTGCCGGAAACGCCGGTCACGCACGTAAAGCAGCCCAGCGGGAACGAGGCCGTCACGTCGCGCAAATTGTTTTCAGCCGCGCCCGTCACGGAAAGCCACCCGCTGGAAAGCGCGCGCGGATCGCTGGCCAGGTTCCGTTTCCCCACCGGGGCCACGCGATGGCGCGGCACGGGAATGGCCAAGCGCCCCGTCAGATAATCGGCCGTCAGCGAACCGGGCGTGGCCAGGACCTGCTCCAGCGTCCCCTGGGCGACCAACTGGCCGCCGCGAACCCCCGCCCCGGGGCCCAGATCGACAATGTAATCGGCCGCGCGGATCGTGTCCTCATCGTGCTCGACAACAATCACGGAATTACCCAAATCGCGCAGCCTGCGAAGCGTGCCGATGAGACGGTCATTGTCGCGCTGGTGCAACCCAATGCTCGGCTCGTCCAGAACATAGAGCACGCCCGCGAGGCCCGATCCGATCTGCGTGGCCAAGCGGATGCGCTGCGCCTCGCCGCCGGAGAGCGCGCCGCTTTCGCGGTCGAGGTTCAGGTCACTGAGGCCCACTTCGTCCAAAAAACTCAAGCGGGCAAGGG
>JAQTMF010000268.1 GCA_028714515.1 Chthoniobacteraceae bacterium | reverse complement strand
AATCGCTCTCGTGCCCTCCCAGGCGCGCCAGCCGCCCGTCCAGCATGTCAAAGATGCAGGCGATGAGGATGAGCCAGATGGCGGAGTGGAAATAGGTCTGTTTAAAGAAGAAGAGATCGGGTTCGCTCAATTCCTGGGCAATCGTCCCCCGGACAATCAGCATGGTGGCGGCAAACCCGCAGAAGAGGTTGCCCGCCGTCATCAGATTCGGCAGGAGGTAGATTTTGGGGGATTCACACGGTGATTCGTTCATTGCTTTGGAAGGGGGGAAGGATTAACGGAGCCGGGCGATGACCGTCGCGCCGCCTTGCACTCGGTCGCCCTCTTTGACGGTGATCTCGGCGTCCAGCGGCACGAAAACCTCCGTGCGGGAGCCGAAGCGGATCATGCCAAAACGTTCGCCCTTGGCCACGGTGTCGCCGACTTGCGACCACGCGACGATTCGCCGGGCGATCATGCCTGTCAACTGGCGCACGACGATGGTGGCGCGGTCATTCTGAAACCCCCACGTGCGGCAGGCGTTCTTGCCGCTGGCCTCGGGATCGCGGGCGTCCAGGAAAGCGCCGGGGTATTCCTTGGAATAGATCACCTTCCCGGCGATGGGCGCGCGGTTGGTGTGAACATTGAACACGGAAAGGAAGATGCCGATGCGCTTCATCTTCGTTTTGGCGACATCCGTCTCCTCCACTTCCTTGATGTCGTACACCACACCGTCGGCGGCGGCCACGATGGCTTCCGGCGCGGGCGGCGCGGCGCGGTCCGGGTCACGGAAAAACGCGATGGTGAACAGGATCAAGCCGGCCATCAGCACGCTGGGCCAGATGCTCAAGCGGCGGCGCATCCGCCACAAAAGGGCGGCCACCACCAGGAGCACGGCGAAGATCCAGCGAGCTTCCCATAAGGTTTGAAAACGGAACATCACCGCGCACCATAGTGCCCTCCCGCGCCCGGGTAAAGCGCGGAGAAAGGGGCCGCTTTTTTATGGGCGTTTTCTTTCCTTTGCGCGATCATTCGTCCGCCTTCGATGAAAACGACCAAGCCGCCCCCCCAATCCGCCCCCCCTTTGATCGGCGCGCATATGTCCACGGCCGGGGGCATGGCGCTGGCGATTGACCGCGCCCTCTCGGTGGACTGCACGGCGATGCAGATCTTCGTCAAAAACAACATGCAGTGGTTCGCCGCCGCGCCGTTCACGGAGGCCGAATTGCGCGCCTTCCACGAACATCCCCGGCGGGGGGAGCTGCGCTCCGTCTTCGGCCACAGCGGCTATCTCATCAACCTCGCGGCCGTGAACCCGGATTTCGCGGAAAAATCGCGCCGGGCTCTCGCGGACGAACTGGCGCGGGCGGATCAGCTCCGTCTCCCCTTCCTGGTGCTCCACCCCGGGGCGCACATGGGGGCGGGCGAAGAGGCGGGATTGCAAAAAATCGTCGCCGGGCTGGACGAGGTCTTTGCCAAACTGCCGCAAGTGAAAACCCGCGTGGCGCTGGAGACGACGGCGGGCCAGGGCACCTCGCTCGGCCACACGTTCGAGGAGCTGGCGTGGATCCTCGCGCATTCGGCGCATCCCGAACGGCTCTGCGTCTGCGCGGACACGGCCCACCTCTTCGCGGCCGGTTTCGACCTCTCCACGGAAGCCGGAACCCGGGAAACCTTCGAGCGGTTCGACCGCGTCATCGGCCTGGAGCGGCTCGTGGCCGTGCATTGCAACGACTCCAAAGTCGGCCTCGGCTCCCGCGTGGACCGCCACGAACACCTCGGCAAAGGGAAGATCGGCCTCGCGCCCTTCCGGTTCCTGATGCGCGATCCCCGGTTCGCGGCCATCCCGAAAGTGCTCGAAACGCCCAAGGGAAAAGAGATGGAGGAAGACCGCGTCAACCTCGGCATCCTGCGCGAACTGGCGACCGCCACGCCCCGCAAAACGCCCTCCCAACGCAGTTCCCCATAAATTTTACAAGAAGAACATTGAAAAAATTCGCAGGAATGCTGCTATTACCAACCCGCGAAAAGACCAGAAAATAAGAATAACAGCTTCCCATGCTCCAAACAACGCTCCCATCGCTAAAGAAGGCTTCACATGAAGCCCTGGCGCACGCGCGTTTCTTGTGCGATTAGTCGAAGCTGCCGCCCTATAAGAAGAAAAGAAAAGATGCAGACGATGCCCATCCAAGGACTCCCCCCGAAGCAAGGTCTTTATGATCCGCAGTTCGAACATGACGCATGCGGCGTCGGGTTCGTGGTGGACATGAAAGGCCGGAAGTCGCACGAAATTGTCCAACAGGCGCTGACGGTCCTCCTGAACCTCGACCATCGCGGCGCGGTCGGAGCCGAAACGAACACCGGAGACGGCGCGGGCATCCTGATGCAGCTGCCCCACAAGTTTTTGAAAAAAGCGGCCGCCGACTGCGGCATCGCGCTCCCCGAAGCGGGCCAGTATGGCGCGGGCGTCGTCTTCGCCGCGCCGGACGCCGCCGAGCGGGCCAAGGACGAAGCCACCTTCGCCAAGATCGTCGCCGAAGAAGGGCAGACGCTCCTGGGCTGGCGCAAGATGCCGACCAGCAACGCCACTCTGGGCGACAGCGCCCGGGCCGCCGAGCCGTGCATGATGCAGGTCTTCATCGGCCGCGGCGCAGGCTGCGCGAACGACCTCGCCTTTGAACGCAAGCTCTACGTCATCCGCCAGCGGGCGCTCAACGAGATCCGCACCGCCGGAGGCAACGCGCACTGGTACATCGCCAGCCTCTCGGCCCGCACGATGATCTTCAAGGGCATGCTGATGCCCGTGCAGGTCAGCGAATATTTCCTCGACCTGGCCGACCCGGACATGGAAAGCGCCCTCGCGCTCGTCCACTCCCGCTTCAGCACGAACACCTTCCCGAGCTGGGAGCGTTCGCACCCCTACCGCTACATCGCCCACAACGGCGAGATCAACACCCTGCGCGGCAACATCAACTGGATGAAGGCCCGCCAGTCCCTCTTCCAGAGCGACCTCTTCGGCGGGGACTTGCAGAAAGCCCTTCCCGTCATCGACGCCAACGGATCGGACTCCGCGATGTTCGACAACTGCCTGGAACTCCTCGTCCTCTCCGGCCGCTCGCTCCCGCACGCGGTGATGATGATGATCCCCGAGCCGTGGACCGCCCACGAGTCGATGAACGACGACACCAAGGCGTTCTACCAATACCACGCCTGCCTGATGGAACCGTGGGACGGCCCCGCCTCCATCGCGTTCACCGACGGCACCTGCATCGGCGCGGTGCTCGACCGCAACGGCCTGCGCCCCTCGCGTTACTACGTCACCAAAGACGACCTCGTCATCATGGCCTCCGAAGCCGGCGTGCTCCCCATCGAGCCCGAGCGGATCGCCCGCAAAGGCCGCCTCCAGCCGGGCCGCATGTTCCTGGTGAACATGGAGGAAGGCCGCATCGTCGCCGACGAGGAAATCAAGAGCGCCATCGTCAAAGAGCGCCCCTACCGCGCCTGGCTGAACCAAAACCTGGTTCCGCTTTCCGCCGTGAAAGACGCCCCGGAACTCCCCGAGCCCGACCACAAAACGGTCGTCAACCGGCAGCAGGCGTTCGGCTACACTTTTGAAGAACTGCGCAAACTGATGGTCCCCATGG
>JAQTMF010000267.1 GCA_028714515.1 Chthoniobacteraceae bacterium | reverse complement strand
ATTATGGCCGACTCCGATAAAGTGAGGGACCGTGCCGCCCCACGCGCGGGGTTTTTCAAAATGCGCGCTCACTTGCGCGATGTCGGGGCGTTCGGCGGGCGCGGCGCGCAGGCCGTTGTCTATCAGGGGTTGGAGATAGTCGAGCGGCCACAATGCGCGGACGAGGACGATGCCGATTGCCGCCACGGCGAAGACCGCGCCCGCTCGCCGCCACGACCGGGAACGCGCGTAGACAGCCATCACGGCCAGCGCGCCCACGGGACAAAGGAGGAGCACGAGGGCTGGGCGGCTGAATTTCAACTGGTAGGATTCCCAGCCAAGAACCGGCGCGGAGGGAGCGTCCCAACGCACGAAGAGCACCACCCCGGCGATGGCGATGCCGCAAAGCACGAAGGTCATCAAGTAGTCGCCCAGGTTCCGGCAAAAGAACGCGGGGATGAGCGCGGCGAAGGTGAGGGCGGAGAGCCCCAGGAGCGTTTCGAGCGCAAGTAAGCCGTAGTTTGTTCCGCTGAGGGGAATCCGCAGCGCCGCGATCTGCGCGACGTGCAACGCGGTGGCGGGCAGTAGGAGAAGGCCGAAGATGACGGCCAGTTTGGGCAGCAATACGGACGGGAAACTGACCGGGCGGGTTGCCAGGAACGCGGCCGGATCGTCGGCCGGATCCATCAGGACAAGGCGCGCGGCGTTGACGGTGAGGGCTCCGACCGCCATCCATTGCAGGAATGCCGTGGCGATGACAAACGTGGATTGCCTGCCGCCTGCAACGAGCGTCAGCACCAGCGGCAGGGCCGCCAGGAACCATGTCGCCGCGATCCAAACGCGGGCGCGGCGGCCGTCTTTGCGGGCGAGGGGAAGGAAGGAGTTCATGCCGAGGGGTGGCTGTCGCGATGGCTTTTGGCGAGGCTGACAAAGATTTCTTTGAGCGACATGGGGGCGGCCTCGATGTCCGCGCCGCCCGTCTGCGTGCTCCATTCCGATTCGGTGTCGCTGGAATATGCCGTGTAGACGAATCGCGCCGATCCGCTCTCCCGCTGGACGCAGATCGCGCCGGACTGGACCAGCGCGTCGAGCTGCCCCGGCTGCCCGTGCGCCTCGACGCTGCGGAAGCGGGCCTGCAATGTCTCCAGCGGTTCGCTGACGCGGAGCCGCCCTTCTTCGAGAATGCCCGTGTAGTCGGCGAGGCGTTCGACTTCCTCGATGTCGTTGGTGGCGAAGAAGACCGACCATTCGTTTTGGGTAGTGATTTCCAGCAGACTAGTGAGGAGTTCCTCGCGCACCAGCGGGTCCAGACCGCTGAACGGTTCGTCCAGGATGAGCAGCCGCGGGCGGAAGGCGAGGGCCAGCAGCAGGGAGAGCTTGATCTTCTGGCCGCGCGAGTAGCCCTCGACTTTGCGGCTCATGGGCAGATCGAGCTGCCGGACGAGCGCGGAGGCGAAACCGTGGTCCCAGCGCGGGTAGAGGCGGGCGACGAACGCGGCGAGTTCCGCGCCGGTCAGCCATTCGTAGAGCTTCTGGTTTTCGGAGACATAGCCGATGTTCTGCCAGTCCGCCGGCCGGAGGTTTTGCGAATCGGTCCCCAGGGTCCGGGAGGAACCGGAGGTAGGACGCAGTAATCCCGCGACCATTTTGATGGTGGTGCTTTTCCCTGCGCCGTTGCGCCCGAGGAGGGCGTAGACTGTTCCAAGCGGGACGCGGAGGTCGAGATCGTGCACGGCTTCGCAGCGGCGGAATCTGCGCGAAAGTTGGTGGGTTTCAATGGCGTGGTTCATCGAGTTTTCTCTTTTCGGTTTGGATCAGTTGGAGGAGCCGGGCTTCGCTGACGCCGCAGTGCGCGGCTTCGACCAGAAGGCATTCGATCAAGGGGCGGAGGGCTTCGAGCTGCGCTTCTTTGGAGGGGACGGATTTTCCCCGCACAAAGCACCCCTGGCCGGGGTGGATCTCCAGGACGCCCTGGGCCGTGAGTTCGCTGACGGCTTTTTGGACAGTGTTGGGGTTGATCCCTAGTTCCTGGCTGAGGGCGCGCACGGAGAGGAAACGGTCGCCGGGAACGATCCGCCCGGCGGCGGCGGCGCGTTTGACGGCATGGACGATCTGTTCATAGATCGGCTGGCCGGGTTGGAGCTTGATGGAGAAGGGAAGCACGGGAAAGGGCCGCCAAAAGGCGCGCTGGTGTGTTGCGTGTATTAAGCATCGCAGTACACGCCGTGGAAACGCAAGGGAAATTTTGCATTCCTTGATAGGCTTGCGGCGACGCTTATTCTTCGAGCGCTTTTTTGAACTTGGCCGCGAGTTGCCGGGCTTCCTGTTCCGTGAGGTCTCCGCCGATGGTCAGGTTGCCGCCAAAGATCGGATCCTTCACCACTGGCGCGGAGAGGAGCTTGCCATCGACGATGATTCCGATGCGCTTGTCGAGGCGGCGGGCGGTGATTTCCGCAAAGCGCCTGGTTCCGTCCTCGTCGAGCGCGATGCGGAGGGAATAGCCGGTCGCGGTTTGCTCGACCTTCGCTGATCGGACGGCGAGGGAATCGAGCAAGACGGCCGATTCGAGATGGAGCGTTTCCGTTTCGCCGTTGCGCTGGGGGAGGGAGTAATCTTGAGTGTGCGGGCCCGCGGCGTCGGCCACCCCGTGAATTTCAAATAGGCCGACTCGCGAATCCGAGATGCTCCGGGCCGATCTCGCGGCGTCTCCGTTCGCTTCGATCTGCGTCAAAATTCTCATTCCCTTGGGGGTTAGCCCGCCTTGGAAAATAGGACCGTTCCATTTGTCGAGCGCCGGATCGGTATTATGAAAGGCTGCGTTTAGGATCCATTTTCCGTTCAACGTATACGTTTTGCCATTCCGTTCGACCAACAACGGCTCGGTTTGGCTTCGTTGACGGCACTCCACCTTTACGCCCGGCCAGGAGAGGATCTGGTTGATGACGGATGCCATCGATTTCCGGTCTTCGGCGCTCACTCCTTCGCTGTTGATCAACGCGAGGAGCGCCGCTTTGTCTTTGCAATCCGCGGCGCGTTGAAGCGCGGCTTGGAAACGCTCGATGGGGGAGAGTTCCCGTTGAACGGTGGCCGGCTTTTGATGCGGCCGGCGAACCGCCGTCCATGTGATCGCGATGTTTATGCCAAATAGCGCCAGCAAGAGGAGAACGATGGCCAGCCGAAGCCGCCAGCGCTGCCGCTTTTTTTCGGTATTACGGAATAGGCGAACCCCGGCGCACTCCTGAGCGCCTTGCGGCCCGGGTGCGCGCGCGATGGTTTCCACTTCGGTTTTGACCTCCCCGGCTTGCTGATAGCGCCGGTCCGGTTCCTTTTCCAAGGCGCGCAGCACGACTTCGTCCAGGCGCACGTCGATGTGCACCTTTCGCGAGGGCGGCGAGAACCGGCCCAGCGGCAGTTCGCCGGTGAGCCGTTGGTAAAAGACGACCCCGAGCGAGTAGATGTCGGCGCGATGATCGACTTCGCTGGGGTGTTCCACTTGTTCCGGGGCCATGTAGGCGGGCGTTCCCATGATCTCGCCCACGCTTGTCAGGGTGAAGTCCCGCGCTTCCCCGCCCACGATTTTGGCGATGCCGAAGTCGGCGATTTTTACCCGGCCCGATTTGTCCACGAGGATGTTTTCCGGCTTGATGTCGCGGTGGACGATC
>JAQTMF010000266.1 GCA_028714515.1 Chthoniobacteraceae bacterium | reverse complement strand
TGGAGGGCCCGCCGATGTCGATTTGCTCGATGGCTTCCTCCAGCGTGACGCCTTCTTTGGCGACGGTCGCTTCGAAGGGATACAGGTTCACGACCACCATGTCGATGGGCTGGATGCCGTGAGCTTCCACCTGGGCGACATGGGACGGGTTGTCGCGCAGGAAGAGGAGCCCGCCGTGCACTTTCGGATGGAGGGTTTTTACCCGGCCGTCCAGCATTTCGGGGAACCCGGTGAAATCGGAGATTTCCGTGCACGCGATCCCCTCGCGCTGCAGGAGTTTGGCGGTGCCGCCGGTGGAGATGATTTCGATCCCGAGGTTGGTGAGTTCGCGGGCAAAATCGGCAAGCCCGGTTTTGTCCGAAACGGAAATAAGTGCACGCTTGATCTTCATGGAAGAGGAGCAAGCCTAAAGGAGCCGCCGGGGGAGGTCAATTCCGCTTTCCGGGCTCCCCGGAGGAGGGGAGCCCGCCGGAGAGAGGGCGCGGCGCGCCGGTCTTGTAGCCCCACACGGCCTCTCCATATTTTTGAGGCCATGCGAAAAAGCCAAAGGGGTCGTCGTCAACGCCGCTCTCATAGTCCACGACGATCCACCCCTCCTGGCCCCGCAGGAGGAGGATCGCCATTTGGTTGTAAATCAGGTCCAGGCGCTTCTCTTCCAGGAATTGCCCTTTCGCATCCACCAGCCCTCCCTCAAAACAGGCCCAGTTTTTGTAGCCCGCCAGGCTGCCTCGGAATTGAACCGGGCGTTTTACATACCTTTCCATCGCAGGCCGCATGACCGCGAAGAGTTTTTTGCGCAACTCGCTGCCAACGGAGATTTCTGTCACCTTGCGATAGGGCGGGTCGAAGACCTCCGGCCACTCCGGGGAATCCGGTTCGATCGCCGTCTCGTTTTCCGCGCCCAAGAGTTCCCTCGGCGCGCCATAGGCGTTGGGCCAGTAATGAATATAAAAGGCGTCCGTATGCCCCCAACTCCAGGCCACGAGCTGCCATCCTTCCCGCGTACGCAGCCAAAGCCCCACCGTGTCGCTGCTCCCAAACCAGTCGTTGTCCACCACGGCTTTGCCTTTGGCATCCACGCTCCCTCCTTGGAAAAAGGCCCAATTCCTATACGCCCGCAGGCTCCCCTCAAAGCGGACAGGCGCTTTCGCTTTCTTCGCGATCTTCACGCGCAATGGCTCAAAGAGGGTTTTACGCAGAGCGGAATCGCGGGGAATCTCGGCGGGGGCGATGAACGGTGGATCGAACCGTCTTTTCCATTCGTCATCTCCCGGCTGCGCGGAGGCAGCCCGCTCCTGCGCCGCAACCAACTCCCTCCGGTCCTCCGCCGTCCACGTTTCCGCAAAAACGCGGCCCAAGAGCAAGCCGCAGACAAGAAGACCGGGAAGAAATGCCCGCCCGCGCACACTCCTCATCCGAAAAACGCGACAAACGCTATCGATGTGCTGAACGGAGGAAGCCATGGATCTTCTCGGGAAACCGCCCATAGCATAACCCGGAGGCGCGAGGGAACTCCATCAAATCCGCCGAATTTCCGCCGCAAGCAGCCTCCCCCAAAAAACCTAGTACCTTGTAACGCGCAAAACTTCGCATCCAAGACAAAGGAGTTATCCGCAGATGACGCAGATTCTCGGAATGACAAAAAGGGATCTTCTGCCTTCCAATCTGCGTCCATCTGCGAAATCTGCGGATTCTTTTCTTGCGAAAAATATCGAGGAACAGGGCGTTAGATCACCTCCACATCGTCGCGAGAAGGGAAAGGAGGAAACGGCTTGGCCGGAAGGGTCTGATACCAATACGCCACGGACGCGATATCGTCCTGCAACGGGAGATACCGGCCTTCGCTGCGCCACCCGATGGCCTGGATCGTCACCCGCAGGTCCTTTTCAAACCGGATCGGGTCCATCACATGGAACCGGTAAAGCCCATGGCGATTGCCCGGGCGGTTGTCCGAAACGCCCAGCGGATAGCCGAGGAACGGCGCGCTGTAGTTTGCGCCGAAACACCACGCGCCGCCGAAGTAATCCTCCGTTCCCGTGCCGCAGATCGTGGGAAACTCGCCGTCGCCATCGAGGAAGAACTTGATCTCCCCCTCCCCCCACCAACCGGCGGCGTTCTGCTGCCAAGCCATATAGACCCCGACGTAATGGCCGCGCCCCTCGACGCCGTCGAGAATCACGTAATCCTCCTTGTATGGCAGCGGATTGGTCCGCCGGAATTGCGCGTGGAAATAGGCTTCATCCTCGGGCACTTCCGTCAGGGCATAGTTCACGGCATAGAAAAATCCCCCGACGTCTTCCGCGGCACGGTTTTCCACCGTGATCCGCGCACGCTTCCGGAAAGGCATCGGGAAATAGCAGTTGAAGCCGCCCGACGGGTTCACGTTGATGGGGAGCGCCGTGATATTCACCCGCGTCTTCCAACCGTTGCAGAAAAAGTCGCCCAGCGGCGCTTCAACGCTCGGCGTATCCGAGCCATCCCAGTAGATCCGCAAGATCAGGTCGCGATAGAATTTCTCCGCGCACGTCACCCAGATGTGTTGAATCACCCCGGGCCCGTCCACATCCATCAGCGTTGTGGTAGATTCTTTCGGCAGCGTGATACATGGGCGGACCTTCCACGTCAGCCCAAGGTCGCGAGCGCAACGGTTCGGCCCGTCCCAGCGCTGCCCGATCTTTTCCACCTCCGGCTGAACCGTGGAGGAGACCTCCGCCATCCCCCCCCGGCCTTTCTCGCCGTAGACGTTTTCTGCCGTGATCGAGCGCGTTTTCGCGTTGGAAAGCCGCGCGAGATTGCCGAGGTTCATACCGAGTCCGTTAAAATTCATAGGATGAGTGGGTTCGTGCCGAGTGTGCCAGACCGGCGAATTTTGAGAATGGACCGTCTTTGGTTTCTTTTGTAGTATCTTTCGGTTTTCCTAGAAACATCCCGGCCGTTTCCCCTCCGCATCCGATGTTCAAAATCCGCTATCTCGCTTCCGAACCGCTCTTTCAATCGCCCCGCCTGAACATTCGCGGTGTCGGCATCCGCGAAATGATGCCGCCCTCCGATGTCCGGCGGCCCAAGGGCACCGAAGACTATTTGTTTATGATTTTCCACGACGCCGTGCGCCTCGGCGAATCCGGGGAGATCCGCGTAGAAGCCGGCACCATCGTCCTGTGGGAACGCAAGGCGGCTCATTTTTACGGCAACCCGCTCCAGCGGTGGAGCCATTCCTGGATTCATTGTGACGGCCCCGGCGTCCGCGCCGCCTGGCGTGCAGCCGGAATTCTCAGCGGACAACCGATCCGGCTCTCCAATCCCTCCCGCGCGGAGGAATATCTCTTTGCCATCCACGAAGAACTCTCGGGATCAATGGAGGCGGACGGCCTGATTCTCCGCAACACGGTGGAAAACTTGATCCAGGAAGCGGCCCGGAGCCGAACGCGCGCCCCCAAACCGCCCATTCCGCAAAATCTACTAGCCGCCCGGGAGTGCATCGATACCGGCTACGATCAGCGGATCACCTTAGAGCAGTTGGCCCGCCGCGCCGGGCTTTCCCTCCCGCATTTCTGCACCGAATTCCGCCGCCATTTTGGCATCCCGCCCATCGCCTACCTAGTCCAGCGCCGGATGCGCGCCGCCGCGATGCTCCTGAGAGAAACGAGG
>JAQTMF010000265.1 GCA_028714515.1 Chthoniobacteraceae bacterium | reverse complement strand
CGGTTTTTCACCCCCCGCTTTCTACCCCTTCCGCAAAGAGTGGCGGACAATGTTGGCGCCGAGGTCCCAGATGGGCCCCGGGAAGCTCCGGCACGTCTCCAGCACCGCATCCAGCGCGTTGACGAACAGATCGACCTCCTTCTCGCTAATCATGAGCGGAGGCAAAATCTTGATCGCGTCCATGCCGTGCCCCGCCACCTGGGTCAGGACCCGGTGGCGCGTTAGCAGAGAAGTGGCGATCATCTGGGAAAAAAGCTCTTTCTCGACTGTGTGGAGAAACGCCCAGCCGAGCTTCGTCGTGAACTCCTCGGGCTGTTGAAACTCGATGCCAATGATGAGCCCCAACCCTCGGGCCTCCTTAATGAGCGTGTGCCGGGACCGCAACGCATTGACCTTCTCCAGCAGCAGCCGCCCCATCGCCTCGGCATTGGCGATCAGCCCCTCTTCTTCGAGGACCTGCAGCGTGGCCAAGCCGCACGCCATGGCCAGGTTATTGCGCCCAAAGGTCGACGAATGGACCACGCAGCGGGTGAGGGAATGGAAGGTCGCTTGATAAATAGCGCGTCGAGCAACAATGGCCCCGCACGGCACATAGCCCCCGCTGAGCGACTTCGCCAGCGTCACGATATCCGGCTCCAGCCCCCAATGCTCGAACCCGAACCACCGGCCCGTCCGGCCCAGGCCCGTCTGCACCTCGTCGCAAAGGAGCAGCGTGCCGTGCTGGCGGCAGAGACGCTGGGCCTGTTGGAAGAAGTCGTCCGCCGGAAAATGGACCCCCTTGCCCTGCACCGGCTCGATCATAAGCGCCGCCACATCGCCCCGGGCCAGCTCCGTCTCCAGCGCCGCCAAATCCCCCAGCGCGACCCGGCGGCAGCCGGGCAGATACGGAGCAAAACCATCGCGGAACGCCTCGCAGCCCATCAGCGAAAGAGACCCCATGCTCAAACCGTGGAACGCCCCGTCCAGCGAAACAACACCGGGGCGGCCCGTCGCCGCGCGGGCGAATTTGATCGCCCCCTCCACCGCCTCCGTTCCCGAATTGCAGAAAAAAACCGCATCCAGATGCGGCGGCAGGCGCCGGGTCAACGCCTCGGCCAGCAGCCCGCTCAAAAGCGAGCAATCCATCTGCACCATATTGGGGAGATCCATCTCCAGAGCGTCGGAAATGGCGCGTTTCACCGCCGGGTGATTCCTCCCGATATTGAACACGCTGTAGCCGCTAATAAAGTCGAGCACAGCCGAGCCGTCGCGGTCGAAAAGATAAGCGCCGCAGGCATTGGCGTAAACCTTGTCGAACCCGATGGTCTGCTGCACCGTGACCAGCGTCCGGTTAAGATGGCGGGCGTGGAGCGTGTAATTTTCGCCAAACCGGGAGGCGACGAGAGCTTTAAGGTCAAGGGGCATGGCGAGCGGGAATCGCGCGCCGGACCGCCGGTGGATGGGTTCTTTTTAAGAGCCACCCCCCATTTCCGCTACTCCCGGCCAGCCCTTTTGGGCGAAACCCCGCGGTGCTTCCTGTAAATCCGCGAAAAATAGAGCGGGTCCTCAAAGCCAAGCTGAAAAGCGATCTCCTGGATGCGCAAAGGCGGCTTAACCCGCAAAAGCGCATCGGCCCTTTCCAGCAGCAAAGCGATCCGCGTGCGCTCATAGCTTTGCCCGGCGGCCTTGCGGAACAGGCGTGAAAACTGCGAAGCGCTGCAACCCGCCAGCGCAGCGGCCTGCCGAAGCGGGAGCCGCCGCCCCGGCTTATCCCGAAGGCGATCAAGAATCGCGGCGATCCGATCCCGGCGATCGATCAGCCGGCTTTCGGCAATGTGCCGGATCAGCGTCTCAAAAAGCCCCACCGCGAGGCGCTTTTTGGAGGGATCGAAACGCGGTACCCGCAGGTAAGCCCGCTCCAAGCGTTGCCGCAATTTGGCATCCGCCTGGGCGAGAAGACGGGCGGGCGGCTTCTCGCGTTGCCGGAATTGGCCGATCATCGCAAACCCCAGCAACCGGCCCGAAACACACACCGGCATCATCGCCTCCACCATCCCCCCATGGCAGGAATACTCCGTAAGCGAACCGCTTCGCGCCGCCTTCTCCCGGCTCGCGGCATCGAGCGCGCGGCACCTGCCCTCCAGCCCAAGCTCCCGCCGCAGCAAGCCGCAATACGCACACATCGCGCGCCCCTGGCCCACGCGGAGTTCCTCCCCAGAGGGCGAATAAAAAGCGATCCGAATCCCCAGCAGCGCACAGAACTGGTCGAAAATCGCCTGCGTTTCCGGCCGGAAGACGAATTCGAGATCGGGGTACATGGAAGAGGGGGGAGGGGACCGCAAACGCGACGATAAGAAGAACCTCGCGCGCGCCGGTTCTCCAGCATTTTTGATCCGCCCTGTCGCAATTGTCCATGTTTTTGCCCCGTACCCCCATGGCGCGGCAGCGGCAGAACGCTAACCTGGGCCAGCAACCCAATTCATCCCCATGACACCCCGCGAAATCGTCAAAGAAACCGTCGCCTTCCGCCGCCCGCCCTACGTCCCCTGGTCCTTCGGGTTCACCAAAGAAGCCCGCGAAAAACTGGAAACGCACTACGGCACAACCGACCTCGAGCCCCACCTGCGCAACCACATCGTCGGCCTTGGCGACGGCATCGGCTTCTTCGAAGACCTTGGCAACGACCGCTACCGCGACGTATTCGGAGTCATCTGGAACCGGACCATCGACAAAGACATCGGCAACGTCGAAGGCCAAGTACTACCGGAGCCCACCCTCAGCGGCTACACCCTTCCCGACCCCCGACATCCCCGGTTCTTCGCCGACATCCCCGAAAAACTAGAGCGTTACGGCGACCGTTACCGGCTCTTCAGCATCGGATTTTCACTCTTCGAGAGAGCCTGGACCCTCCGCGGCCTGGAGAACCTCTACATGGACATCCTCGAAAACCCCCAATTTGTCCACGAGCTGCTCAACGCCATCGCCGACTACAACATCGCGCAAGTCCGCAAAGCCCTGGAATACGACATCGACGCCGTCTACTTCGGCGACGACTGGGGGCAGCAACACGGCCTCCTCATCGGCTACCCCCTGTGGAAAGAATTCATCTACCCCGTCATCAAGCGCATGTATAGCGTCGTGCGCGACGCGGGGAAAACCGTATTCATCCACTCCTGCGGCGACGTAGACGAACTCTTTGACGACCTCGTCTCGATCGGCCTGGGAGTCTTCAACCCCTTCCAGCCCGAAGTCATGGATGTCGAACAAACCATGAAGCAATACGCGGGCAAACTGGCATTTTGGGGAGGCGTATCCACCCAGCGGACCCTGCCCTACGGAACCCCGGAGCAAGTGCGCCAGGAAGTGCGTAAAATGCTACAATTGGGTCGGAACGGAGGCTACATCCTATCGCCCGCCCACGCCGTGGAAGGCGACGTCCCGCTGGAAAACCTCCTTGCCCTCATAGACGAAGCCCACGCCCAAAGCGAGTAGGGTTGTCACGAGCATCCTTTGAAACAGAGCAACCGCAGATTGCGCCCCCTCTCGCAACGGACCCGGCCACGACCTCTCGCAACGGACCCCGGCAGCGGCCCCACGCAGCGGCCCCACGCAGCGGCCCCACGCAGCGGCCCCACGCAGCGGCCCCACGCAGCGGCCCCCCGCAGCGGCCCCACGTAGCGGCCCAACGCAGCGGCCCCACGCAGCGGCCCCACGCAGCGGCC
>JAQTMF010000264.1 GCA_028714515.1 Chthoniobacteraceae bacterium | reverse complement strand
CCGGCTGCTCTCGGAACGCCTTGGCCTGGAGTTGACCGTCAAGAAAATCGCGGACCTCGACATCGACCGGCCCCGAACGCCGATGCCGCCGCGCGAGCTTTTCACGACCAACTGGCACGACCTCATCGACGACCCCGAGGTGCAGATTGTCGTGGAACTGATGGGCGGCATCAAAGTGCCCTACCAGTTCGTCATGGCCGCCCTGGAAAAAGGGAAAATGGTCGTCACCGCCAACAAGGCGCTCCTGGCGGAAAAGGGGAAGGAAATCTTCGCCGTCGCCGCCGAAAAGCGCGTCCCCATCTTTTTCGAGGCCGCCGCCGCCGGAGGCGTGCCGATCATCAAAGCCCTCAAGGAGGCGTTCGTGGCCAACCACATCCGCTCCATGCACGGCATCATCAACGGCACCAGCAACTACATCCTCACGCGGATGAGCCAGGCCGGGCTCGGCTTTGAAGAGGCGCTGAAGGAAGCGCAGGCCGCCGGATACGCCGAGGCGGACCCGACGCTCGACATCAACGGCTGGGACGCCGCCCACAAGGCGATCATCCTCGCCTCGCTCGCCTACGGCTTCTGGGTGGATACCAAGGACATCTACGTCGAGGGCATCCAGAACATCACGGCGGAGGACATCGCGTTCGCCCAAAAGCTGGGCTACAAGATCAAGCTGCTCGCCGTCATCAAATCCGACGAGAAGTGCAAGGAAAACTGCCCCGTCGAAGTGCGCGTCCATCCCACCCTCGTGCCGGAGACGCACGTGCTCGCCTCGGTCAACGGCGTCTTCAACGCCATCGCCGTAGACGGTGACGTGGTTGGCGAAACCCTCTTCTACGGACGCGGCGCGGGCCAGGACGCCACCGCCAGCGCCGTCATCAGCGACCTCGCCGAGGCCGCCGTCGCGCTCACCACGCCGCGCCCCAACTTCGGCTTCGTCCCCCACGGTCTTTACGGCGGCTGCACGCCCATCGAGAACGTGGTCACGCCGTATTATATGCGCCTCTCCGTCGTGGACCGCCCCGGCGTGCTGGCGCTCATCTCCGGCATCCTTTCCGAAGAGCAGATCGGCATTTCCTCGGTCATCCAGCCCGAAGCCCGGGAAACCGTCCCGCTCGTCCTCATGCTCCACGCCGCCTCCCAGGGGCGGATGAACCGGGCCGCGGAGAAAATCGCCGCCCTGGACTGCGTCAAGGGGCAGCCCCAGGTGCTCCGCGTGGAGACGTTCGCGTAAGCCATTCTTTTTCCTCATGTCCATTCCGAAGTTCCTCAACGACCGGGGCTTGATTGCCCGCTACCGCGAATACCTGCCCGTCACCGACGCCACGCCCGTGATCTCCCTCAACGAGGGGCGCACGCCGCTCATCCACTCGCCCAAATTGAGCACGCTGGTTGGGCGCGGCTGCAACGTCTTCATCAAATACGAGGGGCTCAACCCCACCGGCTCGTTCAAAGACCGCGGCATGACGATGGCCATCTCCAAGGCCGTCGAAGCCGGTTCCAAGGCCGTCATCTGCGCCTCCACCGGCAACACCTCGGCCTCCGCCGCCGCGTATGCCGCCCGGGCCGACATCGACTGCATCGTCCTGCTGCCCGCCGGGAAAATCGCGCTCGGCAAACTGGCCCAGGCGTTCATGTACGGGGCCAAGGTCGTCGCCATCGACGGGAACTTCGACCAGGCGCTCGATCTCGTGCGCGAGATCGGGGCCACCGAGCCGATCACCATCGTCAACTCCATCAACCCCTTCCGCCTGGAAGGCCAGAAAACCGCCTCGTTCGAGATTATCGAGGAACTCGGCGATGCCCCGCAGGTGCACATCCTGCCCGTCGGCAACGCCGGGAACATCAGCGCCTACTGGAAGGGCTACCGCGAATTCAAGGAACGGGGCAAATCGAGCCGCCTGCCGATGATGGTCGGCTTCCAGGCCGCCGGAAGCGCGCCCATTTATTACAACAAAGTCATCGAGAACCCGGAGACCGTCGCCACCGCCATCCGCATCGGCAACCCGGCAAGCTGGGATCTCGCCAAGGCCGCCATCCACGATTCCGGGGGCGCGATTGACATCGTCAAGGACGACCGCATCCTTGCCGCCCAGGCGTGGCTCGCCTCCAAGGAAGGCATCTTCGTCGAACCGGCCAGCGCGGCTTCCATCGCGGGGCTGATGAAGTGCGTCCAGGGCGTCGAGCCGGCCTTCAACCTCGGGCGCGTCCCCGAAGGCTCCAACATCGTCTGCACCGTCACCGGCAACGGGTTGAAAGACCCGGATGTCGCCAAGGAACAGTGCAAGGGGCTCATCGCCGCCAAGGCGGAAAAAGCGGCGATCATGAAATTGATCGGGAGATAGCCGAAGTGGGCTTGCTCGCGCTGCTGGCCGTCGTGCTGGCGATCACCGCGACCGCGTTGCTCGCCAAGTATGCCGCGCGGCGCGGCGTCCCCTCGCTGGATCTTTCCACAAGCCTCTTCGGTTTCGGCGCGCTGCTGGGGGGAATCGTCCTCTGGCGGGAGGGCGCGCCGGGCGTGACCACGCATGCTTTCGTGGTGGCCTCCCTCGCCGGGGTGGGCGGGGCCCTGGCCGTCTGGACCTTCAACAGCGCCGTGCGCGCGGGGCACTTCGGGTTTTCCAACGCCATCTACCGCTCCGCCTTCCTGCTGCCGGTGGTTTTTTCCGTGCTCTTCCTGGGGGTTCCCCTCGACCGGCTGAAGGCGGCGGGCATCGCCTGCATTTTGGCGGGCGTCTTCCTCATGTCGCAAGCGGGCGCGCCGGGAACCGGGAACTCCGGTGAAAAGCCGAAAGCCCGGGGCCGCTGGATCGTTCTCATCCTGCTCGCCTTCCTCTTTAGCGGCGGGCCCCGGATTGGCCAGTTGTTGACCAGCGCCGCGCGCGACAACGGGTTTGTTTACCTGTTCCTCTCCTACCTGGCGGGCGCGCTGGTGCTGCTGGCGCTCTTGGTGCGCCGGGGGGGCTTTCACCTTGAAGCGCTGCCGTGGGGAGCCGGGGCGGCCGCCGCCAGTTACGCGGGCGTCTTTTGCACCCTGGAGGCTCTGCGCACCCTCACGCCCCACGTGGTCTATCCCATTTCGCTCTCCGCCCCGATCGTGCTGGGGCTGGCCTGTTCGCGGGGATTATTCCGGGAGCGCATTGCGCCGCGCGGCGCGCTGGGCGCTCTGCTTGCCATCGCCGGGATCCTGATCCTCGCCCTGGGAAAATAGGCCAAACACGGCTTGCACAAAAAGCCGATCCAAGGAATAACAATCCTTTTTTCGCGCCCCGCGCCTCCTCCTACCCATGACAACGATCGAAGAACGTATTGACGCCCTGCTGGGCCGAATGACTTTGGAAGAAAAAGTGGCTCTCTGCCACGCCGGTTCCAAATTCGCCGTCGCCCCCAACGCCCGCCTGGGCATCCCGGAATTCTGGATGTCCGACGGTCCGCACGGCGTCCGGCGGGAAGTCAACCGCGACAACTGGGACCCGGTGGAAACCGACGAGGATTTCGCCACGTATCTGCCGCCCGGCTCGTCGCTGGCCTCGACGTGGAACCCCGCTCTCGCCCGCCGGTTTGGCGAAGTGCTTGGCGCGGAGGCGCGCGCAAGGGGCAAAGACGTGATCTTGGGGCCCGGCATCAACATCGTCCGCATGCCCACCTGCGGCCGCAACTTCGAGTATTACGGGGAAGATCCGTTCCAGATCTCCGCCCTGGTGGTTCCCGCGATCCAGGGGATCCAAAG
>JAQTMF010000263.1 GCA_028714515.1 Chthoniobacteraceae bacterium | reverse complement strand
CACTTCCCGCACGACTGCTCCTGCGTAAAGCGCAGAAAATAGCGGGCCATGTCCACCATGCACGTCGTCTCATCCAATACTACCAGCCCGCCGGACCCCATGATCGCCCCCACGCTCCCCAGCGACTCGTAATCGACCGGCGTATCCGCCAGCCGCGCCGGAACACAGCCGCCCGAAGGCCCGCCGATCTGCACCGCCTTGAACGTATGCCCCTCCGGCACGCCCCCGCCGATCCCCTCCACAATCTCGCGCAGCGTCGTCCCCATCGGCACCTCGATCAACCCGCCGCGCCGGACGTGCCCGGCGAGCGCGAACACCTTCGTCCCCTTGCTCCCCGCCGTCCCGATCGCCGCGAAACGTTCCGCCCCATTGCGTAAAATCCACGGCACCAGCGACAGCGTCTCCACATTATTGATCAGCGTCGGCTTGCCGCGCAAACCGGAGACAGCCGGGAACGGCGGCCGCAGCCGGGGCGTCCCGCGTTTCCCCTCCAGCGAAGCAATGAGAGCCGTCTCCTCGCCGCAGACAAACGCCCCCGCCCCCTCCCGCACCTCCAGGCGCAGAGCGTAATCGGAGCCCAGCAAGCGCGCCCCCAGCCAGCCGCGCTCCGTCAGCTTCTCCAGCGCCGCGCGCACGCGCCGCACCGCCAGCGGGTACTCGTGGCGAATATAAAAAATCCCCTCGTGCGCCCCCCCCACCACCGCCGCGACTGCCAGCCCCTCGATCACGCGGAACGGGAACGACTCCAGCAGCATCCGGTCCATAAACGCCCCCGGGTCCCCCTCGTCGCCATTGCAAATCACATATTTCTCATCGCCCGGCTGCTCGCGCACCATCTTCCACTTGCGCGCCGTCGGGAACCCCGCCCCGCCCCGCCCGCGCAAGCCCGCCTTCTCCACCGCCGCCAGCGCCTCCTCCGGCTGGAGATCCTCCAGCGTGCGGCGCAGCGCGGCAAAGCCCCCGTGGGTCAGGTAAGCGTCCAGATCCAGCGGATCCAGCGCCCCGAAATGTTCCGTCGCCAAATGCGTCTGGCGGCCCAGGAACGCCGCGCTCTCCGGTCCGCGCGCATCCAGCGTCTTCGCCGCAACCTCCGGCCCGCCGTTTGGCAGCAGCGCATCCAGCGCGCGCGTCCAAAGCCGCGCCGCGCGCGGGAACACCCCCCGCGCCGGGAAATGGCGCGCGATCAGCGCCGGAGCATCCGCCGGCGTCAAGTCCGCATAAGAAACAGGAGCCCTCCCGGGGATCGCCACCTCCACCATCGGCGTCCGGTGGCAAATGCCCACACAGCCCACGCGCCGGACCTCCACCTCCGCGCCCGAAGCCGCAGCCGCCGCCCGCAGCGCATGGAAAATCCGTCCGCTCCCCTTGGCGATACAGCACGAGCCGAGCCCCACGCGGATCACCGCCCGCCCGCCGCCGTCATCCGGGGGCAGCGCGATCTCCGACGAATCCGCCGCCGCCTCCGCGCGCGCGGCCAGGTACTCCTCCATCTTCTCCAGGATGTTCTCCGGCGTAAACCGGCCCAGCGTCGTCTCCCCCAGCTTCACCACCGGCGCGAGCGTGCAGCAGCCCAGGCAGGCCACCCGCTCCACCGTATAGCGCCCCCGCGCGTCCGTATCCGCCCCGTCCGGGATCTGCAAATGCCGCCGCAGCGCCTCCTCCACCCGCTCCGCGCCCGAGACATGGCAGGCCGTGCCCGTGCAAACGCGCACCATCGTCTCCCCCGTCGGCCGGTGGCGGAACATATCGTAAAACGTCGAAACCCCCGCCGCCGCCGCCGGGCGGATCTCCGTCGTCTCGCAAACGCGCCGCAGCGCCTCCTCCGGCAGATAGCCAAAGCGATCCTGCAACGCCTGCAAAATCGGCAACAGCGCCTCCGGGCCGCGTCCGGCGCGCGCCACGGTTTCATCGGTAAAAGTCAAAATCGGGTCGGCCATGGTCATTTCTCCCCCAGGCAATAAAGGCGGGCATTGCCGCGCAGATAAAGGCGGCCGCCCGCGAAAGCCGGGCTTGCGAAAAACTTGTCATCCAGCACCCCCGCGCCCAGCTCCTTGTAAGCGCGCCCCGCCTCCGCCACCCAAGCGTGGCCGTCCGTCGCAACCACATAAAGCCGGTCCCCCGCGATCCCCGGCGACGCCTGGATCTCCGTGCCGAAATCGTGCTCCCACTGCTTCGCCCCCGTCTTCGCGTCCAGGCACGTCATGATGCCTCCGCTGGTCACGAAAAACACACATTCCCCATTGCTCACCGGGCTCGCCACATCGGGCACATTATCCTCATACGACCAGGCCACGTGCGTCTTCGTCACATCGCCCGCGCCGTCCGGCTTCAGCGCGAGCACCTTGTCCGAAGGGTTCACCACGCAAACCAGCCCGCCCGCGAGAACCGGCGAAGGGGTCACTTCCCCCGCCAGCACCTCCGCCTTCCACAACTCCGCGCCATCCGCAAACGCGTAAGCCGCCAGCGCCGGAACCGCCGCCGTCAAAATCTGCGTCTTCCCCGCCGCCTCCACCACAATGGGCGAAGCCCACGAGCCCGAAACCTTGCGCGGCTTCTCCCACACCGCCGCGCCCGTCGCGCCGTCCAGAGCCATCAGGCGCGAAGCCCCCGCCGTCTCGCCCTCCTCGTCAAACTGCACAATCAGCCGCCCGCGCCAGTAAGCCAGCGAAGTCGCGTGGCCGTATTGATTCTTCGGAACCCCGAGATTCTTCGACCACACCGGCGCGCCCTCGAACGTCAGCGCCGCGAGATCGCCATTGGCGAAAATCGCGTACACCCGCCGGCCGTCCGCCGCCAGCGTCGGCGCGGCATACCCCGTCTGCTCGGGAACCTCCGGCGCCTTCGCCGGGCTCCCCTGCACCTTCTCCACCGCCTGCCGCCAAAGCAACTGCCCGCCCCGCGCGTCAAAGCAAAAAACCTCGCGCTTCTCCGCCGTCGCGCCGGAAAGGAAAACGCGATCGCCCCAAACGATCGGCGAATTGAACCCGGCGGACGGGATCTCCGTCTTCCAAAGCACCCCCTTCCGCGCCGCTTCATCCCAAGCCACCGGCCCCGTCGCCCGCAAAGCCGCCCCGCCGCCATCGGGCCCCCGGAAGCGCGGCCAATTCGCCAAAAACTCCTCATGCGGCGGCAGATCGGGAAGCGCCGCGGCCGCGGGCGCTTTCGGCGCGGCCGCGTTTTGGGAAACGCGGGGCGCTTGTTGAAAACCGCCCCAGGCCGCCAGCCCCGCGCAAAGCAACACCCCCGTCCCGGCCACCGCCCGGCGCGCGCGAGCCGCCGCCACCTCCTCGGGCAGCGTGGAAGCCGGAGGCGGCACCGTCGCGGCGGGGCGCAACGCCGCAGCCCGGCGAGCCGCCGCGAGAAACAGAAACCCGCCGCCCAAAAGCAGCCAGGCCCCCGCGCGGTCCATCGCCCGAAGGCGGAAAAAGCGTTGGCGGAAAGTCAGGTCCAGCGAGCGGATCTCCGTCTTCAAGCGTTCCTCTTTGGGCGAAGCCGCCAGCTCCGCCTGGAGCTTCAACAACTGCGGCGATTGCCACGGGTCATTCGCCGTCGCGTGAGCGTGGTGATAAAGCAGCGTCGCCGCCACCGCCGCGCAGAAAAACCCGGCCAGCCCGGCCGTCACCCGCCAAGTCTGCCGTTCATTCATGGTTTGGCGGCCTCCTCTTCCTCCGGCTTCCAGCCCCGGCGCAAGCGCTCCTCCGGGCAGGCTTCAAAACAGCGGGCA
>JAQTMF010000262.1 GCA_028714515.1 Chthoniobacteraceae bacterium | reverse complement strand
GAGGGGGCGGACCCCGGCTACCACACGCTGACGATCGGGCTGCTCGCGCAGCTCTATGATTTGACCGGCCGCGCCGAGTTGCGCGCCGCGCTGGAAAAGGCGATCGCGTTTGTCACGGAGTTCATCCACCCGGACGGGTCCTTCGGCGGGGAATATACCAGCCGGAACACGTACAATTATTTCCCCCACGGCTTCGAGATCGCGGGGAAATGGTTCCCGCAAGCGCTGGAGATGAACGACCGCTTCCTCGGCGGGCTGCAAGCCGGGCTGGCGCCGTGCTATGCCGACGACCACATCATCGGCCACCACACGTGGAGCTACCTGCTCGCCTTCCGCAGTTACCTTGACCAGCGTCCCAAGCCGCACCCCCGCACGCAGGGGCGTGTCCATTTCCCCAACGCCGGGCTGCTCATCGAGCGCCGGGGCGGGGCGGAGCTTTACCTCGCGCTCAACAAGGGGGGCGTGTTCAAGTTCTTCCGCGATGGCAAGCTGGTGGCCTCCGACACGCAGATTTCGCTCCAGGTGGAGGGGAAAAAGCCGCGCACGGCTGTCGCGCACCTGGTGGGCGAGTACGCCGTTTCGCTGGAGGAGGACGCCGTGACCGTCTCCGGGCCCTTTGGCTGGGCCAAGAGCAAGGCGATGACGCCCTTCAACCTGCTCGTCCTGCGGATGATCATGTTCTGCGGCGGGCGCTTCAACCCCGACCTGGTGCGCAAGCTCCTCCAGAAGCTCCTCATCACCGGCAAGAGCGACGCCCCGTTCACCTTCCGCCGCACGCTGCGCTGGGAGGAAGACGGGAAGCTCAAAGTCAGCGATGCCGTGACGGCCGCCCGCTGGGAGTCCGTCCGCGCCGCGGGCCTGGGCGCTTCGCAGACCTCCATTTACGTGGTCATGAGCCGCACCTACCAGCCCGGCCAGCTCCAGCCGTGGCTCGATCTCACTCCGAAATTGAAGGCTCTCGCTCCCGGAGCCGCGCTCCGCCTCGAACGCGAACTATGAAGAAACTGATTTCCCTGGTCGTCAGCCTCGGCATCCTGGCCGTGATCTATTGGAAAATCGACTGCGCCAAGCTGCTCGCGGCCTTCGCCCACAGCGATCCGCTCTGGCTCGCGCTGAGCCTGGCCATGGTAATCCCGCTGACGCTCTGCACGGCGTGGCGGCTCCAGCAGTTGATGCCCGCGCGCGGCCAGCTCGGCTTCGGCGAATCCAACAAGCTGATCCTGGTGGCGAGCGTGCTCAACCTCGTGCTCCCCTCCAAGATGGGGGATATCGCGAAGGCTTACTTCATGCGCGACAAGGGCGGGATGACGGGCAGCCTCGCGCTCTCGCTGGTGGTGTTTGAGAAGTCGTGCGACATGCTCTCGCTGCTGCTCTGGTGCGTCTTCGGCCTGCTGGTTTACCCGCAGAAGGACGCGCTTTTCTGGACGATGACGGCCGGGGTGGCCGGGACGTTCGTTTTCGGCGCGCTGCTGCTCGGCTCCAAGGGGTTCGCCGATTTCTTTTTCGACATGGCGTCGCGGTTCGGCCCGGGAAAGATCAAGGCCAAGCTGGAGACGCTCAAGGCGTCGTGGAACGAGATGCACGGGTTCTTCTGGGCCAGCAAACGGCAGCTTGCCAAGGTGGTTTTCACGTCGGTGTTCATCTGGTTCCTCCACCTGCTGCAAATCTGGATGTTCATCCTGGCGCTCAAGGCGTGGACGCCGTTCCTCTCCAATCTCGCGCTTTCGCCGCTGGCGATTCTCGCGGGGCTGCTGCCGCTGACGTTCGCGGGGGTGGGCACGCGCGACGCCGCGCTGGTCCTCTTCTACGCGCCGTTTTTCGATGCGCCGACGGCCGCCGCGCTCGGTGTTCTCTGCACGGGCCGCTATCTGCTCCCCGCGCTGGGCGGCCTCCCCTTCCTGCCCCAATACCTGCAACTCGTCGCGCAAGAGCGCGCCCGCAAACGCACGGCGGAGGCGATGCCGGTTTAGCGCGCGAGCGCTCCCGCGGGCGCCGCCCGGTTTTTGCCGGTTTGCCGATTTTGAGAAATCACCCCATCCCTGAATATGGACTGTAACACCTGGAACCTCCGCCGCCTGGCCTGGCTGACGCTGCCCGCTCTCCTCGTGGGGCTCTTGTTGCGCGTGGCGCTGATGTGGCATCTCCCGTATGGGACGCTCCACCCGGATTCGTCCGACCTCCTTTGCACGCCCGACCAGCTTTTGCAGGCGCACAGCTTCGGCGTTTTCTCGAAAAAGACCTTCCTGGTGCCGGTGCTCTACACGCTGGCGTGCGCCGTTCCGAAGGTTCCGGCGCTGGTGGTGATCCCGCTGGCGCAACATTTGATGGGCCTGGGCGCGGTGGTGATCACCGCGCTGTTGTGCCGGTTGTGGTTCCGCCACTGGCAATGGCTCGTCCCGCCCGTCACGCTCCTCCTCGCGGCCGATCCGGCGTTGATCTGGTTCGAGCACGCGCTGATGACGGAGGCCGTTTTTGTCTTCTGCACGGCGCTGCTGGCGCTGGCCGGGACGCTCTATGCGCTGCGGCCGGAAAAGCGGACTTTCGTGTTCCTCTGCGCGGCCCTGGTGCTGGAAGCCGGGGCGAGGCCGGAAGGGAAACTCCTTTTCGCGTTCGGGTTCCTGCTGATCTTCCTGGTCGCGTGGCCGCAGTGGCGCAAGGCGTTGCGGCCGCTGGCGATCCTGCTCCTGGTGGCCGTGCCGACGCATTTCGCCACGCGCACAAGCCAGGCGGGGCTGCTGCTGTATGTTTCCGTGCTGCGCCTCGCGCCGGAATCGTCGCGGGTGGCTCCCGGCGTGGAGGCCTACACGGCGGAGTTGCGGGATGCGCTGGTGCAGGATTGGAAGGCGCACCCCTCCTTCCCCAAAGCCTCGAAGCGCCAGATGCTCTTCAAGGCGCTTCAGGATTACCAGCGGGATCATCGCCAGCGTTGCGACAAGAGGGATACGGAGACGCTCTGCAAACGCCTGGCTTTTGAAACATGCCTGCGCGCCATGCCACAAATCCCCGGCCTGATTCTGCATAAATGGAAAGACACGGCCTGGGTCACGCCCGCCGACGATTTTCTCGCCATCGCCCCCGGAAGCGCCCGGGAAGAACGCGCGGTGGCCAACAGCCAGCGCTATCTGTGGCGCAACGCCCACGTCTTCACGGGCCGCCCTTTTGAAAGCGAAGAGGAAGTGGGCCGCTTCTTCCACGCCATCGATCCCACCGAGCGGGCCGCCTGGTTCACCGGTTTTACGAAACACTGGTCTCACCTTTTTGCGTGGTGGCGCACGCCGGATACGGTTTACCCCGACGGGACGAAGGAGCGGGGGCTGCCGGTATACATGTTCGCGGCGTTCACGGGCTTCGCCCTTCTGGCGTGGCAGGAGCCCCGGCGCTTTCACGTCGCCTGGTGGATGGCGATCGTGGGGCTTTATCTTGTCATCCTCCTGACGGCGAATGTCCGGCCGCGTTTCCGCCTTTTCCTGGAGCCGTATTGGGTTCTCGGCTGCGCCGCGCTCGCCGACGCCGCCGTGCAAGGGATCCGCCGCTGGAAACACTCCGCTGTTGGAAATCATCATGAACCTGCCATACCGAACCTCCCGCGCTGATCGTCTTGCCGTCGGTTTCCTCGCCCTGGGCGTCTTTTTGCTGTTCCTCCAGGGCCCCGGCTTGGGCGACGATTTCCAATACTGGTGGATGGCGGCGGACTTGCATTTGCGCGGGATGGAGGCGTGGAACCCCATCGGGTTCCATTTCCTGCGCTGGCCGCTGTGGGGGCTTGCGTGGATTTTGC
>JAQTMF010000261.1 GCA_028714515.1 Chthoniobacteraceae bacterium | reverse complement strand
TACGAATCAAGACAGGATGAACACCTTTATTGGGGTGGGCGCGGGTCGGAAGAAACCCGCCGGTTTGAATCCGGGCCGCCGTCTTTTGATAACAGGATTGACAGGATTTTGAGGATTTCTATTCCTGGGAATCCTGTAAAATCTTGTGAATCCTGTTTAAATTTCGGCGCATCGTCTGCCTTCCAATCTGCGTCCCTCTGCGAAATCTGCGGATGAACCTCTTTGAATTCGTGAACACGGCCTAAAGGCAGACGCGGAAGAAGGCGCGCGCCATGGGCCATGGTTGCGCGGAAGCCGTTTTCGTGTAGGGTGCGGGAAAGCCATTCTCCCATGAAAACCCTGCTTTTGGCCGTGGCGGTCGGGCTCCTGGCTCTCCGGGCCGGGATAGGCGCGCCGGTTGGCAACGAGCAGGCTCGAGCCAAACTGGAGGCGATACCCATGAATGAAAAAGTCCGTCTTTCCAATGACGAATGGCGCAAAATCCTGACGCCGGAACAATACGCCGTCCTGCGCGAGCGGGGAACCGAGCGGCCGTTTACCGGTCAATGCTGGAATCCGCACCAAACCGGCACCTTTGTTTGCGCCGCCTGCGGCAATCCGCTCTTCGGCTCCGGGCAGAAATTCGAATCCGGCACCGGCTGGCCGAGTTTTACCCAGGCAATGGCATCGGACCGCGTGACGCTCTCCAAAGACACCAGCCACGGCATGGTGCGCGAGGAAGTTTCCTGCGCCCGGTGCGATTCCCATCTCGGTCACGTATTCCGGGACGGTCCGCCGCCCACGGGCCTGCGCTACTGCATGAACGGCGTGGCGCTCCGGCTCGTTCAGACACAAACGGCAACCTTTGCCGCCGGATGCTTCTGGGGCGTGCAGGCGGCGTTTGACCACACGCGCGGCGTTCTCAAAACGACCGCCGGGTACACGGGCGGCCACGTGCCGAACCCGACGTATGAGCAAGTCTGCACGCACACCACCGGCCACGCGGAAGCCGTGCAAGTGGAGTTTGACCCGGCGGTGGTGAGCTACACCCAATTGCTGGACCTGTTCTGGACAATCCACGACCCGCGCCAGAAAGGAGGGCAGGGGCCGGACCTTGGCGACAACTACCGCTCCGCCCTCTTCACCCACACGCCCGGGCAGAAAGCGCAAGCCGAGGCCTCCAAAGCCGCTCAAGAAGGGCCAGGCAAAGCGCCAATCACCACAGAGATCACCCCCGCCGGGCCTTTTTACCCGGCGGAAGCCTATCACCAGCACTACAAAAGCGCGTCCTGCGGTCTGCCGCGCCGGTAGGAACGGCACTCCGGGCCGTCCGCCCCCACGCTGTGAGAACTACTTGGCGGCAGCTCCGCCGATCTCGGCCTGCACCAGCGCCTGGATTTTGGGCATCATGCTGCCCATCATCTTCTGCTGCCAGACCATGGTTTTCTCCATGATCACCGGCTGCTTATCGAGAAACGCCTGGCCCGCGGGGCTCTTGTAGAAAGCCGTGATCCCCTTGACCTCTTCCGGCGTCAGGGAGTCGGCATAGATTTTGACCATCTCGGGCTTGATGTTCTTCCAGCCCATTTCCTGCTCCACGAGGGCGAGGATTTTTTCCTGCATTGCCGTGGCCTTGGCGGCATCATCGGCGGAGACCTTGCCTTGGGCGGCCATGCCCGCCGTCATCTGCGGCACCATCTTTTTCACCTGGGCCATGGCAGACTGCATGGTCTTTTCGACCCGCATGATGTTCAGCAATTCCTCAACGTCCGGGCGGGCCGGAGCGGTGGCATCTTGAGCCAGAGAGAGGAGGGGAGAGGCGCAAATCGCCAGGAAGAGAACGAGAAGAGTTTTTTTCATGAGAATAGAGTATTTTTCCGCGACACGTTGAGGGTTCCTTGGACGGCGGCAACCGTAGGGAAGGGGAGGAAACGCGGCAAGGAAAAAGCCATCGGTAAAAACCGGGTTTTTTTGCGCGGGACACGTGGCGCCGCTATGCTATGAATGAGGTCATGAACAAGTCGCGTTCAGTGGTTGCCTATTTTTCCATGGAAGTCGGCATCGAAACGCGGGTGCCCACCTACAGCGGCGGTCTGGGGATTCTGGCGGGCGACACGATCCGCGCCGCGGCGGACATGAAAGTGCCCATGGTGGCCGTCACGCTGCTCCACCGCAAAGGATATTTTTACCAGCGGCTCAATGCCGAGGGATGGCAAACCGAGGAGCCCGTCGCCTGGGTGCCGGAGGATTTTCTCATGGAACTGCCCGGGCGCGCCACCGTGCAGATCGAAGGCCGCCCCGTGCAGATCCGCGCCTGGGTCTCCGAAATCACCGGCGCGGGCGGCTTCCTGGTGCTCGTCTACTTTCTGGACACCGATCTGCCGGAAAACTCGGAATGGGACCGCCATTTGACCGACTCCCTCTACGGCGGCGACTCGCGCTACCGGCTCTGCCAGGAAGTCGTCCTCGGGATCGGCGGCGTGCGGATGCTCCGGGCGCTCGGCTACCGCGCCATCGCCCGCTACCACATGAACGAAGGCCACGCCGCCCTGCTCGGCCTGGAATTGCTGGATGAAGAGGCGAAAAAAGCCGGCCGGCCGACCTTCAACAAGGACGACATCGAAACCGTCAAGCGCCTCTGCGTCTTCACCACCCACACACCGGTCCCCGCCGGGCACGACCAATTCCCCGTGGACCTCATCAACCGCGTGCTGGAGCGCCGCGAGGTGGAGGAAATGAAGGAATTCTTCTGTTGCGACGGCATGGTGAACATGACCTACCTCGCCCTCAACTTGAGCCACTACATCAACGGCGTGGCCAAGAAGCACGGCGAAGTGGCCCAGCACATGTTCGCCCGCTACACCATCGACGCCATCACCAACGGCGTCCACGGAGCCACCTGGGCCTCCGACGCCTTCGCCTCCCTCTTTGACCGCCACATCCCCGGCTGGCGTCAGGACAACTTCAGTTTGCGCTACGCCCTGAACATCCCCAAGGAACAAGTCTGGCTGGCCCACCACACCGCCAAACTGGAACTTCTGCGCTACGTAAACCGGGAAACCAACGCCGGGATGGACGGCGACGTCTTCACCATCGGCTTCGCCCGCCGCGCCACCGCCTACAAGCGCCCCGAACTCCTCTTCAGCGACGTGGAACGGCTCAAACGCATCGCCGGGAACCGCCGCATCCAAATCGTCTTCGCAGGCAAGGCGCATCCCAACGACCAGGACGGAAGAGAAATCATCCACCGCATCTTCGAAGTCGGCAAAAACCTCAAACAGGAGATCCCCGTCACCTTCCTGGAGCACTACGACATGGAAATCGCGCGGTTGATGGTCGCGGGCGTCGATCTGTGGCTCAACACCCCGCAACCGCCGATGGAAGCCTCCGGCACCAGCGGGATGAAAGCCGCCCTCAACGGCGTCCCGAGCCTGAGCATCCTCGACGGCTGGTGGATCGAAGGCTGCATCGAAGGGCTGACCGGCTGGGCCATTGGCGGCCTCCCCAAAGAGGGCGACGGCCCGCGCACGAACGACGCCGCCATCCTCTACGACCAGCTCGAAAAGACGATTTTGCCGCTCTACTACGAAGAGCAGGACAAATACGTCGACATCATGCGCCACAGCATCGCGCTCAACGGCTCCTTCTTCAACACGCACCGCATGATCCAGCAATACGTCCTCAAAGCGTATTTCGAATAAAGCGGCGTTCCGGGAAATACCGGCCCGCCGTTCCGTGCCCCCGGTGGCGGGCCCGCCGCCGATGGGCTCTATATGAAATGCGAAGTTTGCGGAAACGACTACGACCGGCCCCTCGAAGTGAT
>JAQTMF010000260.1 GCA_028714515.1 Chthoniobacteraceae bacterium | reverse complement strand
GCAGCTTCCGTCCAAGCGAGGGTTTTGCGTCAAAAAGGGTGACGGATGCGCCGCCCGCCGCGGCGACTTCGGCCGCGCGCAAACCGGCCGGACCGCCGCCGATGATTGCTAGGTTCATGTGGGGAAAAGATAGCCGATGGAATCGCCGTTGGCGACGAAGATCTGCCGGGAATTCATTCCCGGGGGATTCCGCCTGCGTGCCGCCGATAAGCTCCTAGTCGAATTGCTCCTGTTCCGTGAGCTTGTGGATGTGCTTGGAGACGATGAGTACGATGGCAACCGGCAGGTAAATGGCCGTAACTCCCAGGATGAAGTAAAACTCCTTCCTAGGATGCATCGCATCCGGCAGGCCGGGGATCATCGACAAGGAAAAGACGACGGTGAAAAGCAGGCTGCCGACCAGGATGTATTTCGCCCAATTCTGCCGGAACCAGATGGCGATGAGCAGCCCGGTGCTCCAGACCGCCGTGATGCCGAGGAAAAGCACCAGGGTGCGCTGGTGGAGGACGGGCAGTTTCGGGTAGACGCACAGCAGCATGGCGGCGTCCACGATGCGCAGCCACAAGAACAGGAGGAAGATGTAAAGCCGCCCGCTCTGCACCCGGTAGTGGCGGCGCTTGCGGATTTTGATGGCAGACGGGGAGTCGGGATGGGAGTGGCTGGAATGCCGGGAGGACGTCATGCGGCTGGATGAGGGGGATGGAAAAGGGATCGGAGGGACGAAGAAAAAACGCGATGAAAATTATGCCATTTTTCGCCTTTAAGAAAGCAGAATTGAAGCGAGTAAGGGCTTTTTCCGTCGTCGCCGCCCTCCCCTCTTGTCTCCGCCGGGGGCCCGGTGAATAAACAAGGACAGGTGTATTACACCCCGCGCGGCCCCGCCGCTTTTTGGGGAGCCTGACAACAACCAATGCAACCGACCATGGAAGAGCCTTTGCCGAAACGGAAATTCAAACGTCTTCACCAGGACACCTGCGGTGTTTCCCGCAGAGATTATGACAGTTACGAGGATGTCCGCCTTGCTTGCGAGCGCAAGCTGCGGGAATGGGAACGCGCGGGGGTGATCCCGCCCTGGCAGCCGGGGCTGAATAACGATTGGATTTTCGCGCGACCCTGACCTTGGGCTTGTAAAAATCTTGCCCCGGAGCGGCGGCGCTTTATTCTGGAGCGCAACCGATCTCCCCCGCATGCGTTTTGCGCCTCTTTTGCTCGCGTTTCTTTGCCTGGGCGGCTGCATGCGTTCGCTGCCGCCGTACGAGGAACCATTGCCGCACACCCGTTTTCAAAAAGTCCGCACGACGGCCTATACGCATTCGGAGCGGGATCACATCCGCTATGGAAAGGCGACGGCGCTGGGCACGACGCTGCGTTGCGGCTCTGTCCATAGCGCGGCGGCGGATTGGGCGCGCTGGCCCGCGGGGACGGTCTTCCGCATTCAGGAGACGGGGGAGGTCTTCCAGGTGGACGATTACGGCTGGGCGCTGGCGGGCCGCAATACGATCGATCTCTACAAGCCTTCGCGCCAGGAAATGTGCCGGTGGGGGGTGCGCCGCGTGCATATCGAGGTGCTCCGCTGGGGCGATCCGTGGGCGAGTTACCGGCGGCTCAAACCGGCGCGCGACTACCGCCACGTGCGGCGGATGATGCGCGAAATCCGCGAGTTTTATTGATTTCTGACGCGCCGGGCGCGGCCCGCCATCGCCGGGAATATCCGCGCCGCTTACGTTGGGCGGGATGGAGAGCAGTGATTTGCAGGACGGCGCGCGACGCCGTGTACGGTCCAAACCGAAACCCAAACCCACGGAGAAGGCGGTGGCGGCGATTGCCACGAGCGCCGGATTGTGGTTCGCCACGTGCGCGAGGATCCTGACGAAGGACCAGCGCCTGGTGACGCCCGATCCGAATGTCTACCAGCTCCACATTCTGGAGGTCTACGAGTGGTGCATGAGCCACGGGACGCCGTGCCGCATCCTGGCGCTGAAGCCGCGCCAGAAGGGGAGTTCCACGGTGAGCGCGGCGGTGGTTTACCACCATTGCCGCCGGTTCCGCACGCGCGCGTTGCAGATCGCGGACCGCTACAAGAATTCCGACAATCTTTTCGCGATGACGTGCCGGTATGCGGAGCACGACGACTTCCCCTGGCCTCACGAGTGGCAGGCGACGGCGACCTCGGCGGCGCTCCTGCGCGACGGGCGGCTCTGGAGCCGGATCGACCGCGACACGGCGGAGAACCCGCGCGCGGGCCGTTCGGGAACGGTGCAGGTGTTGCATGTCTCGGAGGCGGCCCATTTCGCGAGCGACGGGGAGAAGTCGGCGGAAAAGACGATGCTCTCGCTGCTCAACTCGCTGGCGGATGTGCCGGGCAGCGTGGCGATTGTGGAGACGACGGCCAACGGCGCGGCGGGCTGGTTTTACGACCATTGGCTGGGGGCGGTGACGTTCGAGGAGCGGCTGGCCGGGCAGCGCGGCAATGGGTGGATCAAGGTGTTCGCGCCGTGGTTCGTTTTTGACGACAGCCGCTTGGTTGGCGACGCGGGGTTGGTGGAGGCGGAGCCGCTCTCGGAGCGGGAGCGGCGCGGGGTGACGCTGTTTGGCTGGGACGCGGAGCAGATCGCCTGGCGGCGCTGGACGCTGGGCCAGAAGTGCGCGGGCCGGGAGGATCTCTTCGACCAGGAATACCCGGAGGACGACCGCGTGGCGTTCCTCACGAGCGGGCGGCCCCGGTTCTCGCTGGCCGGTTTGACGCGGCTGCGGGCGACGCAGGAGGCGGTTGCGCCCCGCTTCGGGTTCTTGCGCGAGGATCATCAAGCCATCGCATTCGAGGCGCACGCGGCGGGCTGGGCGCAGATCTGGGAGGAGCCGCGCGAGGAAGGCCGCTATTTGCTTTGGTGCGATACGGCGACGGGCCGGGAGCAGACGAAGGAGAGCCATGACCCGGACCGCCATGCCGTGCTGGTGCTGCGCCAGGGGTTCGCGACGCCGCGGGGCGAATACCGCAACGCGATGCTGGTGGCGCGCGTGCGCCCGCCGTGTTTCGACGACTGGCATATTCTGGAGGAGAAGGTGATCGCGCTGTGCCGTTACTATGGGCGGTGTCTCATTGGCGTGGAGGTGCCGATGGGGCTCGCGTTGCTGGAGGGGTTGCGCCGGGCCGGGATGCCGCTCTTCAAACGGCGCGCGGCGGGGGAAGGCCGGGGCGCGCCGCTGGAGAAACTGGGGTTCCAAAGCAACGCGGCGACGAAGCCGATGGTGATCGGCTCGCTGAGCCGCGCGCTGGACGGCGACCCGCCGCTGGATATTTACGATCCGCACGTGATCGATGAGCTGGGCAGTTTTGTGATCCACGAGGACGGACGCGAGGCAGCGCTGGCGGGCAGGCATGACGATGACGTGATGGCGCTCGCGATGGCGGTGCATCATCTGCCGCTGGCGACGCCTTTCCGCCGGGAAAAGCCGCGCCACTCCGCGCCGCCGCCGGATTTGCGCCACTGGAAGCCGCTGCACCGGTGAGGGGGAGACGCGGGCAGCTTGCGGGTTCGCCTAGCAGCCTCCAAATGTTAGCACTCGATCCCTCTCGTAATGCCACTTGCAAACCGCATAATTATTTCGATTTTTCCAAATCAACACACAACCTGACACGATTGAAGCGATTCGCCGTAACGACAAACTACGCGGCGTCTCTGTTTCGTTCTGAGTCAAAAGAAGAAGGCCGTTCCCGATGGCAGTGGGCAATTCTCCTTGCTCCAGCCCATCCAGAAATCCATTCAAAATGAGAAATTATATCCCCCTTTATTCCCTCAACCATCCTCGAATTGCCAGCGCGCCCGCCGCCATTCATCGGCGCTTTCGTAATCATCTAGGCGCCTTGG
>JAQTMF010000259.1 GCA_028714515.1 Chthoniobacteraceae bacterium | reverse complement strand
ATCCAGACGGCGAAGTTGCTCCCGATCCAGGAGCCGGTGTGCAGGGTGTGCAACGTCCGCACGGGGGGGTGTTCGTGGAAATGCCCCTCCGGGGTTTGGCTGCGCAGGCGCTTGGGGTTGGCGCCGAGTTCCTTGTAAAACGCCCGCAGAAACGCTTCGCCGCCGTCCGGGAACTGTTCCCAGGCGTTCTCGCCGTCGAGGATGATCGGGATCAAGGTGCCGGGGGAGGGAAGGTGCTCGGCGATGTTGCCGAGGTGGCCGATCAGGTGCGCGGCGGCTTGTTCGGGCGGATTGCGGGCGGCGGTGAACCCGATGAAGTCGGAGAGGGGGCGGTCGCGGAAGATGCCGCAGACGGCCGCGCCGTCGAACTGGACCCGCCAGCCTTGGAAGAGTTCCAGGTGCTCGATTTTCGCCTGGGCGTAGGCCGGGTCGCGGCGAATCGACTGGAAGAGGTTCTCTTCGTCGCTGCAGAAATACTCGATCCCGGCGTCTTGCAGCAGCGGGATCATCTCCGGGGCCACGGAGCCCTCGGAGGGCCACAGGCCGCGCGGACGGCGTCCGAAGAGGCGGGAGTGGTTCTCCACGGCCAGCGTCACCTGGGCGGCGGCGTCCTGCGGCCAGTGAAAGCGGCGGGGAAATTCGCGGCCCGGGAGGCTCCGCTCGGCGAAGGCCGTGTCGTAGACCAGGGGGAGGATCGGGTGAAAGTAGGGCGTCGTGGTCAGCTCCACCTGGCCCCGCTCTTGCGCGGCGCGGTAGGTGGGGATGATGGAGCGCATGATCTCCAGGTGGATCTGCAGGAGGCGCGTTTTTTCCGCCTCCGTGAAACCGCGCCCCTTGGCTTTGAGCGCGGCCAGTTCCGGGAAGCGGCTGCAGGCCGTGTAGCCGCACCAGGCGAGGTTGAACCAGACTTGCAGGTCCAGGAAATCCTGCGCGCTGAACTGGGCCGCGAGGCGCGGGAGATCGGCGGGCCGCGGGGATTCGCCCCGGCGCTGGAGCAGCTCGGCGTAGCGGGGATGCGGCTTCACCATGTTCCCCCAATGGGCTTTGAAGAAGTCCTCCAGAAGCGCCACTTTCCCGCGTTCGTCCAGGCTGGCGGCGGGGCGGCGCGAGCGTTCCAGCCAGAGGTCGGTGACGCGCCCCTCGACGATTTCCTCGATCTGCTGGAGGAGCACCGGGGTGAGGTTGAAGGCGAGCCGCAGGCCGGGGTAGTTCTCGGGCAGGGCGATCATGTCCAGGTATCCCTTGACGCAGTGGAGCCGCACCCACGGCATCGCGGCCACCCGGGTGAGCGGGTTGACGTAGTAAGGCTGGTGCATGTGCCAGAGGATGACCACGTTTGCCATACCTCTGTTGATAGGATCGCGCCGCCCGCACGGCAATCGCGGGAATCCCTGAATGGCGCGCCGGGGGATGTGGCACGCCTATGCCGGCAATGGAGTTGCCGGGGCTTGGCGCTTTATTTCCACTCCAGGATCCCCTTGGCCCAGGCCCAGACGAGCCCTTCGAGCAGGAGGAACAGGAAGACGAGGATGGCCAGGAAGCTGGTCACGGAGATGTTCACAAACCCCATCGCGGCGAAGGGGAGCAGGAAGACGGTTTCCACGTCAAAGACCAGGAAGACCAGCGCGTAGAGGTAATACTGGGCGCGGAATTGGATGCGCGCGGGGCCTTTGCTTTCCAGGCCGCATTCGTAGATGGCTTGCTTGTCGTGGCCGGGTTTGGCCGGGGAGAAGAGGCGGGCCCAGAACCATGCCAGCGCGAGCGGGATGACCGGGAAGATCACGGCGATGGCCAGGAAAAGCGTGAGGAGCAGGTAGTCGTGGGACATGGTTGCGTCAGGGTTGGGTGGCGCCGGTTGCGGCGCGGATTTCGGCCTGTGCGGCGGCCCGGGCCATGGCTTTGATGGCGGTGTCGAGGGGGTTGAGGAGTACCGGCGGGTAGAGGCCGATGCCGAGGATCGCCACGGCGAGGAGGCCGGCGCAGTACCCGGCGGCGGTGCGCGGCTGCGGGGCGGCGGCGCTCGGGGCGTCCGGCGTGGGGGCGACGAAGACGTGTTTGAGCACGATCAAGTAGTAATAAAGGGAGACGGCGTTGAAGACGATGGCGACGACGATCACCCACAGCAGCCCCATGCTGCCATCGGAGAAGGTGGCGGAGCCGAGCGCGCCCGCGAAGAGGTAGAATTTGCCGAAGAACCCGGCCAGCGGCGGGATGCCGGCGAGCGAGATCATGAAGACGCCCATGGCGAGCGCGAGCCCGGGGGCGCTTTCGTGCAGCCCGTCGAAGTGGTGGAGTTGCGCCCCGCCGCGCCGCTGTTCGACGATTCCGACGACGCCGAATGCCCCGAGGGTGGTCAGCGCGTAGACGATGGCGTAGAAGAGGACGGAGGCGAGGGCGATTTCGCGGCGCTGGCTCGCGGCCAGGAGGCCGATGAGCATGTAGCCGGATTGGGCGATGGCGGAGTAGGCGAGGATGCGCTTGACGTTGCTCTGGCTCAAGGCGGCGAGGTTGCCGACGACGACGGATGCGGCGGCGATGACGGCCAGGAGCGGCAGCCAGCCGGGTTGCCACAGGTTCCAGACGGCGCTGCCGGTGGCGTGGACGAAGCCGAGGGTGAGGAATTTCGCGAGGATCAGGAATCCGGCGACTTTGGAGCCGGAGGCGATGAGCGCGGCGGAGGGCGTGGGCGCGCCTTCGTAAACGTCGGGCGCCCAGAGGTGGAAGGGGACGGCGGCGACTTTGAAGCCGAACCCGGCGAGCGCCAGGGCGACGCCGGTGAGGAAAAGGGGATCGCCCGCGGTGGCGCGCGGGATCTGGGCCAGCGCTTGCAGGGAGGTGAGGCCGGTGACGCCGTAGATGAGGCTCAACCCGAAGAGGAGGAAGGCCGCGGAGACGCCGCCGAAGAGGAAATACTTTAACGCGGCTTCGGCGGAGGCGCTGCTGCGCTTGAGGTAGCCGGTGAGGAGGTAGAGCGGGATGCTGGTCATCTCCAGGCCGATGAAGATCATGAGCAGGTCTTCGGCGCTCACGAGCAGCATCATGCCGATGGTGGAGAAGAGGATGAGCGCGAGGTACTCGGCGAGGTGCTCGCGGATGGCGGACGTGGCCGCGTAGACGCAGGCGACGAGGCTCATGCCGACGATCACGATTTTGATGAACCGGGTGAGCGGGTCGATCACGGCCATGCCGTGGCAGATGTTGATGTTCTCCGGGTGATACCCGATCCAGGCGATGGAGGCGAGGCCGCCGAGGAGCGTCAGGCTCAGGAGCATGATGCGCCGCGTGGCGGTCGCTTTGACGAGCCCCGCGATGAGGACGAAGAAGGCGGTTTCGGCCAGGAAGGATTCCGGCGTCAGGTATTTGAAGAGTAGGTAGGCGGTGTTCATTGCGCCACCCCCTGGATCAAATGGTGCATAAGCGATTGCGGGCTATCGAAGCTGTGCAGGATGGGGTCGATCAAAAACTTCGGGAAGAGACCGGCGGCGAGCGTGGCGGCGATGAGGATCGCGGCTCCGAGACGTTCGGGCAATGTGATGGGGGGCAGCGGTTCGTGCTCTTCGCCGTGGGGGGCGGCGGCGACGGCTGCCGCGGCGGCGGCGAGCGAGGGGAAGAAGCTCCGTTGCAGGGCCCGCAGGGTGAAGGCGACGGTGACGCCCGCGCCGAGCATGGCGAAGATGAGCAGGGCGGGGAAGGCTTCCCACGCGCCGAGCAGGATGTTGATTTCCGCCATGAAGCCGCTGAACCCGGGCATCCCCATGGAGGCGGCCGAGGCGAGGGTGAAGGTGAAGGCGGCGAAGGGGAGCGCTTTGGAGAGGTTCATGCCGCCGAGTGTGGCGATGTCCCGCGTGTGCGTCCGGTCGTAGAGCATCCG
>JAQTMF010000258.1 GCA_028714515.1 Chthoniobacteraceae bacterium | reverse complement strand
GGACTTTGTCCAGGCGGGCTTTCTCGACGTTGATGAGTTTGCCTCGGATGGGGAGGATGGCTTGGTAACGCCGGTCGCGCCCTTGTTTGGCGGAGCCGCCTGCGGAGTCGCCCTCGACGATGTAGAGTTCGGTCAGCTCGGGATCGCGTTCGGAGCAGTCGGCGAGTTTGCCCGGGAGGCCGCCGCCGGTGAGGGCGCTTTTGCGTACGGTTTCGCGGGCGCGCCGGGCGGCTTCGCGGGCGCGGGAGGCCATGAGGGCTTTCTCGATGATCTTCTTGGCGATCTGCGGGTTTTGGTCGAAGTGGGTCATCAACTGCTCATACACGATGGAGGAGACGATGCCGTCCACTTCCGGGGTGACGAGTTTGACTTTGGTCTGCGATTCGAACCCGGGGTTCGGGTGCTTGACGGCGATGACGGCGGTGAGGCCCTCGCGCACGTCGTCGCCGGAGATGGGCGGGTCCTTTTCTTTGACGAGGTTGTTCTGCTTGGAATACTGGTTGATGGCGCGGGTGAGGGCGCTGCGGAAGCCGGTCAGATGGGTGCCGCCGTCCGGGTTGGGGATGGCGTTGGTGAAGCAGAGGATCTGGTCGTTGTAGGAGTCGTTGTACTGGAGCACGACGTCGCAGTACATGTCGTCTTCGACTTCCGTCTGGTCTTTGGTGCGGAATTTGACTTTGCGTTTGCCGCCCAGGACGATCGGTTTCGGGTGGACGAGGGTTTTGTTTTCGCCCAACTGGCGGACGAATTCCTCGATGCCGAGTTTGTAGACGTAGATTTCCTGTCGGGCGGGCTCGATCCGTTCGTCGCGCAGGACGATTTCCAGGCCGGGGTTGAGGAAGGCGAGTTCCCGCAGGCGCGTGGAGAGTTTGGAGAACTGAAACTCCGTGGTGATGTTGAAGATGGTCGGATCGGGCAGGAAGGTGATCTTGGTGCCGGTCTGTTTCTTGTTCTTCGCTTCGCCGATGATGGTCAGCTTTTGCGTGGTGACGCCCCGCTCGAAGGCCATGTGGTAGATCTGGCCGTTGCGGGCGACGTCCACTTTGAACCAGTCGGAGAGGGCGTTGACGCATTTCGCGCCGACGCCGTGGAGGCCGCCGGAGTATTTGTAGGCTCCCTGGCCGAATTTGCCGCCCGCGTGCAGATTGGTGAGCACGAGTTCGATGGCCGGGATTTTGAACTTGGGATGCATGTCCACCGGGATGCCGCGTCCGTTGTCCCGGATGGAGCAGGAGCCGTCGGGGTGGATGGTGATCTCGATTTTGGTGCAGTAGCCGGCGAGGTGTTCGTCGATGGAGTTGTCGAGCACCTCGAAGACGCAGTGGTGCAAGCCCCGCTCGTCTGTCGGCCCGATATACATGCCGGGACGCTGGCGAACGCCCGCAAGTCCTTCGAGTTTATCGATCTTGGAGGCGTCGTAAAGTTGGTCGGCGGAGACGTGTCCCGAGGCGTTGGATTCGTCGGGGGTGATGGGCGCGTTGGCGTCAGAGTCTGACATAGGCAAAATTCGGGAAATCGAAAGGGGTAAATTTATGCTGCCGCCGGGAAAACAACAACTCTAATTTTTGGCGGGCACCATCGGTTGGGGGTGGTTCCGAGGGGCGTCCACAATATCTTGAGGAGGGGGCGTTTTTTGCTGGCTTTTGCCGAAGATGGAGGGTGGACAGAAGGGGCCGGTTTTGGAAGGATCGCCGGGTGACGCTTTTCCGCCGCTTTTTCCCCGCCCTCCAGTTGGTTGTGCTGCTTTTGTTGACCGTTTGGGTGCGCTGTTGGAACGCCTCCGATGTGTTCGCGGGGGGAAATATCTTTTTCGCGGACCCGGATTGCTATTCGCGCATGACGCGGGTGAGGGAAGTGTATGAGCACCCGGGGAGGGTGGTGCACCGGCACGACTTCGAGAACTGGCCGGAGGGGACGCAGCCGCATACGACGGCTCCGTTTGATTATCTGACGGCCGGGCTGGCGGCGGGGATCCGCCCCTTTGCCGGGGAACCCCAGCGGGCGCTGGACTGGGCCGGGGCGGCGGTTTCGCCGTTGCTGGGGGTGGTTGCCGCGCTGTTTCTATGGGGTTGGGCCGGGGCGATGGGGGGGCGCTGGCGGGGGACGGTGCTGTTCCTTTTTGCCGTGAGCCCGATCCTGGTTCACGGGACGGCGCTGGGGCGGCCGGATCACCAGTCGCTGCTCTTGCTGTGTATCGCGGCGGGCCTGGGGGCGGAGGCGCGGCTGCTGCGGGGGGCCTCGCGCGGGTGGGCGCTTGCCGGGGGGCTGGCGTGGGGATTCGGCATTTGGGTCTCGATGTATGAGCCGCTTGTGCTCCTGGCGCTTTCGTTGGTCCTGGGGGTTGTGCTGCTGGGGCGCGGGTTTTTCACGCGGGAACGGGCGGTTTGGGCGGGAGCGCTGGTGGCGGTGCTGGCGGTGGCGCTGGGGGTGGAGGGGTGGCATTCGCCGGTCCCCAGCCCGGAGATCCGCGCTTATTTCCCGCAATGGAGCCGGACGGTGGGGGAACTGGCCCGCACGCCGCTTTCGGCGATGCTCCATTGGACGGGCTGGCTTCTGTTGGCCGCGCCGTTGTTACTCGGCTGGACGGGCTGGAAGCTGCGGGACCGCGTGGCGTGGTTCTGGCTGGTGCAGCTTGGGGCGCTGGCGGCGCTGACGGCTTGGCAGGCGCGCTGGGGGTATTTCCTGGCGCTCGGGTTTGCCATGGCTCTTCCCTGGATGGCGAGCGCGTTCCCGCGCGGGTGGATCGCTTCCCTTGTGTTCGCCGTTTCGCTTTGGCCGGTGGCGGGGGAGTGGGATGACCGGTTGTTTGACGCTTCCAAGGTGGCGGCCCGGGAGGAGCAGCGCCGGGACAACCTTGCTCTTTACGACGTGGCCCAGCGGCTCCGGGCGCCCCGGCGGCTTCCCGTGCTGGCCCCCTGGTGGCAATCCCCGGCGCTGGCCTATTGGTCGGGCCAGCCGTGTGTGGCGGGGAGTTCCCATGAGAGCCTCCCGGGGACGGTGGACGCCTCCCGCTTTTACCTGAGCCGCGATCCGGCGGAAGCGGAGGCGATTCTCGCCAAGCGCCGGGTGGCGTGCGTGGTGGCCTACGACGCGGGGCGGGTAGCCTCGGTTTCCAGCGCCATCCTGGGGCAGCCGGCGCAGGAGGGGAATATGGCGGAGATTCTCTACGAGCGCCCCCACAGCGCGCCACCGTTTTTGAAGCTGGCCTATTCCAACCCGGCGTTCCGCGTTTTCCTTCGCCCTGCCGGGGTGGAGTAAGGAGACGCGGAGAGGGGGCCACGAGTCCGGCGCGGCGGGGGTCTCCGAAACCAAGGCGGGGGAGAACCGATGAAAAGCACCGATCTGACACAACATCCGCCGCGCAGCCCGCGCGTGAGAATCCGCGATTACGCCATTCTTGCCCGCGCCATTGACAAAGCCCGGGCCGAGTTGGCGGGCAAAGGGGGGGAATACCACTACGACTGTCCGCTCGACCGGACGCTTTTCACCTTCAAGGGCGTTACCGGCGAGGAATTCCTGGCGCAGGTGAAGCGGGAACGCTCCGACGAGGAATTGGGCATCTGGCTCGACATGCACGGCCTGGCGAAAACGCCCGAGGAGATCTGCGCCTGGAGCGACTCCATGGAGGGCTACTGCCTCTATAATAACCTGGAAAAACGGCCCTCCTTTGTCCTGGAGTGCACCCGCCTGGGGCTCAACCCGGCCAGGACGACGCTCTTTGAGTGGCTGGAGGCCGACGACCGGGCGAGCTTTAGCGTGACTCCGGCGAGGCGGTAAAGCGCTCAATATTCCCTGTATTTGCGCTTCCCGCGCGGCGTTTTCGGGGCTACGTTCTGCGCCCTCATGGAATCAGTGAATCAATGGCCATGGGCCATCCGCGAGCGAT
>JAQTMF010000257.1 GCA_028714515.1 Chthoniobacteraceae bacterium | reverse complement strand
CCCGAAAGCCCGCAGACGATCATGCTGGAAGGCTTTTGGCAGGAAGGCGGGAGCACGCCCGGCCGCCTTTCATAAAGCGCCAGCCCCCCTCCCCGGCTCCAAAGCGATCAATCCCCCCCTTTGCGGGTTACGGATAAACCACCCCCCTTCTGGTAAGCAAAAAAAAGGAGTCTAGAGTGCTCCCATAGAAAGTCATTCCGTTGCATGAATATGGCCGCCTACCCCCTCTATCGTGGCAAACGCAACGCATTCCAGGAGCCGTCGCGGCGCCGGGTACGCCAGGGATTCACTTTGGTCGAAATGGTGATCGCGCTCGGCCTGGCCGGTTTCGCGCTCACCTCGCTGCTCGGGTTGCTCCCCTGCGGATTGCAGAACTTCCGCAAGGCGATGGACTTCACCCTGCAGACGCAGATGGTCCAGAATCTCGTCGGCAAAGCCAGCCACATGGCATTTGGCGATCTCTCGCAGCTCGCCGCCCAGCCGTATTATTTCGATGACAACGGGAACATGGTGGATGCGGAAGACATCACGGGCACCTACAAGGCCAATGTCAGTGTCACCGGCACCATTGCCCTGCCGTCCAATCCCGGCTTCTCCAATCCCGGTGTCGCGCAACTCACCATCACCTACACCCGCAAGCAGGCGGCCGCATCGACCCCGCCGACGGGAACGGTGGTGACTTACATCGCCGCCATGACGGGAAGCGTGAATCAATGAGCTTCGCGCCCCGGGCGCCCTTGTTATTCCACCTTCCCCCTCTCCGTGCTGTTATGATTCCCCCAAGAAAACGCGTCGGATTCAGTCTGATGGAGCTAATGGTCACCATGACCATCCTGATGATCCTGATGACGGTCATCCTCGCCGTCACCAACCAGACTGGACAACTGTGGCGCGGGACCACTTCGAAGATCGCGTCGTTCCAAGACGCCCGCGCGGCCTTTGACGCGCTGACGCGCAATCTGACGCAGGCCACGCTCAATCACTACTACGACTATTACGACAAGGACTGGAAAACCCGGCCCGCCGACACCACCTCCACCGCCTATGCCTCGTTTGTTCCGGCGAACTACGGACGCGCCTCGGATCTCCAGTTTCTCTGCGGACCGGTGGACACTCTTTTCGGCACCTCCGCGGGAACGAAGCAAGGCCACGCCGTCTTTTTCCAAGCGCCGCTCGGCCGCGTGGACGACAAGGCGGCTTACGCCGAGTCCCCCGGCCTCATCAACGCACTGGGGTATTATGTCGAGTTCTCCGATAATACCGCCACCTCTTCGCGTCCAAAGTTTCTGCGAACCGCCGCGACCATGAAGCAGAAGCGGTTCCGCCTGATGGAATGGATACAACCTTCCGAAAAATTCCGCCTCTATTACAACAATGCGCTCCCCGGGGCTGATCCGAAGGATTGGTTCACGACACTGACCACCAACACCGACCAATGCCGCGTGATGGCCGATAATGTCCTCGCCCTCATCATCCTGCCTTTGAGCAGCACGGGCGATACGACACACCCGCGGGATACCACGCTCGCACCGGCCTATAGTTATGATTCGCGTCCGGCCGTCTACGACTCCGTCCGCAGCCATCTGCTCCCCCCCATGATCCAGGTCACGATGGTGGCGATTGATCGCGAATCGGCCGCGCGCCTCAACCAGCAGTTCAAGGACACGATGCCGCCTTACTATGCCCCCAGGTGGTTCACCAAGGCGGATTCGTATAACGACGACTTGAAGGCCCTGGAAAAAGCACTCCAGGGCGGCACCCCGGGGTTGCCGAAGGTGAATTACCGTATCTTTTCCACCACGATCAACACGCGCGATTACAAATGACATCCCGCCTTTCCCCCCCATTTGTCCAGTCCCGGCGTCGTGGCGTTGCGCTGATCCTTGTCCTCGGCACGCTGGTCTTTGTCTCGATGCTGATCGTGGCGTTCTTCGGCAGCGTGAGTCACGAACTGGCCTCGTCGAAGAGCTATGCCTCGGGCGCGTCCTCGCGCATCTACGCGGACGCGGCGGTTAATCTCGTGATCGGGCAATTGCAAGCCGGTACTACCCAGGACGATTCCACCAAGACATGGACCAGCCAGCCCGGCCTGATCCGGCGCTTCAACGACCAGGGCCGGCAGGAAAACGCGTTCAAGCTCTATAGCTCCAATAAGATGGTCGAGGATGGGAACTTCTCGCCCCTCACCGCCGCGGGCACGCCGTCGGATGTTCCCAATTGGACAGCCGGTTCCGACACCGCCTCGCTGCCGTGGAATCTCTACCCCAATGTCTATACGGACCTGAACAGCCCGCTTGTCGTCACCAGTGGAAGCGTTTCGCTGCCGAAATACCCGATCCTGAACCCCGGCGCGCTGGCCGCCGCCGTCAAAATCGAAGGCTTCGATGTGGACGCCTCCCGCGCCTTGGCCAATTCCCTCAGCATGAACAAAAGCGCCGCCCCCGGCACGATCGACCAGATCCCCATGCCGGTGCGCTGGATCTACATCCTCACCGACGGACGGATCGCCACCGCCGACACCAATGCGCCCGACCCCGCCGCCGTTACCCTGACCACCGCCGATGGTCAACCGGTGGCCGCCGATAATCCGCCGGTGGCGCGCGTCGCGTATTGGACGGACGATGACACCTGCCGGTTGAATATCAATACGGCCTCCGAGGGCAGCTACTGGAATATTCCAGTCGCCATCGCGGCGGACGATTCGCTGGCCGCCAACCAAGTCAACGCCAAGGAATACCAGCGGTATCCCGGCCATCCGGCGGTGACGAGCCTCAGCCCGGTGATGAACTTCCTGACGACCGGCGGCAGCGCGGCCGCCAGCGGCACCGCAAGCTATGGGGATTTGCGCAATTTCATTTTCGCGCTGACGCCGCGAATCTCGGGCCGCGGCTCGCAATTCGGCAGCCGCGTGACGGGTTTCACCTTGCCCGTGACTCCCGACGCGGACCGGCTCTATGCCAGCGTGGACGAGTGGCTCTTTCTCCCCAACCTCAACACGAGCGATAGCGAGCGTTACCCCGCCACGACACAGAACATTCAAGCCCTCAAGTCCCCCGAATTGGACTGGATCTACACCGGTGGCGATAAATCCACGGTCGGAAAGGCCTACACGTTCACCACCAACTTCGGTCTTGATCCGCTCGCGCTGGAGGAGGCCCGCTTTTTTCTCACCACCAACAGCCGCGCGCCCGAGGTCAACCTCTTCGGCCAGCCGCGCTTGAGTCTCTGGCCGATCGACACCCGCGCCGATCACCAAAGTATCTACGACCGGCTCCTTTCGTTCTCCAGCACCGTCAGCGGAAATCCGTTCTATTTCCAACGGCAAAATCCCAACAGCCAAACCGATGATTACGACAAGATTCAGCGCAACCAGGATCTGTGGGCCTACCTTGACCGCCTGACCAGTTCCAACATTCCCGGCTTCGGCGGAAATTTCTCCAGCGCCAGCAAATATGGAACCAATGACCGGCAGGAACTCGTTACTTCCATCTTCGACTGGATTCGGACCGTCAATCTCGCCTACCGCGACAAAGCGGGCGCCGTCCAGCCCTATGACTGGACTGTGAATCCCGGCGCGGTCGGCACGCAGAAGCCGCCGGCCGCTCCCGGCAGCGGGCAGGTCTTGCCCATCAAAATCAAAACCACGCAAGGCTATGGACGCTTCCCCGTGCTCTCGAAAGCCGCTTTCGCGATCATCCGGGAAGGCGAACAAAAAGACGTGCCGGCCGCGGGGAAAACGACCGTGACTTACCGCGTCGCGCTGCTGATGGAAACGTATGTGCCGGTGGTCGGATATGCCGCTTATGTTCCCGACTACCATATCGGAGTCACCGGCCTTGCGAATGGATTCGAGTTGCTGACCAGCAACACATCCGCCGCCACATCG
>JAQTMF010000256.1 GCA_028714515.1 Chthoniobacteraceae bacterium | reverse complement strand
TTCGCCGCGTCCGGCATAGGTGAGATGCGTGTGGAATACATGGCCGAGTTTCGGCGAGATGAAGGTCCATGCTCCCATATTTTGCGGCTCCTCCTGGCACCAGACGAATTTCTTTGCGTTGACGAATGGGGCGACGGCTTCCTTGAGGGCCGTTTCGTTCACCGGATAAAGCTGCTCCACGCGGATGAATGCGGTATCGACCCGGTTTTGTGCCTGCCGGTAGGCGAGCAGGTCGTAATAGACTTTGCCGGTGCAGAAGACCACGCGCTCGACTTGTTCGGGCGTCCCGAGCAGCGGGCCGGGGAGGATTTCGTGAAACCGGTCCTGCGTGAAATCGGCGATTGTCGAGACGCACGCTTCGGCGCGCAGCAGGCTCTTGGGGGTCATCACAATGAGCGGCTTGAGGAAGGGGCGCTTCATCTGGCGGCGCAGGAGGTGGAAATACTGGGCGGGCGTCGTCGGGTCGGCGATTTGGAGGTTCTCCTCGGCGCAGAGCTGGAGGAAGCGCTCGACCCGCGCGCTGGAGTGCTCCGGCCCCTGGCCCTCGTAGCCGTGGGGCAGGAGGAGGACGATGCCGCTGGGCCGCTGCCACTTGCTTTCCGCCGAGGCGATGAACTGGTCGATGATGACCTGCGCGCCGTTGGCGAAGTCGCCGAACTGCGCCTCCCAGAGACAGAGCATCGTCGGGTAGTTGATCGAGTAGCCGTAGTCGAACCCGAGCACGGCGGCCTCGGAGAGCAGGGAGTTGTAGATGCAGAGCCGGGCCTGCCGCGGGTCCATATGCTGCAAGGGGGTGTAGGGAGCGCCGGTCTCGGCGTCGAAGAGGACGGCGTGGCGCTGGCTGAAGGTGCCGCGCTGGCTGTCCTGGCCGGAGAGGCGCACGGGGGTCCCTTCCAGGAGGAGCGATCCGAAGGCGAGCGCTTCGCCAAAGGCCCAGTCGTAGGGCCCGCCCGCCGCGTGGGCTTTGGCCCGCCGGTCCAGGAGGAGCCGCTGGAGCTTGGGCAGGATGTGAAAGTCCCCGGGCACGCGGGTGAGGGCGGCGACAATGCGGTCCAGCTCCGCCTTGGCGACGCCGGTTTCCACGGGGTCGTGGGAATACGGGGGCTGGAAGACGGCGGTGGATTCGCTGAGGCGGTCCGCCGGCTCGGCGGCGATCCGGCGAACTTCCTCCAGGGTGGTTTCGAGCCGTTTTTCGTATTCGTCGTCCAGCGCGTCGGCCTCCTCGGGGCTCAGGATGCCGCGTTCGGCAAGTTGCCGGGCGAAGAGTTTGCCCACGGAGGGGTGCTTGTCGATCAAGGCGTACAGATCCGGCTGGGTGAAGTTCGGCTCGTCCCCCTCGTTGTGCCCATAGCGGCGGTAGCAGAGCATATCCACGACGGCGTCGCGATGGAACTGCTGGCGGAAGGCGAACGCCAGGCCGGTGACGAACAGGACGGCCAGGGGATCGTCGCCGTTCACATGGAAAACGGGCGCTTCGATCATCTTGGCGACATCGGTGGCGTAGGCGGAGGAGCGGGCCTCGGCCGGGAGCGTGGTGAAGCCGATCTGGTTGTTGACGATGATGTGCAGCGTTCCGCCGACCCGGTAGCCGGGAAGCTGGGAGCTGTTGAGCACTTCGGCGACAATCCCCTGCCCCGCAAACGCGGCGTCGCCGTGGACGAGCAGGGGGAGGACTTTGGCGCGCTCCTCCGTGTCGCCCCGGACGCGCTGGCGGGCGCGCGCCATGCCGATCACCACGGGGTCGCCCGCCTCCAGGTGGCTCGGGTTGGAGGCGAGCCGGATTTCGATTTCCTTGCCGCCGCGCGTGGTGCGCGCGGACTGGTAACCCAGGTGGTATTTCACGTCGCCGTCGCCCGCCACCATCTCCGGGACGTAGTTTTCGCTGAACTCGCTGAAGATGACCCGCAGCGATTTTTTGAGGAAATTGGCCAGCACGGTGAGCCGCCCCCGGTGGGCCATCCCCATGACGATCTCCTCGACGCCGCGCACGGGGCACTCCTCCAGCAGCGCTTGCAGGATCACCATGAGCGATTCCGCCCCCTGGAGCGAAAACCGCTTTTGGCCGACGTAGCGGGTGTGCAGGAAGTGCTCGAAGCTCTCCGCTTCCAGCAGTTCGCGCAAAACCGCCTTCTGCACGGCGGTGGAGGCGGATTCCTCCGGCGGGCGCGATTCCAGCCGGTCGCGAATCCAGTTGCGCACGCGCCCGTTTTGGATGTGCATGAACTCGACCCCCACCGCGCCGCAGTAGATCCGCCGCAGGGCGCCGATCATCTCCCGCAGGCGCATGGACTCTCCCCCCCGGAAGAACTTGGAGGCGACGACGAGATCGAGGTCCTTTTCGCTGAACCCGAGTTCGCGCAGGCTCAAGAGGGGCTGCTCCGGGCGCTCCTCCCGCAGCGGGTCGAGCCGGGCGATGGTGTGCCCCAGGGTCCGGTAGGCGTAGACGAGGCCGTCCACGCGCGTTTGCAGCGGCAGTTCGGGGCGCATCCCGGCGGGGATGGGGGGAATCGGGGGCAACGCTCCGGCTTCGGCGGGAAGGACGCCGGGAGCGGGGACGGGGGCGGTTTTCAGCAGCGCCCCGGCGGGGCCGGGCGCCTGCGAGGGGGACGACCCCAGCTCGAAGCCTTCAAAAAACGCGGACCAGTTCGCGTCCACGGAGGCGGGGTCGCGTTTCCAACGCTCATAAGTTTCTTCCAGAAGCCCGGCATTGAATGCGTTTACGAGCGATGTCCTCATGGCGAAAACAGGTTGGCTGGCCGTTCGGAATATAGCGGCTGGCCCGCTCAAGCGAAGCAAAATGATGCGTCCGGGGTGTCCTTGAACTCGATTTTTTGAGCAAACCGGGCTTTCCCCTGTCTTAAAAAACATCTCATGAATCGCTTGCACCCTTTCCGCCCGTTTTTGGCCGCGCTCTTTTTGAGTCTGGCGGCCGCGCCGCTGCCCGCCGAACCCGCCGCCACGGACCCGGCCGCGGAGCCATCCGTCACCGCCGTGGCCAAGGCCCTCCCGGCCGTGGTGAACATCAATACCGAGCGCATCGTCCGCCGCGCCTACCGCGATCCGTATGACGACTTCATCACCCAGTTCTTTGGCGAACAGACGCGGCCGCGCCGCGAAATGCGCCAGAAGGTCCAAAGCCTCGGCAGCGGCTTCCTGGTGGACCCCTCGGGGTACATCGTCACCAACGAGCACGTGGTGGACCGGGCCGAGGACTTGAAGATCCAGGTCACGACCCCCGACGGCAAGACCTACAACGCCCGCTACGTCACGGGCGATTCGTCCGCCGACCTGGCCCTGCTCAAAATCGAGAGCCCCACGCCGCTGCCCTATCTTTCGCTCAAGGATCTCTCGCCCAACCTCCTGGGCCAGAGTGTGCTGGTCGTCGGCAACCCGCTGGGCTACGGCCATTCCGTCGCGCGCGGCATCCTGAGCGCCACCAACCGCACGCTTTCCCTCGATAACAACGATTACGAGGGCCTCCTGCAGACCGACGCCGCGATCAACCCCGGCAACAGCGGCGGCCCGCTGATCGACCTCTCGGGCAAGCTGATCGGCGTCGCCTCGGCCAAGATGGCGTATACGCCCCAGGGCTTGCCCACCCAGGGGATCGGCTTCGCGATTCCGGCCCGCACCGTGGCGGAGAAAGTGGAGCAGTTCAAACGCGACGCCCAAAACCCGCCCAAGCCCAATGATACGGCCCAGGCGACCCGGAAACGGCTGGGACTGACGCTCCAGGAGTTGACCGCCGAGTTGAGCGACGCCCTGGGGGTTCCGGCCGGAAGCGGCGTGCTGATCGCCGACGTGGAGGCGCAGAGCCCGGCCGCGCGCGGGGGGCTGCGGCGGGGATTGGTGCTCTATAAGGTGGGGCGTTATGAGGTGAACAGCCCCGCCGACGTGGACGCGCTG
>JAQTMF010000255.1 GCA_028714515.1 Chthoniobacteraceae bacterium | reverse complement strand
CGAGCGCTTTCTTCTTGGCAAGGGGGCTTTGGTGTCCGTCGACAACCATATCGATCCGGGTACCCGGACGCTCGAATGCAAGGCTAGTGTGCTGCCCAATGCGGATGTCCTCTTATACCCCGGCCAGCTTGTAAATATACGTCTGTTCCTGGAGACGAAGCGCGGGGTTACAGCCATCCCGAAGGGAGCGCTCCATCAGTCGCCGGAAGGACTAGTTGTCTATGTGATCGATTCCGGGGGAAAGGCGACCAAGCGCCGAGTGACAGCGGGCGCAGGCGACAACGGGGTAATAGAAATCACAAGGGGACTGTCTTTGGGGGAGATTGTGGTGACCGGTCCAACGGGAAAATTGGAGGAGGGCATGAAGGTTCGCTACAAGCTCGTCGAGGCCAACCGTCAGCCCGGCACCCCGCCGAATGCGGGAGTCGCGCCCTCCCGCGAAGATTCACAAAAAATCGAATGCGATCTCGGCGGCGACACCATGCAGAACATCGTGTCGCGTCTGAGCGCGCAACATCGCATCCGCCTCTGTTTTGAGAATCTCGACTTTGACCCGAAGAAAGATCCGATCACCCTGGGAGCGGTCCTGCGGGAGCTTGGGCGAAAAGAAGCCGCCGGCACACTCACCGACAAAGAAAAGCAGCGCCTTGCCAGCGCGCGCCGGATGAAAGCCGATCAGCGCCTGAAGGATGAAACGCTCTTCGACCTTGGCACCCGGTATGAGGGGCACATCACTGCAAACTCCATCTTGGATTTGCTTTCCAAACTCACGAAGGGCACGCCTTACGATTTCCGGTGGGTCGGGCAGACGTGGATCATCGCTCCGCGCGGTTATTCCCGGCTCGCTTTTCCCGTGACGCTCCACACCAAGGGCCTGACGGTTGACGAGGCCGTACAAGCCATTCTCAAGCAGCAGCCCGGCCCGGCTTCCATCAACACGGTCATGATCTCGAGCGGCCCCGCCCTCGTCGGCGCGGACCCGGCACCGTGGCTTTCCGTCGAAGCGCCGGAGATGGAGTTCGCCGCTATTTCGGCTTCGGACGCCCTCTGCAAGCTCTGCGAAGCCGCCCGGCCCGACTCCGTCTGGGAACTGGCCGGATACAAAGAATCGCGGATGCTTTCGGTGACGCCCGGGCCGGGGCGGGAACACGCGGTAATCTCCAATGCGCAAGGCTGGCTGGTTGCGATCGACCGCGGCGATTACGCCAGGAGCTGGAAAGAAGCCGACGGATTTTTCCAAAACGCCGTCAAGGAAACGGAGTGGGTGACTTCGATGCAAGCCGTCCGCCAGCCCCTGGGAGCGGTCAGCTTGCGCAAGCTGCTCCATGCGCAGGAAGCCAAATCCCTCCCGGGCGCGCCCGACGGCCAGTATCTTGTGATGCAGTTCGAGACCTCCTTTGCCGCCAAAAAGAACGCGCTCGAGACCGTGACTTTTACGAAAGAAAAAGACGGAACCTGGCGCGCGTCGGGCTATTTCATTCGCTAGGTAGTGTCGTCACGAGAAGCGCATGACAGCCACAAAGGATTTTTCGATGCCATTATTCGCCAATTTTTCGGGCAATATTGGTGAATATTGACCAAAAAATTGACGAAAAATGGCGCAAAAAGCCGAAGTGGATGGCGTGCAGCGCTCGTGACGACACTACCTAACATCATGGAATCCTCCGCCCCGGCCAGCGCATCTGTGGAGACGAAGAATGATCTTTTCGCCACCACCCGGTGGACCGTCGTCCTCGAAGCAGGTCATGAATCCACACCCCAGGCAAAGCATGCTCTGGAGGAACTGTGCCGCACATACTGGTATCCCCTCTACGCGTATGTGCGGCGGCGCGGGTATTCCAGGGAGGATGCCGAAGACTTAACACAGGCGTTCTTCGCGCACTTTTTGGAAAAGCGTTCCCTGGAAGGGCTGAGCGCCGAACGGGGGAGATTCCGCGCCTTCCTGCTGGCCTCGCTCAAGCATTTCCTCGCCAACGAATGGGACAAGGCGAACAGCCAAAAGCGGGGGGGCCGCTTGACGCATCTTTCGCTCGACTGGGAAACGGCGGATAGTCAATTTCAAATCGCCGACCATACCGCGCGCAGCCCGGACAACGTTTTCGACCAGGAATGGGCAACGGCCTTGCTGGGCAAGGTCATTGAGCAGTTGCGCCTCGAACACAAGGCAGCCCGAAAAGAGCCCCTCTTTGCGCGGCTAAAGCCCTTCCTCATTCCCGACAATGGCGCCACATCGTATGCCGAAGCGGCCGGGATCCTCGGCATGGAAGAAGGGGCGGTTCGGACGGCAGTCCACCGGCTGAGGAAACGTTACCGCACGCTGCTTCGCAACGAAATCGCCCAAACGCTCACCAGCGCCGGGGAAGTGGAAGAGGAAATGCGGACCCTCTTCGGCGCGTTTGCGCATTGAACAGCCGGTGCGCGTCAGGCATCCACCGGTTCTTTCCTTCCGGCTCCGAGCAGCGCCCGGACGCGCGCGCAAACGGCTTCGGCGGTGAACCCGTATTCGCGCAGGATCGTGGCACCCGGCGCGGAAGCGCCGAAGCGGGTCACACCCAATACGTCGCGCGCATAGCGGTGCCAGCCTTGCGGCGAACCGGCTTCGATCGCCAGCCGCGCGGAGACGGCGGGCGGCAACACGGTGTCGCGGTAGGCGGCCGGTTGCGCGTCGAAGAGTTCCCAACTCGGCATGGAGACGATGCGGACCCCGATGTTTTCGTCGAGCAATTCCTCGCGCGCGGCGACGGCCAGGCCCACCTCGGAGCCCGACGCGAGGAGAATGACAGACGGCTCCCCGCCCGGCGCATCCGCGAGAATATACGCGCCGTGCCGCAGACCGTCGGCGGCAGTAAACCAGCTCCGGTCCAGCGTCGGCACGCTTTGGCGGCTCAACACCAGCGCCACGGGCCGGTCCCGCGTCTCGACGGCCACGCGCCACGCGGCGGCTGTTTCATTGGCGTCGCAAGGCCGGATGACAATGAGGCCGGGGATGGCGCGCAGCCCGGCGAGTTGCTCCACGGGCTGGTGCGTCGGCCCGTCTTCGCCGAGGCCGATGCTGTCGTGGGTGAAGAGGTAGATGACGTGCAGGCCCGCCATCGCGGCCAGGCGGATCGGCGGCCGCATGTAGTCGGAGAAAATCAGAAACGTCGCCCCGTAGGGGAGCGTGCCGCCGTGGGCCGCCAGGCCATTGAGGATCGCGCCCATGCCGTGCTCGCGAACGCCGAAATGCAGATTGCGCCCCGCGTAGCTCCACCCGCCGCCCACGGTTCCTTGCGGATCGCGGGGCGGGAACCCGGCGGGACCAAAATCGCCTTCCCCCGGCAGAGTGGAGAGCGTGGAGGGATTCAAGTCGGCCGATCCCCCGATGAGCGCGGGCAGCCGCGAGCCAATGGCCGCGATGATCTTGCCCGAGGCGGCGCGCGTGGCCGGCCCCTTGGCGTCGGCGGGGAAAACGGGAATGTCCGCGTCCCAGCGGGACGGCAGGTTCCCCCGCAGGCTCATCTCGAATTCCACCGCGAGATCCGGGAACGCCCCCTCCCACGCGGCGAATTCCGCCTGCCAGCGGGCCTCCGCGTCGCGTCCCGCCTCCACGGCCCGGCGGAACTGGCGAAGCGCCGCCTCCGGCCGATGGAACGCGGGTTCCGGCGGCCAGCCCAGCGCCTCTTTGGTGCGCAGGACTTCCTCCTCGCCCAGGGGCGCCCCGTGGGCCTCGAACGTGTCCTGCTTGTGCGGCGATCCGTAGCCGATGTGCGTGCGGATGGAGAGGAAAGAAGGCCGCTCCGTCTCGGCGCGCGCGGCGGCAATCGCCCCTTCAATCGCCGCCAGATCATTCCCATCCTCCACGGTGACGGTGTGCCAGCCATAGGCCGCGAACCGCCCCGTGCGATCCTCGGTAAACGTCAGGTCCGTGGA
>JAQTMF010000254.1 GCA_028714515.1 Chthoniobacteraceae bacterium | reverse complement strand
TTTGACGGAGAGTTCCATAAGTTCAGTAATCAGTAATCAGTAATCAGTAATCAGTGATCAGCGGGTGCGCACGCCGTGGGCTTTGGCGGTGTCGCGCATTTTGCGGGCGATGTATTCGTTCATGCTCTGCACTTCGTAATCGAAGGCGCGTTGCAGGGCCGGGCCGCCGAACAGGTCGAGTGCTTCCTTTTTGTCGTGCTTCGCCAGGGCGGCGTTCTCAATGCGGGCGGTGCAGCGCCAGCCGGTGCGCGCGGGTGTGGCGGAGCCTTTGGCCTTCCCGATCTGCTTTGCGTTGCGATCAGACTTCGCGGCGCCTCGGCGGTATTTCGGATCGACTGATTGTTCGAGCTTGCGAATCGCCGGCAGCCAGCCGGATTTGAGAAAGGCCACGGACCGGCGGCGAGCCTGGTAAATGATCTCCACGACCTTGGCCATCTCGACGCCGTAAAGGCCCTTGTCTCCGGCCTGGCCACGGCGCTTGTTCACGATGCGGCCGAGGATCGCGCCGGTCTTGCGGGAGAGGCGGGTGAGCTTGGCTTTGGGCGTTTCCACGACGGCCCGGCGAGCGATGAAAAATGCCTTGGCGTTGAGCGCGGTGGCGAGGTCGCGCTTGGAATGTTCCATGTACTTCGGGAAGACCTTGTCCCATTCGCTGGTGTTCAGGCGCATGGGTCAGAGCCCCTGCGCGGGGTCGTTGCACTCCAAAATGAGCAGCGCGTTGCGGAAGATCGTGCGGGTATCAATGCGCAGCGCGCGGGCGGTCGCGCCGGGGACGCTGGTGTAAACGATGCGCTGTTTCTCCTGGGGACTCGCGCCGCCATCGAACAGGGAAAGACGGATGACCAGGGTCACGGCCGCGGTGAGGCGGAAGCCGCCGCTCTCCAGAAGTTTGCCCCCCAGTTCCGTGCCGCCGCAACATGGGAAGTCCGCGCCGCTCCAGGTGGCGAGGGCGCCGACGGCTTCAAATTCGGTCAGGCCGTCGAGCAGGCATTGGGTGGCGTCGTCCATGTACGGACGCGCGCAGGTCAACGGCGCGAAGGCTGAAGGCTGAATGCTGAATGCTAAAGTCGGCCCGGACTCCGGCAGCGGGCGGCTTCTCTGACTTCAGCATTCAGCATTTAGACTTTAGACTTAGGGCTTCCCCGGCGGTGGGGCTTCCGTGGTTTCGGTGCTGTGATGATACTCGTGCAGCACGCGGGGGATGTGGACCTCCGTCAGGCCCGGGATCGCGCACAGGCGCGAAGCGTAGGCCCAGTCTTCACCGTAATTGCTCGCGGGGAAACTGGAGAGGATCGCGAGGCGGCGTCGCCAGGCGCAAACGTGCCAGGCGTTGCGGCGGGTGGTGTGGCTCGGGCGAAACGGGTCGTTCGGGTTGCCGAGTTTGAATTCGATCACGGATTGCGCGCCGTTCACCTGGGCGATCTGGAGGAACGTGATCACGTCGGGATCGGTCGCGACGGCGCAAACGAGCGCCGTGATGTATTCGGGGGTGATCCAGTCGTCGTCGTCCACGAAGGCGACGTAATCGCCGCGGGCAGCTCGCAAAAGGGCGTCGCGCTTTTCACCGACGGTGCGGCGTTTGTTGTCGAGTAACACGAGATGCTCGACTTCGATGTCGCCGATCTGGTGCTCCAGTTCGCGGCAAAGTTTGCCCAGCTGCTCTAACCGCGATGGAACTGCCGGGGTGAGGATGCTTAAAATCATGCGGCTCGCGGGGACGCTCGCCCCACCGAAGTTCCCGACTCTGGACTAACAACCATCCAGCACGGGAGCGTTACGCGGACGTCGGGAATGATCTCGCGGACGGCCATCATCACGGGTTCGTGTTGAGCATCGTGGCCGGCGAAGACGCCGGTGGGTTTGACCTTCGATTGCCAGGCGAGCACGTCGCGCTTCACGCTGTCGTAATCGTGGGCGGCATCAATGAAGCAGAAGGCGAGGCTCGCGTCGGGCACGCGGTAGGAACTGGCGGCGCTGTCGCCTTCGATGATCTCGATCATGTCGGCCACACCGCAGCGTTTCACGTTGGCCTCGAATACGGCGCGCAGACTGCCGCCATGCGCGGCGACGGCGGCTTCGTGAACGGGTTGGTTCAGCTCGCCGGCGAAGGTGTCCACGGCGAGGAGCTTCACTTGCTTCCCCTGGCGTTTCAAGAGTTGCGCGAGGTAGATGATCGAGCGGCCCATCCAGACGCCGACTTCGGCGACGGTGTCGCCGTCTGTCAGCCGGCGCGCGATCGCGTCGTAGAAAATGTAAAAGTTGAAGAAGCCGGGGACGCTCGACCAGTCGCGTTCGGGGTGGGTGCTGAGCTCGTCGTAGGTGAATTTGCCAACGAGATAGGCGGACGCGCTGTTTTGACGGGCGTAGGTGTCATCCACGGGCAGAGGCTCGCCGGCAGGGGTGCCGGCGCTCCCGGCGTTCCCAAAGATCGGGTGGTTGTGGGTGAAGACCAGGTCGCGGGCTTCGATCACCTGGTTGCGGCCGTAGGCGACATCCGTGAAATGGTTGTCGCTGTAAACGCCGGTGAATCGCGGGTGGAAAAAGTAGTGGTCCTGGAGCACATACGCGCGGGTGGCGATGGCCAGGCAGATGAGTTTGTCGGTGCGGTGGCCGTCGGACACGGCCAAAACGCGCGCGGGAAGTGGGACGGATGGGACGGATGGATCCGCCAGGCGGTCGAGTATCAATTGATCCCAATTCTGCGGCGGGGTCCAGTCGTCGGACATTTGGACGAGGACGGGGGCGGCGGTGTGGGCGGCGCCGGCATTCCACGCAGCAACGCAGCCGCCGCCGGCTGGCAATTCCAAATGCGGGAAGCGGCGGAGGCCGTGGCTGTCTTGGTCGTCCGTGTCGAAGATGAACAAATGTTCCACGCGCTCGGGTTGGGCCGCGGTATCGAGCCAAACCTTTCTCGCCAAGGCGGCTTGGACGCAACGACCGCGGGTGGCGTGGACCAGCGCGATCCGGGGGCCCCCTTCTTTTTGGAAGCGTTCCTGTCGCACGATCTCGGCGTCGAGGTTGTGGCCATTGGCGCGCAGGGCCTGGGCGTAGATGTCGTCTCCCAGCCAGCCGTAAATTGCGGCGCGTTCGTTCCATTCTTTCATCGCGGGTCGCGGGGTGGCGAGCATCTGACGGGCAAAGGCCAGGGCGATGGCCGGCTCGTCAAAGTTCAGGGCGTTGTTGCAGAGCATGAGCAGGGGTTCGCGCCGGCGCGGATCGGCGGCGTAAGCCTGGTGGAAGAGGGCTTGTTTGGCGTTCGGGTCTTCGGTGACCTGGGCGAGGTTGATGAAGATTTCCATTTTCTCGGGTTTGCCGAGGTCGGGCCGAGCCAGGACTCTTCTCGCGACATCGATGCTGGCTGGGATGTCGTTGGCCAGCGCGAGCTCCAGGTGCAGGTGGTACAGAAGGCCGGTGGTCAGTTCTGAATCCGGCAGGCTGCGGAGGATGCGGAGGTTGCGGGTGTTGCTGCTGGGGCGGGCGGAGTGATGGAGTGATGGAGGGGTGGAGTGATGGAGGGCAGGCAAATGCTGCACGATTACGCGCTCGTCTTCGATGGCTTGCACCGGTTGGACTTTGAACTCGAAATACTCATGCACGGCGGAGCGCCATTGGCCGGAGCCTTTCAGAAGCATCCGCTCGCGCGGGACGGCCAGGCCCTTGCCGTGGATCGCATACGGAAACACAAAGGCGGCATGGCCGCCGCGGGTGGCATGTTCGCGGATTTGTTCGGCGCCCTGCAGGAGGATGTCGTCCGTATCGCACCAAAAGCAATAATCGCCGGTGGCGAGGTCGAAGGACTGCTGGCGGGCGGCGGCGAAGTTGTCGACGTGGGGCCAGTCGGAGTGGGCGGGGGCGTTCTTGTACTCCGACAAAACCAAGGGAATGGTTTTTGGAATCTTTTGTGACTCTCCCTCACCCCGGCCCTCTCCCGCTGGGAGAGGGAGAGCGGGCGGACGCGCCTCGATTAGTTTCTGCGC
>JAQTMF010000253.1 GCA_028714515.1 Chthoniobacteraceae bacterium | reverse complement strand
CGCCAGCGCGACGCCACACTCTGCCCTTGCATCACCAGGTTTACCACCGCTTCGGACGCTTCCCGCACCAGTATCGTTACCTGGTCCCGGCTTAATGGGGCGTTTCGGTTCACCGCCCTCTTCCTTCTTCGTGCAAGTTTTTTCCCAGGCTAAACAGATACCGACTGCCGCGAAAACGGCGTTCCCATGCCCGACTTGGGAACGAGGGGGGGCGGGGCGAGCGGTCCAGCCGCGGCTCAGCAGCAAGGGCCCGGCTGGCTCTTTCCCGGGAGCTTGTCCCGGCTCTCGCGGTAGGCGCTGGCCGGAATGCCCGTCAGCGAACGAAAGACTCGCGCGAAATATTGGGAACTGCCAAAGCCGCATGCAAACGCGATCTCTGTGATCGACCGCGACGGCTCGCGCAACATTCGGCGCGCCCGCTCAACACGCAGCCGGTTCAGTAGGCCGGTGGGCGTGTCGCCGGTGTGGCGGCGCAGCATTTCGGTGAACTGCGTTCGCTTGAGCCCGCAGGACGCCGCCATTGCGGCGAGGGTCCATGGCTCGTCCAGCCGCCGGTCCAATTCGGCCAGCAGCCTCTCCATCCGCGGCATTCCCGAAGGAAATGGCCGGTTCTCGCGGATCGTCTGTTCGAGTTCGCTCCATACGATGACCGCCCACGCGGCGCACCGCTGCGCGCAGTAGGGGCCGCCCACGGTGTAGTCGCGCACGATGGCTCGCATCGCTCCGGCCAACGCGGCGCTGGCGGGCCAAACATGGCGCGAGGTCTCCGAAAGCGTGCGGACAATGCGCGCTTCCTGGGAACGCGTGAAGCCGAGAGCCGCCGGAAGTTTCCACGGGCCCGGCCGCTCCAAGCGCTCGCCCGAAACCTGGAAAATGGCGTAATTCCAATGGTGTCCCGGCTCGAACTCTGCCGTGCTGCCGTGCCATTGCCACGGCAGGGTAAAGAATACCGATGCGGGCCCCACCGGCTGGAATTCCCCTTCCACCTGCCACGGAAGATTGCCGCGTTCCAGGAAAACAATTTCGATGCCCGGGTTCCGGTGAACCGGCAACGTTCGCGTTTTCCCGCTGCCAGCCTGTAGGATCCAGGAGGGGCGTTTGTCGGTACGGGGCATGGGTACAATTTACCGGCGCACTCCAGTGGAAGCAAGCACTCCGCATCGGTGGCACTCTCGCCGCATGGCAACGACTCTTCCTCTCCCGGCCGTTAAGGCTTCCCCAAAAGACCGCGCAATCCTTCGGAGGCTCGCCGGGCGCGTCCGCGAAATCGCCGAGCTTCCCGAACAGGCCGAACGGAAGCGTCGCCTCGCCGCGCACAATGCGCTCCGGCCCGAGCGCCCGCTTATCCTGTGTTATCCGGAAGGCGCGTGGGAGGAGATCCTCCCCCCGGGCTCCATGGAGTGCGAAGACCCGCAATTGCGCAACTGGGAACGCGGCCTCCGCATGAAGGTCTACTGGTGGGAGCATCTTCGGGACGACAATGCCATCGAACCGTATTTCAACGTCAACTGGCGTGTGACCCACGGGAACTACGGCGTTGAGATTCCCTATGAACACGGCACGGACCGTGGCAGCTATCACTGGACTCCGCCGCTGGAGGATATCGAAAGCGGCTTTTCCCAACTGAAGCCGCCGGTGCATGCCGTGGACCGCGAGGGCACGGTGGCCGATGTGGAAATCGCCACGGATCTGTTTGGAGACCTCCTCCCCGCGCGCATCCGGGGCAAATACTGGTGGACCTCGGGCCTGACGTCGGAAGCCATCAAACTCATCGGGCTCGAGACGCTGATGCTGGCCCCATATGACCAACCGGACGGGCTGAACCACTTGATGGGCTGGCTCCGCGACCGGCATCTCGCGTTCCTCGGATGGCTGGAGACCGAGGGGCTTCTCTCCCTCGACAATGAGGACGACTACACGGGCTCCGGAGGTTCGGCTTACACGGACCAATTGCCGCAAAAGGATTGGAAACCGGGGATGCCGGTACGGTTGTGCGACACCTGGGGTTTCGCGGAATCACAGGAAACCGTCGGGGTCTCGCCGGAAATGTTCGCGGAGTTCATCCTGCCTTATCAGCTCCCCATTCTCGAAAAATTCGGACTCAACTGTTACGGATGCTGCGAACCGATCCACCAGCGGCTCGAATATGTATTGAAGGTGCCGCGCGTGCGCCGGATTTCCGTTTCGCCTTGGGCAGAGCAAGAGGCCGTCGCCGCGCGACTGGGACGGAACTATATTTTCAGCCGAAAACCAAGCCCGGCGCAAATCTGTGTGGCCTTTAACGAAGAACTCGTCCGCCAGGACCTTGCCCATACGCTGGAGATCGCGGGAGGCGGAGTCCTCGAAATCATTATGAAAGACACCCACACGATCCAGCATGAGCCGTGGCGACTCACCCGGTGGATCGAGATTGCTTACGAGGAAGTGCGGAAATACGCGGAGCGCTGTTGACGGTCTAGTGCCCTATTCCTCGCTGTTTTTCGCAAGAAAGAATCCGCAGATTTACTCGAGGCAGTGTTCACGAATTCAGGACGATGAGGAAAAGACAGGGATGAATGAGGAAACCGGGAAGCCAGGAAACGGAGCAAGTTTTGATTCCGCGGCAACTTCTCTTCTTCCTGGTTTCCTGGATTCCTCATTCTTTTTAGTGAATTCGTTAACAGGCCCTAGCGGGGGTGGTTTGCGCGGCGTTTTTGCGGGGGGCCGGTTGCGGTCGGCACGGAGTGCCGCCCCTACCCTTGCGCGGGGATAACGCGCAGTGGCGGTGAGACGTTGGCGCACCTTCTTTAGTGCTGGCGCAGGAATTCGACGATTTGCTCCGCCAGCTTGGGGCCGATGCCCGGGAGCGCGGCGATCTCTTCCGCCGGGGTCCGCCGCAGCCGCGCGACGGAGCCAAAGCGCTTGAGGAGCGCTTCTTTGCGCGTCCGGCTTACGCCCGGGCAGTCGTCCAGGAGGCTCTCGGCGATGCGCCGCTTCATGAGGAGTTGGTGGTAGCCGTTGGCGAAGCGGTGGGCTTCGTCGCGGATGCGCTGGAGGAGGCGCAGGGCTCCGGAGTCTTCCGGCAGCCGCAATGGCAGGGGGCGGCCGGGCCGGTAGATTTCTTCAAATTCCTTGGCCAGGCCGATGATGGGGAGGTCGTGGAGGCCGAGTTGCTGCAATTCTTTGCACGCGCTGGAGAGTTGGCCTTTGCCGCCGTCCACGACGACGAGGTCGGGGAGCCGGCTCCGCGCCGCTCCTTCCCGGTTGAGCCGGGCGAGGGCTTCGGCGGGCTGCTCTTGGGTGAATTCGGCGGCGGCGGGCTGCTCTTCCCCGGCTTCGCGCAGGACCCGGGAGTAGCGCCGCCGGATGACTTCGGCCATGCTGGCGAAGTCGTTCTGGCCTTCGACGGTTTTGATGCGGAAGCGGCGGTAGCTTGAGGGGTCGGCGACGCCTTCGCGGAAGCAGACCATGGAGGCGACGATGTGGGTGGAGGAGATGTTCGCGATGTCGAAACACTCCATGACGCGCGGCGGGCCGGCCAGTTGCAGGGCGTCGCGCAGGGCGGCCATGTCGGCTTCCGGGACGACGGTGCTGGGCAGGGAGTGGCGGGTGAGCCGGGTGAACCGGCGCGTGGGCGCGGTGGTGCGGCGGAGGTCTTCGAGCATGTTGCGCAGTTCGGCGGCTTTTTCGAAGTCGAGTTTGCCGGCCGCTTTGCGCATTTCTTCTTCCAGTTGCGTGAGGAGTTCTTTGGACTGGCCGGTGATGAATTCGCACGCTTGCTCCACGCGCTGGCGGTAGCTTTCGGGGTTGAGGCCGCTGAGTTTGGCGAGGACTTGGAAGGCGGAGGATTTCAATTCCCGCTCGGTGGGCGCTCCCCGGCCGAAGGTGAGGATGCCGAAGCGCTTGCGCAGGAAGTGGAGGGTGTGCCGCAGGGCTCCGGCGTCGGCGAAGGGGCCGAAGTAGCGGGCGTTGTCGTCGCGCTTGAACCGGGCCAGCCGGAAGCGCGGCCATTCTTCGGCC
>JAQTMF010000252.1 GCA_028714515.1 Chthoniobacteraceae bacterium | reverse complement strand
CAAAGCCGATGGCGAAGAAACCGGTCATCTCCGACTGCCCGCGCGTGTTATCCCACTCCAGCTCCGCCGTCACGGCCGGGAGCAGCGCGCGGCGCAGCGCTTCCGCCGATCCGCGTCCCGGCTCCGTGATCGGCCCGAAGGGCGAATCGATCCGAAAGCGGATCCCCGGCGCCTGCCAGGTATCGGAACCCCAGCCGCAATCGCGGGTAATGGATTCCGCGGGGATCGCCTGCAACGACCGCCCCTCCGCATCGCCGGATTCGCCCGTAAAGGCGGCCGTGGCGTCCGAATCCAGCCTTTCGAAAAAGGGGAGGGCCGTTAACGCCTTCCCGTCATGCGTGAAACCGATGTAAACCTGCTGGTCGCCCGGTTTACGGCCATCGTTGACGCCGAACCCGCCGCGCGTGTGAAAATTGCCGAGGGTGAAAGTTCCGTAGGCGCCGGGCGCCGCGTGGTGGGAGTTGTAGCTGTTCGTCATGGTCACTCGTGATTCTGCAAAAATTGCGTATGAATCCTTTCCGGGCGCGGGCCTGGTTGGAAGCAAAAAAACGGAATTTTTCGTGCCGGTCCCTGGAGACGCTTCGGCCGGTTTTGCCCCGGTTTCCAGAAGCAGCGTGCGATTTTGCGGCCGTTTTGGGGGAGGGGAGAAGCCCCGTCCGGTTTCACAAGCCCGGAAACAATTTCCCATCCGATTGCGGGGCTCACGCGGGGGAATCCACAAACGAATCGCAAGGCCAAAGCGGTCCGGCGGTCCGTAAAATGCCTTGGAAGGTAAATATATGAAACTACAAATTCAACTGATCGCGATGCTACTGGCGACCGCTTCGGCAGGTCTGGCGATGGGGTGCGGATGCGCGTCCCAAAAAGTCCGCCTGGAGCCGGTCCGGGAGCAAGTCATCACGCATAGCAGCTGCGCCATCCAGCAACCGCTGGTGAGCAGCCGTACGGCCTATGTGCCGGAATGCCCGTCGTGCGCTTGGGTTCCGCCCGACACCTCGCATCCGGCCTATGTGGTTGGCAACGTGCTGACCGCTCCGTTCCGGCTGATCACCGGCCGTTCGCTCGGCCAGCCGGACGTCGTCTCCTCCTTCCACTACACCGAACCGGTAGGGGAGAAGATCACCACGATCCGTTCGACCAAGCACTTCAACAAGTGCGGCGACATGACCAAGAAAGTCACCATCCGCGACTCCATGCTGGAGCCCGTGGGCGAGCGGCTGACGACGGTCAAAGTCATCCGCACCAAACCGCTCCTGCAGCCCGTGGGCGAGCAGGTGACGACGATCCGCCGTGTTGAAATGCAGCCGGTCATGGAGCCCGTGGGGGAAAAGACGATCATCCAGTACTCCAAGCCGTCGTGCCTGGCGCCCGTGGGGGAAAGGACGATCATCCGGTATTCCAAACCGGCGTGTCTTGCGCCCGTCGGGGAACGGACGATCATCCGCTACTCGCAGCCGTCCTGGTGTGACTAGGGGCAACCTGTAACATCAAGCAAACAGAACAAAGAGGAAGAAACGCGGCGGCCGGGGAAGAGAGATTCCTCTCCGGCCGCCGCCGTTGTCACGGGGGAATATCATGGAACCCACGGCGTATTTCGTCTATAAAGCGCGGTGTGGTGAATTGGATCGGCGCGGGTTTCCCACCCCGCGCAAAGACGGACACAATCGACCTATGCAAAACTTCATCTTCAAGAACCCCACGGAAATCCTCTTTGGCCGCGGCATGATCGCCGAACTGGGCAGCCGCGTGTCCACGGAAAGCCCGGTATTGCTGCTCTACGGCGGCGGCTCCATCAAACGCAACGGCGTCTATGACCAAGTGAAGACCGCGCTCAAAACCCACCGCGTGATCGAATTCGGCGGCATCGAAGCCAACCCGCGCTACGAGACATGCCTCAAAGCGCTCGAAGTGGTGAAAGCGAACAACATCGGTTTCCTCCTCGCCGTGGGCGGCGGCTCCGTGCTCGACGCCACCAAGTTCATCGCCGCCGCCGCGCGCTTCGAAGGCGCCGATCCGTGGGAGATCCTGCGCACCGGCGGCGAAGCCATCCATTCCGCGCTGCCATTGGGCTCCGTCATGACCCTCCCCGCCACCGGCTCCGAATCCAACGGCAACGCCGTCATCTCCCGCGAGGCCACCCACGAGAAGCTCGCCCTGGGCTCCCCCATCGTCTTTCCCGCCTTCTCCGTGCTCGACCCGGAGACCACCTTCAGTTTGCCGCAAAAGCAGGTGCGCAACGGCATCGTGGACGCCTTCATCCACGTCATGGAGCAGTACATGACCTATCCCTCCGCCGCGCCGTTGCAGGACCGCTTTGCCGAATCGATCCTCCAAACCCTCGTCGAGGTGGGCCCCGTGACGCTCGCCGAACCGCAAAACTACGACGCCCGCGCCGCCTTCATGTGGAGCGCGACGCTCGCATTGAACACACTGATCGCCTGCGGCGTCCCGCAGGACTGGTCCACCCATATGATCGGGCATGAACTGACCGCCTTCTACGGGCTGGACCACGCCGAGACCCTGGCCATCGTACTGCCGGGAGTCTGGGCCCACGAACTGGAGCGCAAAAAAGCCAAGCTGGAGCAATATGGCGCGCGCGTCTGGAACACCAAGAGCGCCACCGAAGCCATCGCGGCGACGGAGCAATTCTTCCACACCCTGGGCATGCCCACGCGCCTCGGCGACTACGGCATCCGCGCGGAAGACGCCGCCGAGAAAGTCCGCGCGCGGTTTGCCGAACGCAAGACCTTGATCGGCGAGCACGGCGATCTCGACGCCAACGCCGCGGCCGCCATCCTGCGCACCCGCGCCTGATCCCGCAATCAACCGCGGGAAATCCAAGCCAGGATTATACCAGTTCAAAAAGTAAAACGGACAGATGGAACACAGGATTTTCAGGATTTTGCGGATGAACAAGGATTTCTATTCCTGAGAATCCTGTAAAATCTTGTGAATCCTGTTGAAATTTCCAGAGCCAAGTGTCTGGATATTTCTGCGAGTTGGTATTACACCCTCGTCCCGGGAAAGACAAAACGCCCCCGCTAACGCGCCCGGCCGCCGCCCCTCTCTCGGCAATCTCGGCAGCGCAAAACCGTTCGAACCGTACCTGTTTAGCGCTCAAGAAGGGCAACCCGGGTTTCTCTCTCTTGATCCGCGCTGCCTATTTCCTATTTTCCCCGGCTAAACAGACACTTCGAACAAGTTTTGGATTGGCCATCTGCTTGGGACGCTTGCCGGATATCCGAAATTTCCCGGATGAAAGAAAGTCCGTAACATCTCCCCGGATTTTCTTCTGTAAGGAGGTGAGCGGCGAATCATCGCCCCTCATCAAGACCCAGACAGATGAAAGCATCCCATGAAAAACTTACTCCACTGGCTTCTCGGGGCGGCGCTTGTTTGCGCGGTGGCATTGGTCCGCTCCGGAGATAAAGCAGAAGACTTGCTGCACCGGCCGATGGCCGTTTTTTCCAAGGCGTTCTCCAAAAGCGACGCCATCGCTCACACCGGCGACGAACAACTGCCGGCTGCACCGACTCCGCTCCCGGCCGTCCCCGCCGAAGGGAATGCGACACCGACGCCGCACCCGGTTGTAAAAGTGCAGGCAGAACCGCCCGCAAAACCGGCCGAGCCACTCGATCTCGCGGCCTTGAGCCATTCACCGAACGAATGGCCGAAAGTGGTGATCCTAAAGGAACCACGCAGCTTTACCGCCGCAATCAACGGGCGGGTAATAGGGACTGTTCAAGTGCCCGCCTCGGCCCGGGTGGAGTTGGTTGCGCTCCAAGGCGATCAAGTCCAAGTGCGGTTCCAAGGCGCGACGCAGGTGATACCCATCAAATCCACCGATTTGATCGAGCGGATGCAAGCCTCCCGCCACACGAATGCGAACTAGTGTCCTGTCAGACAAATGAACTGCATAATTCCGGCCCCTTTTCCGATTTTTCGGCGTTGCTTCCTCGGGCAATATCTTCAGATATTGCCTCTCGGTCGCGCCTTGAAAAATACGAAAA
>JAQTMF010000251.1:2036-4012 GCA_028714515.1 Chthoniobacteraceae bacterium | reverse complement strand
CTGGGGAGCGGCCTCCTCGTCGCGGCGTTGATGGTCAGTTACCGCGACGTCAATTACTTCCTCCCCGTCGCCGTACAGCTCCTCCTCTACGCCAGCCCCGTCGCCTACGCCGTCAGCGCCGTCCCCCCCGCCCTGCGCGGCCTCTACTGGCTCAACCCGCTGTGCCCGCTCCTGGAAGGCTTCCGCTGGTCGCTGCTCGGCGCCGGCACCCTGCCCCCCGGCCCGCTCCTCTACGCCGCCGCCATTTCCTGCACGGCCATGACCGCCGGGGCCTTCGCCTTCAAGTGGCTGGAGCGCCTCTTCTCCGACGTCATCTAAAATATGCGCATCAACGCCTATCTTTTGGCCGCCGATCCCGCGCGGATCGAAGCGAGCGTCGCCTCCTACTACGCCCTGGCCCAAACCATCGTCGTCTCCTACGACGCCTCGGGCACAAGCTGGTCGGGCACGCCGCTCGCAGTGAAAGAGTGCCTCCAAAAACTCCGGCGCATCGACCCGGGAAAGAAATTCCGCTTCCACCCCGGGCACTACGCGCTCCCGGAGTGCGATCCCCTTCAAAACGACACGCGCCAGCGCCAGAGCGCGCTCGACCTCGCCGGGCGCGGCGCGGACTGGGTCCTGCAAATCGACACCGACGAAGTGCTCGCCGACCCGGCCGCCTTTGCCGCCTGCCTGGAAGAAGCCGGGGAGCGCGGCTTCAACGCCATGGAATACCCCGCGCGCTGGCTCTTCCGCGACATCGGCGACGGCCACTACTTGGAACGCTGCACCCACCTCTGGCGCGCGGCCGCCAACTACCCCGGGCCCGTCGCCGTCCGCCCCGGCGTGCGCCTGCACTGCGCAAGGCAATGCGACGGCCGCCTCTTCCGCGTCGACTTCCGCCCGCGCAACACCGATCCCTACCACGGCGCGGCCGCCCCCGTGCACCGCGTCGTGCGCCCCGCCCAGGGGATCTTCCACTACTCGTGGATTCGGGAAGAAGCCGAGCTGCTTCGGAAAACAGCCGCGTGGGGACACTCCCGCGAGGACTGGAGCGCGCAAATCGCCTACTGGCGATGGGCGGGCCGCCACCCGCTCCTCGCCGTGATAACCACGCCCCTGCGTCCCTACGCACGCCGGTTCCGCATCGCAACCCCTTGCCCGTTTTCTTCACAAAATGGAACTCGCCCTTGACGTCCGGGGCCTCTCCAAGGCCTTCATCATCCACCACCGCTCCGAGCGCCACACCACGCTCTACGAGGCGGCGCTCCACCGCCTGCGCCATCCCCTGCAACGCGCGCCCAAGGAGACCTTCTGGGCATTGCGCGACGTCTCCTTCTCGCTGGAGCGCGGCGAAGTCGTCGGCGTCATCGGCCGCAACGGCGCGGGCAAAAGCACGTTGCTGAAAGTGTTGAGCCAGATCACCGCGCCCACCTCCGGCGAAATCGACCTTCACGGGCGCGTCGGCAGCCTGCTGGAAGTCGGCACCGGCTTCCACCCCGAGCTGACGGGGCGCGAAAACATCTTCCTCAACGGCGCGATCCTCGGCATGAACCGGCGCGAAATCGTCTCGCAATTCGACGCCATCGTGGACTTCGCGGGCGTCGAGCGTTTCCTCGACACCCCCGTCAAACGCTACTCCAGCGGCATGTATGTCCGCCTCGCCTTCGCCGTGGCCGCCCACCTGAACCCGGAGATCCTCATCGTGGACGAAGTCCTCGCGGTGGGCGACGCCGAGTTCCAAAACAAATGCCTCGGCAAAATGCACGACGTGGCGCAAAGCGGCCGCACCATCCTCTTCGTCAGCCACAACCTGCAAGCCATCTCGCTCCTCTGCACCAAAGGCATCGTGCTTTCCCAAGGGCGGATCGACTTCGTGGGCAAAACGCGCTAAGCCGTCACGCGCTACGGCGAGAGCTGGGCCACCTCCGCCTCGGAACCCGGCGGGCAAAGCGCCCGGCAGCGGCCCGGCACCGGCGAAATGCGCTTCACCCGCG
>JAQTMF010000251.1:0-2026 GCA_028714515.1 Chthoniobacteraceae bacterium | reverse complement strand
GACTCCCGCCTCGTCGGCTACTGGGTGCCCCCCTGCGAAAGCCTGGAGGGAACCTTCCGCCTCCTCTCGCCATGGCTCAAGCCGGGCGACTACCGGCTCGATCTCTTCATCTGCGCGCCCGGCGTCGGCGACGTGGACGCCTGGGAGGGAGCCGCCACCCTGCACATTTCCCCGCTGCTTCCCTACCCCCAGCACGTCCCCGAAGACGGCACCGACCGGGGGCTCGTCTTCGCCGACTTCCAATGGGAACCGGCCTCCGCTTCCCCGCATCGCCCGTCCAGCCAACCCGAACTGGCCACCGTCTCATGAAAACCGTCTCCATCCTTCTGCCCACCCGCAACCGCGCCGACTGCCTCCCGCAGACCTTCCAGTGCCTCGCGTCCGCCGTGGTGCCGCGCGGCATGGAAGCCGAACTCCTCCTCGTGGACAACGGTTCCACCGACGCCACGCCCGCGTTGCTCGCCGCCTGCCGCCTGCCGCAAATGGACGTGCGCGTCCTTCACGAGCCCCTTCCCGGCCGCGCCCGCGCCTGCAACGCCGCCATCGCCGCCGCGCGCGGCGACATCCTGCTCTTCACCGACGACGACGTGCACATCTCCTGCGACTGGATCGGCAAAATGAGCGCGCCGCTTTTCCGCCACGAAGCCGACGCCGTATCGGGAGCCGTCCGCCTCCCTCCCCACCTGCTCCTGCCGTGGATGGACGAATACCACCGGGGCTGGCTCGGCTCCTCGGAGGGCTTCAGCGAAACCAAGGTCGATCACATGCTGGGCGGCAACATGGCCTGCGTGCGCCGCGTATTTGAGAAAGTCCCCGGCTTCGATACGGACCTCGGGGCGGGGATGCTCGGCTACCACGAGGAATCCCTCTTCACCTGGCAGCTCCAGCGCGCGGGCTTCGTCATCCGCTACCTCCCCGGCGTGGTGGTGGAGCACCATTTTCCCCTTTCGCGGCTTACGCGCAAAGCGATGCTGGAGACCGCCATCCGCGCGGGCCGCTCCAGCGGCTACATCGCCCACCACTGGGCCCACCGGCGCATCCGCAACCCGCATTACCGCTGGGCGCGGGCCCGCGCGCGCCTGGCCTACTGGCGGCTGCGGCGCTTCGGCCTGCGCACGCCGCCCGACCACTGCCCGCGCTGGGAAATGGAAATGCTGACCGATATCGCCTACTTCGAGCAATTCCTCCGCGAACGCGGCCGCCCCCGGCATTACGAGCGCTTCGGCCTGCGCAGGCTCGATTCCTAAACCATCCGCAAGCCATGAAAATCGCCCTGACATCCTTCTACCTCCCCAGCGAGAGCAAGATCGGCGTTGGCTACATGGTCCACTACCTCGCCAACGCCCTGGTGGAGCGCGGCCACGCCGTCACCGTATTCAGCGCCTGCCGGGCATGCGAGGGCGCCCTCTACGAAACCGTCCGCGTCCCGTGCGGCCGCCCGCGCACGTTCCGCTTCGCATGGGCCCTGCGCCGCATCGATTTCACCCGCTTCGACGTCCTCAACGCCCACGGCGACGACTGGTTTCTCTGGGGCCGCCCGCTCCCGCGCCACGTGCACACCTACCACGGCTCGTGCCTCGCCGAAATGTGCCACGCCACCTCGCTTTCCGCGCGGGCGCGCATGGGAGCGCTGGCGCTCTGCGAACTAGGCTCCACCTTGCTCGCCAAAGAACGGGTCGCCGTCTCCGAGGCCACGCGCCGCTGGGTCCCGCGCATTGGCGAAGTCATCCCCAACGGCATCGATCCCACCCGCTTTTCACCGGGCTGCGAACCGAAATCCGAACACCCGAGCATCCTCTTCGTGGGCACACTCTTCGGGCGCAAACGCGGCGCGTTTTTACTCGACCTTTTCCAGCGCGAGATCCGCCCCGCCCTGCCCGACGCGGAACTGTGGGCCGTTTGCGAGGACCGCGTGGACGGCGACGGCGTCCGCGGATTCGGCCGCGTACCGCTGGAGCGCCTCGTCGAACTCTACCGCCGCGCCTGGGTCTTCTGCCTGCCCAGCACGTACGAAGGCTTCGGCGTT
>JAQTMF010000250.1 GCA_028714515.1 Chthoniobacteraceae bacterium | reverse complement strand
TCTCTCGTTGCGAGGTATCTCTCGTTCCCAAGCTCCAGCTTGGGAATGCAATTGTCTTCGAAGCTCCAGCTTCGCAAACCGTGGCGGGCGGACGGTCCCCCGCAAAAGAACATCCGTCGCAGCTTTCTCGTTCCCAAGCTCCAGCTTGGGAATGCAATTGTCTTCGAAGCTCCAGCTTCGCAAACCGTGGCAGGCGGACGGTCCCCCGCAAAAGAACATCCGTCGCGGCTTTCTCGTTCCCCAACTCCATTTTGGGAACACACTTGTCCCGGCAACTTGCCATTGCAGGAAACGCCGCAACGCTTTGTCCCCCCGCCCGAAGAGCCCACCGGAATAGGGGCGTCACTAAGCTGGAGCTTAGTAACGAGGTAAAAAGGGCTGCAAACCGCCCCATTACGCGGTATGAACAACCCCATGCCCTCGCCGCTTCCAGCAAGCCCAGCTCTCGCCGACTACCACACCCACACCCCTCTGTGCCACCACGCCGAGGGATGGCCGGCCGATTACGCCCGGCAGGCGGTGGCTCGCGGGCTCGCGGAACTCGGCTTTGCCGACCACAGCCCCATGCCCGCCGCGCTGGAGCCCTTCGATGACTGGCGCATGGCGCTGGCCGATCTGCCCCGCTACTTCGACGCCGTGGAGCAGGCGCGCGCGGCCTTCCCGCAGCTCCCCATCCGGCTCGGCCTGGAGGTCGATTACATCGCGGGGCACGAGGCGTGGATCGAGGAACTCGCGGGCAAGGCCCCGTGGGACTACCTGATCGGCAGCGTCCACTACATCGCCCCCGGCTGGGACGTAGACAACCCCGCGCACATCTCGCGCTTCCAGACGCACCCGGTCGAAGAAATCTGGCGCATGTATTTCGACGCCTTTGAAAAGGCCATCCGCAGCCGCCTCTTCGACTTCGTCGGCCACCCGGACTTGCCGAAGAAATTCGGCCACCGGCCCTCGGGCGACCTTCGGCGCTTCTACGATCCCGTCATCGCGGCGCTGGCGGAAACCGGCACCGCCTTCGAACTGAACACAGCGGGCCTGCGCAAGCCGATCGGCGAATGTTACCCGAGCTTCGATTTCCTGAAACTGGCGCGCGAAGCCGGAGTTGGCCTGCTCATCAACTCCGACGCCCACGCCCCGGAAGAAGTCGGCGCGGGCTTCGAAACGGCGGCCGCCCTGGCTCGGGAAGCCGGTTACACCGAAGTCTTGCGGTGGAAAAAGAGAGCCTGCACAAAGGCCGCCCTATGAACCTCCTCGCCCGCGGCCGCACCATCGTTTTCCCTCGCCGCCCCCTGGTGATGGGCATCCTGAACCTGGGCGCGGAATCGTTTTCCGGCGACAGCGTCTCCCATCTCGACCTCGCCCTGCGCCGCGTGCGGCAGATGATCGCCGAGGGAGCCGATATCATCGACGTCGGGGCCGAAAGCGCCGCCACCGGCCATCCGCCCATGAGCGAGGCCGGGGAAATTGCCTACCTGCTCCCCTTCGTGCGCCGGTTCGAGGAGGAACGGGCCGGTTTCCCGCCGCCCGCCGATCCCGCGCAGTTGTTCCCGCCGCTGCTTTCCATCAACACCTGGCGGACGTCTGTCGTGGAAGCCGTGCTCCCCGTGGGGGGCGACCTGCTCAACGACCTGAGCGCGCTGGCCGCGTCAGACGCCAACGCCCGCGTCTGCGCCGCCACCGGCGCGGCCCTGCTCCTCATGCACAACGAGGGAGAGCCGAAAGTCTGGCATCCCTATCACGCCTACCCGGATGTGATGGCCGTTTTGGAAACGTTCTTCAAAGAAAAGATCGCCCAGGCCCAGGCGGCGGGCGTCGCGAGGGACGCGCTCGTGCTCGATCCCGGCCTCGGCTTCAGCAAACTGCGCGACGACAACCTGCGCATCCTCGGCCACGCGGACCGGCTTCAATGCTTCGAGCGGCCGGTGCTCCTGCCCGTATCGCGCAAAACGGTGATCGGCGAAGTGCTCGGCGTGCCGCCCGCCGAACGGGACGCGGGAACCGTCGCCTGCATCGTCAGCGGCCTGCGCCGGGGCGTGCAGATCTTCCGCGTACACAACATCCGCGCCGCCGTGCAGACAATCCGGACGGCAGGCGCGGTGCTCTAGTGTCCTGTCAGACAAATGAGCTGCATAATTCCGGCCCCTTTTCCGTTTTTTCGGCGTTGCTTCCTCGGCCAATATCTTCAGATATTGCCTTTCGGTCGCGCCTTGAAAAATACGAAAAATGGGCTCGGACCTATTTTGCAAACTTGCCTGACAGCCCCAAGACGGGCTTTTGCCGCGTCTTTTCCCTACACCGGGATCGGGCGGCCGAAATCGGGAAGGCCCTCGGAGGTCCAGCCGAAGGGTTGCACGCGGACGTTGCGGTCGTCCCAGCCCGGGCTCCGGTCTGTCTTGGCGTGGTAGAAGATCAAGTCCCCCGCGTCGGGATGCTGGGCAAAGCAGCAATGCCCCACCCCCCAGACGTGCTCGGTTTTCTGAAAAACCGGGCCTTTTTTGGTCCACGAAGCCGGGTTCAAGAAATTGCCGTCCTCGTTGATCAGCATGCCCAGGCAGTAATCCGGCGTCCACGACCCGCTGGCGGAATAAATCACGAAGGTCCGCTTGCCCCGCCGGAGGATCTGCGGCCCTTCGCACAAGGGAAGCGCCACGCGCTCCCACGGCTCCGTCGGCTCGGCCAGCGGCACGCGCGGCCCGGCGAGCTTCCAAGGGGTTCGCATTTCTGAGATATACAAATTCTGCTGCTCATTTTTGCGGCCCGGCCAGCCGCTCCAGACAAAAAAGCGCTTCCCGCCCTCTTCCAGCACGGTCCCGTCGATGGCCCAGCCGCCCGTATCCAACATTCCGCGCAACCCCCATTCGCCGAAGGGGTTAGCGCCTCCGGCTTCCAAGACCCACATCCGGTGGTTTTTGTTTTTGCCGTCGTCGGCGGCGAAGTAGATAAACCAGCGGCCGTCGAGCCGGTGCATTTCGGGAGCCCAGAGGTTGCGGGAGCAGGGGCCCGTGTGGGGGGCGCGCCAGATGGTCACGGGCGTGGCCGTGGAAAGCTCGGCCAGGTTTGAGGCGGCCCGCAGATACAGGGTGCGCTCGGAGGCGAGCAAGGCAAACCAGACGCCGCCGTGCTGGATCACCCAAGGATCAGCGGCGGGAGCGGGCAGAATGGGGTTGGAGAAAGCAGCGGCATCGCCGCCGGGAGCGGGTAAATCCATGAGAACGCTCTCATGGAAAAGCAGCCCTCATGCCCGGGGAATCGCCGATGCGCGTCTTTTTTACGATTCGGTCTTGGGCGGCTTGGGCTCGCCGTAATCGTCCTTTTCGTCCGGTTCCTCTTCGAGTTCCTGGCGCATCCGCTTGGAAAGGAAGGGGCGCAGGAAGCCGTAGAGGAGGTAGGAGATGAAGAGAACCGCGGGCATCCACATGTAGTTGATGGCCGTGAAGATCAGCACCAGGAAGATGAAGACGAAGACGGGAATCGACCCCTTGGTGCGCCAGTTAAGCGCCTTGAAGCTCGGGTATTTGAACCCCGAGAACATCATAAAGGAGAGGAAAATCATGAGCGCCAGCAAGAGATAGCGCCAACTGTCCAGCGGCCGGTCTTTTTGCTCCCACCAGAGAATAAAGAGCGTCACCGACGCGATAACGCCGGCGGCGGCGGGAATCGGGAAGCCCCGGAAGTCCTTGTCGCACCCGCCGCTCTTGGCCGCGAGGCAGTTGAAGCGGGCCAGCCGCAGCGCCCCGCAAAGCAGGTAGAGGAAGGAGACGGCCCAACCGTAGGCGAAGCTCTGAAGCACGATTTTGTAGAGCATCATGGCCGGGGCGACGCCGAAGGAAATCACGTCGGCCAGGGAATCGAACTCGCGCCCGAAATCGCTCTCGTGCCCTCCCAGGCGCGCCAGCCGCCCGTCCAGCATGTCAAAGATGCAGGCGATGAGGATGAGCCAGATGGCGGAGTGGAAATAGGTCTGTTTAAAGAAGAAGAGATCGGGTTCGCCCAATTCCTGGGCAATCGTCCCCCG
>JAQTMF010000249.1:2617-4069 GCA_028714515.1 Chthoniobacteraceae bacterium | reverse complement strand
CATGCCCCGGCCGCAAAAGGAAGCCACACTCCATTTGACATGGTCCCAAAACCGCTCGAATTTCCTGTCCCGATTGCCCGTATGAAATCGCACACCCAAAAAGCCCGGAAACGGACACTTTCCCAGATTTTGCGCACCGCCTACCGCCGCCACTGCCGCGACCGCATCACCCTCACCGCCGTCCGCCAGCTCCTCAAACGCTAGTGTCCTGTTAGCGAAATAGACAACAAAACCCGGCCAACGTGCTTGTCATCCCGAACGCAGTGAGGGACCTCGCAAACGGCTCAGCGCTTCGTCTTTTTCAGAGTCCTCAGGTCCGTTATGGATCCCTCGCAAGCTCGGGATGACCCGTTTGGAGACCGCGTTTCCTTTCACGCTTTCTGCCACGAACTTCGCTAACAGGACACTAGGAGCGGTTAACGACTTCAAAGAGGGTTATCCGCAGATTTCGCAGACGGACGCGGATTGGAAGGCAGAAGATTCCTTTTTGTCATTCCGAGAATCTGTGAAAATCTGCGTAATCTGCGGACCCTTCTCTGTCTTTTTAAATTCTAGCCGCCAGCCGCCTTCCCCGGGACCACCAGGAACACCCGGTCGCGCGGGCGGACATGCTGCCCCACCGCCACGGCCACGTGCTGGCCGCGTTCCGCGCCATCCCGCGCCGCGTGCTCGATCTGGATCGAGCCCACCCGGACGCGCACCGAACCCGTCGTCGGCCCCTGGATCAGCAACTCGTCGCCCAGGGCAAACCCGGCGTTGCGGACCAGAATCTCCGCCGCGCCCGCCTTGCGGTAAAAATTCACCACCTCGCCCACCAGGCGCTTGCTCTTCCCGGCCCGGCTGCCGCGCACCCCGCTCCACTGCCCCACCGGGCGGCCGAGGTAAAAACCGCTGGAAAGCCCCCGGTGATACACCCCGTCCAAGTCCCGCATCAGCCGCCCCTTCAGCTCCTCGAACGCCTCGCCAAACCCCGGCTTCCCCTTGCGCTCAAAATAAAAGTCAATCGCCCGGCGATAAGCCCCCGTCACCGTGGCCACATATTCCGGCGTGCGCGCCCGGCCCTCGATCTTGAGGCTCGAAACACCCGCCGCGAGCAACTGGTCCAAAAACGGCATCGTGCAAAGATCCTCCGGGCTCAAAAGATAGTGATCGCCCATCCGGTAGGAGATCTCCTTCTCGCTGTCTACAATTGTATACTCCCGGCGGCACGGCTGGATGCACTCGCCCCGGTTGCCGGACTTCCCAAACCGGTCCTGCGAAAGAAAACAGCGGCCGCTTAGCGAAACGCACATCGCGCCGTGGGCAAAAAGCTCCAGCTCGATCTCCGCCGCCGCCTCCGGCCCCAGCGTCTTCGCCAGCGCGCGCCGGATCGTCCGCACATGCGCCAGCGTGCACTCGCGGGCCAGCACAAAGCGCCGCACGCCGAACGTGCGGTAAAAGAAAGCCAGGCTC
>JAQTMF010000249.1:0-2607 GCA_028714515.1 Chthoniobacteraceae bacterium | reverse complement strand
GCTCTCCGAATTCGAGAGCGACATCTGCGTGGAGAGCGCCACCGGCAGCCCCAGCGCGGCCGCCTTCTGCACCACCGCCAAGTCCCAGCAAATCACCGCGTCCACCCCGGCCGCCGCCGCCGCTTGCAACAGGCGGTCCACCTTCGGCAACTCGTTTTCATAAACGATCGTATTGAGCGCCAGGTAAGCGCGCGCCCCCGCCGCGTGGCACAGAGCGGCAACGCGCGGCATCTGCGAGGGGAGGAAATTCCGGTAATTCGCGCGCATATTGAACCCGCGCACCCCAAAGTAAACCGCGTCGGCCCCGGCCCGGAGAGCGGCGGTGAGGCAGGCGGCATTCCCGGCGGGAGCCATTAATTCGGGTTTGCGGAAAGGAGAGGCGGAGCGCGGCATGGAAAACCAACGTAAAAGAAAACCGTCCCGGCGGCAATGCCGGAGCCGCTGCGCCCTCGCCCGCGGGTCGGGGAGGCTCCCAGAGTTTGACTTATCGAGCGGTCCTGGGAGGAGAAGGCGGGGAGGTGTGTGGAATCAAAGAATAAAAACCTTCGTGCCTTCGTGGCTTCGTGCCTTTGTGAAAAAAACAGGCGCGTTGAAACGGTTGGTGGAAACGAGATTCAAACCCTATCATCGTTACGCCCCACCGCTCCGGGGCGTGACCTCGTCTTGTGTGAAACTCCACGATCCAACTCTTTGCACAGGCTTGGCTCATTTCACACGAAGGCACGAAGCCACGAAGGCACGAAGCCACGAAGGCACGAAGAAAAGGCAGGCGACTAAATAACGCCCGGTGAAAGGGATTGGCCGCTTTGAGCGGCTCACCTCATCAAGCCATCGGTTCTACCGGTGGTATCTGACTTCCTCCTGTTTTCACACCACATTTAACTGCACCCTCCGCCCGCCTCTGGATCCGCGCTGGACTCGGAACCTCCTTTTTCCTATCTTCGGCAGAGCAGGGGAGCCGCACAGCGGCTGAGAGTGTTCCCCGGGACGGTCCGACCGCCCGAAGAACAGACCCTTTGAACCTGATGCGGGCCATGCCGCCGAAGGGAGCAAAGACTTTCAGCCGTGCCGCATTCCCCGGCACGGCTTTTTTTTATGACAGACACCGAGCTTTCATCCCAACCGCACAGCAGCGACGAACTGCCCAACAGCCGCCGGGTCTACGCGGCTGGCACCCTCCACCCCGACCTGCGCGTGCCGATGCGGGAAATCACCCTCGCCCCCACCCATGCCTTGAGCGGCCGGGTCGAAGTCAACGAGCCGGTGCGCGTCTACGATTGCTCCGGCCCGTGGGGCGACCCCGCCTTCCACGGCGACGTCACCCGCGGCCTCCCGCGCCCGCGCGAACCGTGGATCCGCGCCCGGGGCGACGTGGAGGAATACGAAGGGCGCATCGTCGCCCCCATGGACAACGGCTACCTCTCCACCCAACACGCCGAATACGCCAGCCGCGCCGAAAAAAACCGCCTCGTCGAATTCCCCGGCCTGCGCCGCAGCCCCCTGCGCGCCAAGAGCGGCAAAGCCGTCACCCAAATGGCCTACGCCCGCCAGGGCATCATCACCCCGGAGATGGAATACATCGCCATCCGCGAAAACCAGGGGCTCGAACCACTGCGCGGCAAGATCACCGAAAAAGCCCCCCGCGCGAGCCTGCCCTTCCAGCACGCCGGGTCCACCGGCCGCGCCGACGCCCCCGGCGTCTTCGCGCGCTACCCCCAGGCCATCCCGCCCGTCATCACCCCCGAATTCGTCCGCGACGAAGTCGCGCGCGGCCGCGCCATCATCCCCGGCAACATCAACCACCCCGAAGTCGAGCCGATGATCATCGGGCGCAACTTCCTCGTCAAAATCAACGCCAACATCGGCAACTCCGCCGTCGCCTCCAGCATCGAGGAAGAAGTCGAGAAAATGCGCTGGGCCACCAAATGGGGAGCGGACACCGTCATGGACCTCTCCACCGGCAAAAACATCCACGCCACGCGCGAATGGATCCTGCGCAACTCCCCCGTCCCCATCGGCACCGTCCCCATCTACCAGGCGCTCGAAAAAGTCGGAGGCCGCGCCGAAGAACTGACCTGGGAAATCTTCCGCGACACCCTGCTGGAGCAATGCGAGCAAGGCGTCGACTACTTCACCATCCACGCGGGCGTATTACTGCGCTACATCCCGCTCACCGCCCAGCGCGCCACCGGCATCGTCAGCCGGGGCGGCAGCATCCTCGCCAAATGGTGCCTCGCGCACCACAAAGAGAACTTCCTCTACACCCACTGGGACGACATTTGCGACATCATGGCCGCTTACGACGTCAGCTTCTCGATCGGCGACGGCCTCCGTCCCGGCTCGATCTACGACGCCAACGACGCCGCTCAATTCGGCGAACTGGAAGTCCAGGGCGACCTCACTAAACGCGCCTGGGCCAAAGGCGTGCAAGTGATGAACGAAGGCCCCGGCCACGTCCCCATGCACATGATCGAAGAGAACATGAAGAAGCAGCTCGAGTGGTGCCACGAAGCCCCCTTCTACACCCTCGGCCCACTGACTACCGACATAGCGCCCGGCTACGACCACTTCACCTCCGGCATCGGCGCCGCGATGATCGGTTGGTAC
>JAQTMF010000248.1 GCA_028714515.1 Chthoniobacteraceae bacterium | reverse complement strand
GCCTCGCCGTGCGCCCTGATTTTGAGCACGCCCGCCTCCATCCTCTCGGCCATCGGCGGGGCGGCGCGCCGGGGCGTCCTTTTCAAGGGAGGAGTGCACCTGGAGCAGACGGCCGAGGTGGAGGTGGTCGCCTTTGACAAAACCGGGACGCTCACCGAGGGCAAACCCCGCGTGACCGACGCCGTGGCGCGCGGGACGCGCGTTTCCCTGGACGAGGAGGCGGCGAAAAGCGGCGCGCACACGGAGGGGCTGGCGCTGCTTCGGTTCGCCGCCGCCGTGGAGTTCAAGTCCGAGCACCCGCTGGCGCACGCGCTGGTGGAGGAGGCGCAACGACGCGGGCTGGCGCTGCCCAACTGCGGCGAATTCCAGTCGGGCTCCGGCCAGGGGGCCAGCGGCGTGGTGGAGGGGCGGCGCATCGCCGTCGGCAGCGCCCGGTATTTCGAGACGCTGGGGGTGGCGGGATGCGAGGAGACGCGGGCTTGCGTGGAGGCGCTCCAGCGGGAGGGCAAGACATGCGTGCTGGTGGCGGAGCTTGGCGCTGCGGGCGGCGGCGCGATGCTGGGGGCGGTGGCCATCGCCGACGTGCTGCGCGCGGGCGCGGCGGATGTGGTGGCGAGGCTGAAAGCCGAAGGGGTGAAGCGCGTCGTGATGCTCACCGGCGACAACGCGCGCGTGGCCAACGCCATCGCGCGCCAGGCGGGCGTGGACGAGGTGCACGCCGATCTGCTGCCGCAGGACAAGGTGCGCGTGATCCGGGAGTTGAAGGCCATCGGGCCCGTGGCGATGGTGGGCGACGGCGTGAACGACGCCCCGGCGCTCGCGCTGGCCAACGTCGGCATCGCGATGGGGGCGGCCGGGACGGACGTGGCGATGGAAACCGCCGACGTGGTCCTGATGAGCGACAATTTGCAAAACGTCCCCTTTGCCATCGCCATCGCGCGGCAGGCGCGCCGGGTGATCTGGCAGAATCTGACTTTCGCGCTTTCCGTGATCCTGCTCCTCATGATTTCCGCGCTGGGGTTCAACCTGCCGCTTCCCTTCGGCGTGGTGGGGCACGAGGGGAGCACGGTGATCGTCTGCCTGAACGGGTTGCGCCTGCTCGCCTTCCGGGGGCGGCGCTGAAGAAGACGGGGAGAGGCGGCCATCGTGCTTGTCATCCCGAACGAACGTGAGGGAGCCCTCCGCAACGCACGATAAGCCATGGAATGGAAACGCCGCAGTCAACGTTTCCCTGGGAATGCCCGCCGTTTCATCCTGGCATCGTGTTTCCCTGGCTCGGGGGCGCTGACGGGATCTCTCGCTCTCGCTCGGGATGACACGTTTGCAAAACCCGTCCCCCCTTTGCGGTCTTGGCTTTTTTGGGGCAAACCAAAGCGGGGAAAAGCGGCAAAAACGGCCCGTCCATCCGCCCGGCGCGCCCCGGTTCCGGTTTAGGATGAAGAACGACCTCTTGGAGACGGTCGCGGAGCCGGTGCGGATGATCGGAGGGATCGTCGGCATGGCGGCGGATACGGTGCGCGAGACGCTGGATCATCTGTTCCAGGGCCATGTGCCGTTCCGCGCGGGGATTCTCTTCACGCAGGCCGACCGCGCGGGCGTAGGGTCGGTGCCGCTGGTGGCGATGATCTCGCTTTTTATGGGGCTGACGATGGCCCTCCTGACCGGCTACCAGCTCCGCAAGTTCGGGACGCAGGACCTCGTGCCGGGCCTGGTGGGCGTTGGGTTTTCGCGGGAACTGGGCCCGCTGATGACGGGGATCATGGTGGCGGCGCGCATCGGCGCGGCCTACACGGCGGAGCTGGGGACGATGACGGCGAGCGAGGAGGTGGAGGCCATCGACTCCATGGGGATCGGGCCGCTGCGCTTCCTGGTGGCGCCGCGCGTGCTGGCGGTGTTTCTGCTCATGCCGTGCTTGAGCGTGGTTTCCAACATCGCGGCGATGGCGGGCGGGGCGATGGTGTGCGAGCGGCAGTTCGGCATCCCCTACCGCTATTATTTCGAGCTGGTGCTGGAGAACCTGGTGATGCGCGACATCGTGGCGGGGGTGGTGAAGAGCTTCCTCTTCGGCCTGATCATCGGCCTGATCTCCTGCTACAAGGGGCTGGCGGTGACGGGCGGCGCGGCCGGGGTCGGCACGGCGACGACTTCCAGCGTGGTGACGGCCATCACGGTGGTGATCATCGCCGACACGTTCATGAACATTGTGCTGGTGGCGCTTTATGAATGAACCCCACCCCAGCGCGACTCCCGCCGGACCGCCGATCATCGAGCTGCGGGCCGTGAGCCTGGACTTCGACGACAAGCCGATCCTGCGCCGCCTGAACCTGCGCGTGGAGCGCGGGCAGCGGATGGTCATCATGGGGCAGAGCGGCGCGGGCAAGAGCACGCTGCTGCGGCTGGTGCTGGGCATCCTGCAGCCGTCGGCGGGGACGGTGCTTTTCGACGGCGCGGCGTTGAACCTGGCTTCGCGCCGCCAGATGAACGCGATGCGGCGGCGGATGGGGATGGTCTACCAGTCGAGCGCGCTGATCTCCTCCCTTTCCGTGCGCGACAACCTGGCGCTCCCGCTGGAGGAGCTGACGCACAAGCACCACGCGGAGATCGACCGGATCGTGGAGGAGAAGCTGGCGCTGGTGGGGATGGAGGAGACGGGCCCGCTGATGCCGGCCGAGCTTTCCGGCGGGATGCGCAAGCGCGTGGCCATCGCCCGCGCGCTGGTGATGGAGCCCGAGTTGTTGCTTTTCGACGAGCCGACAACGGGGCTCGACCCGGTGCTGGCGGCGGTGATCGACGGGCTCATCATCCAGTTGAGCGAGCGGACGCACGCCACCTCCATCATTGTGACGCATGAACTGACCAGCGCCTTCCGTGTGGCCACCCGGATGGCGATGCTCTTCCACGGGCGCATCGTGGAGGAGGCGCGGCCGGAGCGCTTCCGGACCAGTTCCAACCCGGTGGTCGAACAGTTCATCGAAGGCCGCACGGAGGGGCCCATCTCGTAATATGGCTCTGATTCGCAACGAACTGCGCACGGGGGTGCTGGTGCTGGTGAGCCTCGTCCTGCTGGGCGGGGTCTTGATTTTCCTCGGCGCGCCGGGGGCGTTCTGCGAGCGCCGGGTTTACCGCGTCTACTTCGACAACGCGGGCGGGATCAACGTGGGCGCGCCGGTGATGCTGGCCGGGCGGCGCGTGGGGCAGGTGTCGCGGCTGCTTTCGCCGGTTCCCACGGCCGAGCGCCCCCGGCCCGACCTGGCGGCGGTGGTGGAGGTGTCCGTGGCGTGCGACGCGCAGATTTTCCGCAAGCAGCGCGTGACGATGCTGCAATACAACCTCTTGAGCGAGCAGGTGGTGGACTTCACCCTGGGCGACGAATCCTCCGGGCTCGCCACGAAGGGGATGTCCTTTATCGGCGACCGGCAGCCGGGGCTGGGCGACGTGGCGCAGAAGGTCGTGGATAAGCTGGACCCCGTGGTGGGCAGCGCGACGCTGGCCATGAAGGACATCCAGAAGACCGCCTCGCAGCTCACGGAGATCACCCGGCAGGGCTCGGACCTGGTGGTCGGCATCAGCAACTTCCGGCAGTTCGGCGAACGGCTGGCGGCGATCTCGGGCACGGACGGCGCGCTGCAACGCACGCTCTGCAACATCGAGACGCTGACCGGCAAGGAGAGCCCGCTGGCGCGCGCGCTGGCTCACGCGGAGACGTTTACCTCCAGCCTCGCGGGCAACCGCGACATCGGCGCCTCGCTGCGCAACTTCCGGCAGGCCAGCGAATCGTTGAGCGTGGCGGCGCGCGGCCTCAAGTCGAGCGTATGCAATGCCCGCCCCGGCATCGACCAGACGGTTCGCAACGCGGAGCAGTTCACGGACACCGTAAAGCGCCAGCCGTGGAGGCTCATCTGGCCCTCCACCAAGAAATATCCGGACGATCCGCCTCAGGATTGCACGGCCGTGGCGGAGAAAGTGGTCAGGAAATACCGGTAGCCGCAGAAGGGGCTCAACGCGGCGTGAAAACGGCGCATCGCGATGTGTCATCCCGAGCTTGCGAGGGATCCCGCCAAGGCTTCAGGCTTCCGA